>CAXNIC010000143.1:0-11814 GCA_964201945.1 Alphaproteobacteria bacterium
GGCCAAAATCATCCAACAAGAGTTGACCGAACCAAACCTTCGGTGTCACTGATTACCAGCCAGCGAGGCTCCACCACCTGGGCGACATCATGTCGGAACCCAGGGCGCCATCAAATCGGAATGCCTGGGCGCCTTCATCGGAATCGGCAGCAAGGTCATGGATTGAGCGGAGGCAGAAACGCGACGGGGACAAATATGGCACCCACGCGCTTTCATTTTGCCTCAGGCGGCCCTATCCTTCCGCCACCGTGGCCGGATCGACCGGCCATCTGGGAAATGTCGGGCCAAGAGAGCCGATCTGAACGGCTCCTTAACGACGAGGCCCTTTGGGCCACGCGAACAAGGAGAGCATCATGAATAAATTCGACTGGCGTCGGCTGCTCGGAGGCCTCGGCATCGTCGCGCTCGGCCTCACGGCCGGGGAGGCTCAGGCGCAAAGCACGCTCCGCATCGTGCCGCAGGCGGACCTGAAGATTCTGGATACGGTCTGGACCACGAACAACGTCACCTCCAACCACGGGTATCTGGTCTACGACGTGCTGTTCGCGCCGAACAGCAAGCTCGACTACGTGCCGCAGATGGTCGACAGCTTCCAGCGGAGCGCCGACGGCCTCACCTGGAGCTTCAAGCTCCGGGACGGCCTCAGCTTTCATGACGGCTCGCCAGTCACCGCCAAGGACGTCGTCGCCACCATCAAGCGCTGGGGCGACCGCATCCCGACCGGCAAGACGCTGATGTCCTTCACCAAGGAGGTGGTCGCCACCGGTGCCGCGACCTTCGAGATCCGGCTCTCGAAGCCGTTCGGCCCGGTGCTGGCGATGCTGGGAAATCCCGAGAACCCGCTGTTCATCACGCGTGAGAAGGAGGCGATGCTGGCCGCAGACCAGCAGATCACCGATCCCACCGGCTCCGGCCCGTTCATCATGGTGAAGGACGAATGGGTGCTGGGCGCGAAGGTCGTCTACAAGAAGAACCCGGCCTACAAGCCGCGGGCCGAGCCCGCCGATGGCTTCGGCGGCGGCAAGGTCGCCAAGGTCGACCGGGTCGAATGGATCGTCATCCCGGATGCCAACATCGCGGCCCAGGCGCTGATCCGCGCCGAGGTCGACGTGATCGAGATTCCGACCACCGACCTCCTGCCGCTGATGAAGCGGGACGCCAACATCGAGGTCCGCGTCATCGACCGCATCGGCACGCAAGGCATCTTCCGGATCAATCATCTCGCCCCGCCGATGAACAATCCGAAGATCCGCCAGGCGCTGCTTTATCTGGTCGGCGACCAGCGCGACTACCTGGGATCGATGATCGGCAACCGCGAGTACGAGAAGCCGTGCTGGTCGGTGTTCGTCTGCGGGACGCCGTTCGAGACGATGGTCGGCGTCGGCCCCTGGGCAACCGGGAGCAAGGAGGCGAACCTCGCCAAGGCCAAGGCGCTGCTGGCGGAGGGTGGCTACAAGGGCGAGCGCATCGTCCTGCTCGACCCGGCCGAAGCCCATCTCGCCCATACCCAGGCCATCGTCACCTCGCAGAAGCTGAAGGAGGCGGGGATCAACGTCGACCTGCACACCGTCGACTGGGGCACCCAGAGCGCCCGCCGCGCCCTCAAGGACGATCCCGAGAAGAACCCGCGCGGCTGGCACATCTTCCACACCTGGGGCGGCGGCCTCGCCCAGGGCAGCCCACTGACCAACGCCGCGGTGCCGAGCCCCTGCGACGGCTCCAACTGGTTCGGCTGGCCCTGCGACGAGACGCTGGAGAAGATCCGCCTCGAGTTCCCGATGGCGGCGACGGCCGACGAGCAGAAGAAGGTCGTCGAGCGTCTGCAGACGCGTTTCTACGAGGTCGTTCCCTATATTCCGGTCGGCCAGTTCTATTCGCCGGTCGCCTACCGGAAGACGCTCTCGGGCGTGCTCGACACGGTGCGTCTCGTGCTCTGGAACATCGAGAAGAAGAGCTGATCTGACGAGGACGACGCCGGCGGCTCAGTGCCGCCGGCGTCGGCCGATCAGCAGCATCGGCAGGATGAGCAGCGTGATGCCCATCATCCACTGGAAGTCGGTGAGGTAGGCCAGCATCTTCGCCTGGCGGTCGACCTCGCCGCTGAGGCTGAGCAGCCCCTCCATCGTCTGCAGGTCCCAGGGTGCCGCGGCGCTGGGCTCGCGAAAGCGCGGATCGTAGGGCGTGATGCCTTCGACCATGGTGGCGCGGTAGGCTTGGCTGTTCCGCGCCAGCAGCGCTTCCAGGATGGCGATGCCGGCGCTGGCGCCGATGTTCCGGACCAGGCTGAACAGGCTGGCGCCGGTGGTGCGATGCTCGGCGGGCAGCGTCGAGAACGAGAAGGTGCTGAGCGGCACGTAGATGCAGCCCATGCCGAAGCCCTGGATGAACCCCGTCCAGATCAGGTCCCACGCTCCGACGTTCAGGGTGAATCCGGCCATCAGCCAGAACGCCCATGAGGTGAGCGACACCCCGAAGAATACCAGGTAGCGGGGGTCGATGCGGCTGACCATGCGGCCGGCGATGAGCATGGCGCAGAACGTGCCGAGCCCGCGCGGTCCCATGATGTGCCCGGCGTCGATCGCCGGATATGAGAGCACGTCCTGCAGCAGGTGGGAGAGGAGAGCCAGCATCGCCAGGACGACGACGGCGATGAGGAAGCTGATGATCAGGCCGGAGACGAAGTTCCGGTCGCGGAAGACGGCGAAGGCGATCAGCGGCCTGTCGGTGGTCAGGCTGTGGACGAAGAACAGGTAGAAAGCGAGGGCGGAGATCACCGACATGGTCACGATCTCGCTGGAGGCGAACCAGTCGAGGTGATGGCCGCGGTCGAGCATGATCTGGAGTGCGCCGATGCCGAGCGCGATGAAGGCGAAGCCGGTCCAGTCGAAGCCGGCCTCGCGGTCGGACTTGGTCTCCGGCAGCGCGTACCAGATGCCGAGCGAGGCGAGGATGCCGACGGGCACGTTGATGTAGAAGATCCAGCGCCAGTCGTAGAACTCGGTGAGGTAGCCGCCGACCGTCGGTCCGAAGATCGGGGCGGCGACGAAGCCCATGCCCCAGAGCGCCATCGCCTCGCCGTGACGCTCGCGGGGATAAGTGTCGAGCAGGGTCGCCTGCGACAGCGGCACCAGGCCGGCGCCGAAGGCGCCCTGCAGCGTGCGGTAGATCAGCATTTCGGTCAGGCTGCCGGCGATGCCGCAGAGCGCCGAGGCGGCGGTGAAGCCCAGAATGGCGATGAGGAACAGCCTGCGGCGGCCGAGCCGGACCGCCAGCGCCCCGGTCGGCGGCGTCATGATCGCGGCGGCGACGATGTAGCTGGTCAGCACCCAGGCGATCTGCTCCTGGGTCGCGAGCAGGCTGCCCTGCATGTGCGGCAGCGCCACGTTCGGGATCGTCGTGTCGATCGCATGCATGATCGTCGCGGTCATGACCGCCGCGGTGATCAGGCCGCGATGGACCACCTTGGTCTTCGGCTCCCCGGTCACGACGCGCCGTTCTCGCGGATCATGGCCGCGAGGCTAGCGCACCGGCGCGACTCCGGCCATCACCGTGACCTTTTTGCGACACCGGCGAACGGTGATCGTGACGGCGATGCTGGGGATTTGCCCGATGCCCCCGACTCGGGCTATCCAGGAGCCAATACCCAACCAACGCCGACGGAGACGGGCCGCGCCAGTGGCCTGCGGCCGGCGGTTCGTCGCGATTTTTCACGCTCCCCGCCGGTGCCGTCTCGCCTCGGGAGCCAGGCCAGAGATCGATGCGTCTGTTCCGCTTTTTCGAGAGCCTGCTGCTTCCGACGGCGCGGTCGCCCGAGAGCGCGCCGCCGCCGGGACTGCTGGCGTTCTATTGGCACTATGCCCGCCAGGCCCGCGGCCTGCTGGCGGCGCTGTTCTGCGCCGGCTTCCTGGTCGCGGTGCTCGACAGCCTGATCCCGGTCTTCATCGGCCGGGTGGTGACGCTGGTCTCCACGCATGCGCCAGGCGATCTCATGGCCGAGGCCGGGCCTCAGCTCCTCGGCATGGCTCTGGTGATGCTGCTGCTCCGCCCCGCCGCGCTCTGCCTGCAGAACCTCATCACCAATCAGGCGATCACGCCGGGCCTGAGCAACCTGATCCGCTGGCAGAACCACTGGCACGTGGTCAGACAGAGCTGGTCGTTCTTCCAGAACGACTTCGCCGGTCGCATCGCCAACCGCATCATCCAGACCGGGCCGTCGCTCCGGGAGAGCGTCGTCGCCGCCACCAATGCGGTCTGGTACATCCTGGTCTACGGCACGAGTGCGGTCGTGCTGCTCGCTTCCAGCGATCCCAAGCTGGCGGTGCCGATCCTGCTGTGGTTCGTCGGGTACGCGGTGATGCTGCGCACGTTCGTGCCCCGCTTGCGCGACCGGTCGAGAGAAACCTCGGAATTCCGCTCGGCGCTCACCGGCCGCGTCGTCGACAGCTACACCAACATCGTGACGGTCAAGCTGTTCGCGCGCTCGCGCGACGAGGACGCCTTCGTCCGCCAGGCCGTCGACGAGCACACGGATGCGTTCCGCCGCCAGGTCCGCCTGATCACGCTGTTCGGCCTCAGCCTGTCGACCTTGAACGCCTCGATGGTGGTCGGCACCGGGGCCATCGCGGTATGGCTCTGGGTCGAGGGCCGCATCTCGGTCGGCGCCGTCGCCATGGCGCTGCCGCTCACCTGGCAGATCGCCAACATCGCCGGCTGGGTGGCGCAGAACGTCACCTCGATCTTCGAGAATGTCGGCACGGTCCAGGACGGGATGAAGTCGATCGCGGTCCAGCGCCAGATGCCGGACCGCCCCGATGCGAAGACGCTCGAGGTCACGCGCGGCAAGGTGCAGTTCGAGGACGTCTCCTTCGGCTACGGCACCTCCCGCGGCGTGCTGCACGGCATCGAGCTCACCATCCAGCCGGGTGAGCGGGTCGGCCTGATCGGCCACTCCGGCGCCGGCAAGTCGACGCTGGTCAACCTCTTGCTGCGCTTCCACGACGTCGAGGGCGGCCGCATCCTGATCGACGGGCAGGACATCGCGGGCGTGACCCAGGAGAGCCTCCGCGGCCACATCTCGATGGTGACGCAGGACACCTCGCTGCTGCACCGCTCGATCCGCGACAACATCCGCTACGGCCGGCCGAGCGCCTCGGAGGACGAGATCCGCGATGCGGCCAGGCGCGCGCATGCGCTCGAGTTCATCGAGACGCTGGAGGACTGGAACGGCCGCCGCGGCTTTGAGGCCCATGTCGGCGAGCGTGGCGTGAAGCTTTCCGGCGGCCAGCGCCAGCGCGTGGCACTTGCCCGCGTGATCCTGAAGAACGCGCCGATCCTGGTGCTGGACGAGGCGACCTCGGCGCTCGACTCCGAGGTCGAGGCGGCGATCCAGGAGCAGCTCGACGACCTGATGAAAGGGCGAACCGTCATCGCCATCGCGCATCGGCTCTCGACCATCGCGCGCATGGACCGCCTGATCGTCCTCGACCACGGCCGCGTCGTCGAGCAGGGCACCCATTCCGAGCTTCTGGCGGCCGGCGGCGCCTATGCAAGGCTCTGGCGGATGCAGTCGGGTGGCTTCCGTGCGCCCGGGCCGTCCGACTACCTGGATACGGCGCCGGCGGCGGAATAGCGCGTCAGTCGCGGCCGCCGCCCTGGACTTCCTGGTTCGCCCGCGGCGTCGGGCCTGCGTCGGGGACTGCGCTGGTCTGGGGAGGCAGGCTCTTGTCGATGACCGGGCCTTTCCGGGGGTTCTTCTGCACGGCCTGAGCCTGAGCGATCAGTCCGGCGCAGTCGCTGTCCTTACCGAGGCCGAGCTCGATGGTCGGGATCAGGGCGGCGAGCGGCGTCAGCAGCACGCCGAGTGCGATCATCGCAGCACCGCGAGCCCCGGTCGTCGCGGCATCGATGCCGACGGTCGGCTTCTTCAGCGTGCCGCGGACATGCACCGGTGCCCGGAAGGCGAGCAGGCTGACGTCCTTCGGATGCGCCTCCAGGCGGAAGTTCAGGGTCTCGTCGCGAAAGTTCAGCGAGCCCACGCCGCCGATGTTGGTGTCGGTGGTGTCGACGACGAAGGTGTTGGTCTTGAGCACGCCCTTCTGCATCTCGCCGTCCACCACCATGCAGCGGATCGGGAAGGTGCGGTCCTTGCCGGAGATCGAGAAGCCCAGCGCTTCGAGCAGGTCGAGCCCTGCCAGCTCGGTCAGGAGCGCACTGATCTCGCCCTGCGTCATGGCCAGGGTCACGCGGCCGTCGGCGCTGTCGAGCACGTCGGAGGCCGAGCTTCCGGTGCCGGCGATCTTGGCGCGCCCGCCGATCATGCCGGCGCCGCCGAGATTGCCGCCGATCTTCTGCAGGATGCGCTTCAGTTCGACGTTGCGGAACTCGGCATCGATGTTCCAGCGCGGCGGCGTCTTGGTGGCATCGACGTCGACGGTGGTCACGATCCGGCCCTTGCCGATGCCGAAGTTGAGCGGCTGCAGCCTGAGGCGCCCGTTCTCGAGGTCCAGCTTCGCCATCAGGTCGTCGAGCGGCAGGTAGTCGGATTCCAGGCGCTTGGCGCGATAGACGATGTGGGCGTCCATCTCGTTCATCCGCATCGAGTCCACGGGACGGGCCGGCAGGGCCTTGTCGCTGGCGGCGTCCTTGGCAGCGACCGCCTTCCGCTCCTTGGTCGCGTTCGGCGCATCGGCCTTGCCGGGCGTGGCGCCGACGAAGCCGGCGAGATCGGCGAGCACCGTCTTGCCCGAGTTCAGCTCGCCGACCAGGACGGGACGCGGCCCGGCGGTATCGACGGCGATGCTGCCGGAGAGGTCGCTGCTGCCGACGATGCCGTCGAACTTGTCGAAATGGATGACCGTGCCGGACTGCCAGACATGGCCGGCGATTTTGTAGGGCGGGGTCGTCGGCAGGGCGAGGCCGAGGATCGGGAAGAGCAGGCTCATGTCGGGGCCGCTCAGTTCCAGCCTGCCGTCGACGCCGGCGAGATTGGTGCGGTTCTGGACGGTGCCGGCCAGCTTGATGCGGGTCGCGCCGATCTGCCATTCCAGATCGACGGGATAGCGGGCGGTGGTGTCGCGAAGGGCGGCGAAGGAGCCGGCGCGTACCTCGAACTTGGTCTCGGCGGCGGCGTAGCGGCCGGAGCCGCTCACCACGATCTGCTGTTCCCCGCCCTGCGGGGCGGCTTCGGTGTGGATGAGGATGTCGACGTCGGTCTTGCTCTTGGGATCGACGACATGGACCAGGCCGTCATGGACCGTGAGCTGGCCGATCTCGGGCGCCGCGGTGGACGTCGCCTCGGCCGAGCGTGGGTCGAGTGGCCCGACCAGCCAGTTCGGCGTGCCGGTGACGGGGCCGGGCTCGAGCCTCAAGACCGGATGATGCAGCGTCATCGCCGGGAAATAGATCTGGCCGGTGTCGAAGTACCGGGCGAGGTCGACCCGGAACTCCATCCGCTCGAAGTCGGCGAGTTTGGATCCTGCAGGGAATTCGGAAGGGTTGCCGATCTCGAAGCGATCGAGAATCACCACAGGCTCGCGGGCGAGCTTCACGTGGAGATTGCCGATTTTTACCGGGCGGCCGAGCTCGGCCGAGGCCTGCGCTTCGACATAGGGTTTGAACCAGTTCCAGTCGAACAGCACGACGACCGCAACGATCAGCGCGCTCAGTCCGCCGAGAACGCCGAGCCAGATCTTCGCGCGCCTGTTCAAAGGAAGGTCACTCCGCCGGTAAAGCCCCTGGTTCGTGAGAACGCAGCGGCGAAATGGCGGTTCCCGGCGCGGACGGTGATCTATCGAGCATTCCGGGCTTCAGCGCGGGTAACCAGCGCGCTCGAGCCGAAGATCACCGCGGCGCCGACCCAGGTCCAGAGATCGGGCACCTCGCCGAAGAACAGGTAGGCAGGTACCGCGATGAAGGGGAGGCGCATGAAGTCGTAGGGCGCGAGCGCCGAGGCATCGGCCAGCTTGAAGGCATAGGCGAAGGCGAACCAGCCGGTGGTGCCGAGCGCGCCGATCGCCGCCATCATCAGGAGGGCGTGGAGGCTGGGCCAGGTCCAGACGGTGGCCGCGATCGGCAGCGACATCAGGCCGATCAGGCCCGAGACGTAGAGAACGGTGGTAATCGAGTCCTCGCTGTCGGCGACCGACTTGATGACCAGCGAGACGCCGGCATAGGTCGAGGCACCGAAGAGAACGAGGAGGGAGGCCGGCGAGAACGCCTCGGTCCCCGGGCGCACGACGACGAGGACGCCGAGGAATCCCACCAGCGTCCCGATCCAGCGCCAGCGCCGGATCGCCTCGCCCAGGATCAGCACTGCGCCCACGGTCTGGAACAGCGGCTGAGTGAAACTGAGTGCGGTCAGCTCGTTCAGCGGCAGCAGCGGCACGGCGCTGAAGAACGACAGCATCGAGAACAGGTTGATGAACGCCGCCAGCGCCAGCTTGCCCGGACGTCGCGCCCGGAATGTGCCGAGGCCGCGATAAAGCGCGAAGGGCAGGATGGTGAGGAACCCGAAGAAATTGCGGAAGAAGGCAATCTCGAACGGGTGCAGCTCGTCCGAGACGATCCGGATGAGGCAGTTCATGAACGAGCCGGTCGCGGCCGTGGTCAGGCAGAGGAGTGCGGCGAAGATGGGAAGGGACAGCGGGCGGGGCGGCATGCAGGGTGAGGGGACTGGACCCGCGCGAGCGTCGGACGTCAAGCGAAGAGGGTCAGCGCCGGACCTGTTCCACCAGGGTCCGCCACACCAGCACGTTCTCGAAGGTGCCGGGGTCGATCGGCTGCGGCCGCGCCGAGGTCTGTACCATGACCAGCTTGCTCGCGGGATCGACGAAGATCGCCTGGCCGCGGATGCCGCGGAGCGAATACGTGCCAGCCGGATTGCCGAGCAGCCAGACCTGATAGCCGTAGCCGAAGCTGCCGCTGACCTTGCCGGGCTTGAGATGCTCGTCCTCGGCGCGGACGGTGGTGGCGTCCTTGATCCATTGCCGCGGGATCAGCTGGCGGCCGCTCCAGTCGCCCTCATGGGCCAGCAGCCGGGCGAAGCGCGCATAGTCGCGAAGCACGGCATTGAAGCAGCAGAACGTCGCCTCCTGGCCGAAGACGTCGGTGACCCAGCTGGCATTCGCTTCGGCGCCGATCGGCTGCCAGATCGTCTCCGACAGGTACTCGGCGACCGGCCGCCCGGTGGCGGCGCGCAGCACCAGGCCCAGCGTCATCGTCTCGCTGCCGGCATAGTGGAAGACGCGGCCGGGCGGGCTCACCCGCGTGTTGAACTGGGCCAGGACCTTCCCCGAGCTCTCGGCGACGCCGGGCACGAACAGGCCGCGCCCCATCTTCGCGCTGTCGTCCTTGCCGTCGTAGCGCTCCTCGAACGCGACGCCGGACGACATGTTCAGGAGGGCGCGGATCGGTGTCCGGCCATAGGCGCTGCCGGCGAGGTCCGGGACATAGGCTTCTGCCAGGTCGTCGATCGAGCGGATCTTGCCTTCGCCGACGGCGATGCCGATCAGCATGGCCGTCACCGTCTTGGCCATCGACTGCGAGGTCAGGCGATGCGCATCGCTGCGATCGTACTGGTAGCGCTCGAACAGGATGGTGTCGTCGCGCGCGACCAGGAACCCCGTGACCGGATTGCGGTCGAGATAGTCCTGCAGATTGCGCTGCGCACCTTGGTAGAGATAGCTGATGGCCGGCAGCGTGCCATCGCGCTTGAACGACCAGGCGCTCGTTCCTTTCGCCACCGTCCGTGCCGGCAGGAGCTCGTCGTAGCGGCTGAGCCCGCCGACGAGGTACGGCTGGTTGCCGAGCGTGGCGCGGGTGCCGAGCGGATATCCCGCGCCCATGCCATGGGCCGCGGCATCCACCCCGTCCTTGCGGAACTCGGGCTCGGCCGCGAGGGCGGCGGACGCCAGCAGCGCGACGGCGACAGGTATGAGAAAGGGTCCCATGGCGCGAGCCTAGTATCGCCCGCGCCGCCTGTCTCTCTGGTGGTCGCTCAGCCCTTTCGCTTCGGCGCCTTCACGCGGTAGCCGAGGCTTTTGAGGAGCGCGGCCAGGGTCGCCGTGTTCTGGGGATCGAGCGGCGTGCTCGGCGGCAGCGGCTGGCCGACATCCGGTCCGATCAGGCTCAAGCCCGTCTTCATGATCGCGGCCCAGTGTGGCGCCGGCGCGTTCCGCGCGATGTGCGAGCCCTGGAAGACGAATCGCATCAGCGGCGCCAGCTTCGCCCATTGCTTGCGGGCGGTCACCAGATCGCGCTTGATCGCCAGCGTCTCGTACATCTCGGCCGCCAGCCTGGGCGTCATGCTGGGGATCGCCGAGATCCAGCCATGCGCGCCATGGGCCAGGCCCTCGAAGGCGACGTAGTCGATGCCGGCATAGATGGTGGCGTTCTTCAGGTTCCGCTGCAGCAGTTCGACCATGCGGTCCGGCATCAGGTGGGACATCTTCACGCCCTTGATGGCGCCTTCCTCGAACAGCTTGGCCAGATGCTCGGTGCCGAGGTCGACATTGGTGCCGGCGGCGTTGTGATACATCACGACCGGAATCGAGACGGCGTCGGCGATGGCGCGGTAGTGGTCCATCACGCCTTCCGCCGTCGGCAGGCCGTAATAGGGCGGCACGACCAGCAGCGAGTCCGCCCCGGCCTTCTCCGCATGCTTCGAGAGATCGACCGCGATCCGCGTGCTGTAGTGATGCGAGCCGACCATGGTCGGGACGCGGCCGTCGACCGCCTCCAGCGCCGCCTCGACCAGGCGCTTCCGGGCGTCAGACTCCATCGCGAAGAACTCGCCCGAGCTGCCGAGAGGCGAGATGCCGGCGACCCGCTCTTGGATCAGCCAGTCGATGTGCGGCTTGATCCGCGGGAAGTCGATCGATCCGTCCGGCTTGAACGGCGTCACCGAGGACGCGACGATTCCGTGCGGAAGCGTCTTGCGGGCGGCTTTCGGCATGTCTCTCTCCCTCTGCGCGACTTTGACGGCACTAGGCCCCAACTCGTCGATGCAATCAATACAATTTGTCTTACGCTCCAATCGCTTTTCGATGCCGCAATGCAGCATTTATGCACTCTCTGCGAATAAGATGAGAAGCATCACGCTTACAATCCTCCGGATGAATGTATTGAATGTAAGAATGCGGCAGCCTAGGATGGCGGTCTAGCTGGCACCGGCCGCCTCGACGCGGTCGTCACGACCGGCCTCTTGGAGGGAACGCACATGATGGATGCATCGAGGGGCCGCCTCGCGGCCATCGTCTCAGCCGCGCTCATTGCCGGGGCCGCCGTCGCCGGCAGCATCTCGGATGCCGCCGCGCAGGCACCGCAGCGCCAGCTCGTCCGCTTCGGCACCGCCGGCATCGGCGGCGACCTGCCGGTCGAGATGATGTACGTGTTCAAGGAATGGGTCGACCGCTCGGCGCCGGGCGAGTTCGACTTCCAGGTCCACCACACCGGCACTCTGGTGCGCCAGGGCACCGAGGTCGTGGCGCTTCAGCGCAATTCGATCGAGATGACCATCCTCAGCTGGTGGGACATCGCCGACCGCATCCCCGAATACAACGTCATGACCGTGGGCTACCTGTTCAAGGACTGGAACCACGTCAAGGCAACGATGGATGGCGACATCGGCAAGGAATACAAGGCCAGGATCGCCAAGGATCTGCAGGTCCAGATCCTCGACTACTACTATGCCGGCCCGCGCATCGTGAACCTGCGCGAAGCCCGCAAGGTGGAGACCCCGGCCGATCTCGCCGGCGTCAAGCTGCGCATGCCGGGCTCGCCCGCGTTCCTGCTGATGGGCAAGGCGCTCGGCGCCAA
>CAXNIC010000144.1:0-11702 GCA_964201945.1 Alphaproteobacteria bacterium
GTTGTTGCCGTCGGCGAAGGTGAAGATGCCGCCGTGATAGCCGCCCTCGAACACCATCACCTTCTTCCGCTGGGTGAAGTGGCGGGCGACCGTGATCGCCATCAGGTTGGCCTCGGTGCCCGAGTTGGTGAAGCGCACCAGCTCGATCGAGGGGAAGCGGGCACAGATCAGCGAGGCGAGCTTGCCTTCGAGCTGGTTGTGGGCGCCGCGGTTGATGCCGTCGTCGAGCGCCTGGTCGATCGCCTTCCGGATCACCGGATGCGAGTGGCCATAGAGACCGGCGGTGTATTCGCCAAGGAAGTCGACATACTTCTTGCTGTCGGCGTCCCACAGATTGGCGCCCTGGCCCTTCACCATCGTCACCGGGAACGGGCTGTAGAACAGCACCGTGCGCGTATTGCCGCCGGGCAGGCTCGAGCAGGCCTCGTCATAGAGCTTCTGGCTCTTCGGGTTCCGGCGGATGAACTCCGCCCGCGCCTCGGCGAGCGCCGATTCAAGGTCGGCATTGGCGGTGGGATGGGCGAGCGTCTGGGTCATGGGAGGTCCTTCGCTCCAGCGGTTTCCGATGGTGAACTCTGTAACCTCGGCTAAGCCGAGTGCGAACTAGGAGCAGGGGAAAGTCTAGCCGATCGGAAACGAGGCCCGCCAGGGCGGCCTTGCGCCGGCGAAATCGCCTCTCCATTGTTCCCCGCCTAAACGGGCCTTCAAGAGCACGGGACGCATGACGCAATTTCAGCCGACCGACCCCGATGTCGCCGAGCGCGTGCGCGCCAGCTTCGGCCGCCAGGGGATCATGAGCCTGCTCGGTGCCCGGATGATCCGGGTCGAACCGGGCCTGGTCGAGATCGAGCTGCCGTTCCGCCCCGACCTTTCCCAGCAGCACGGCTTCTTCCATGCCGGCGTCACCTCGACCATCGCCGACTCCGCCGGCGGCTATGCCGGCTTCACGCTGTTCCCGGCCGATGCCTCGGTGCTCACCGTCGAGTTCAAGATCAACCTGCTGGCGCCAGCCCGGGGCGACCGGTTGGTCGCGACCGGGAAGGTGATCAAGCCCGGCCGCACGCTCACCATCTGCTCGCTCGAGGTCGACGTCTTCGACGGGACCCGCGCCACCGCCTGCGCCTACGGCCTGCAGACGCTGATGTGCATGCAGGGCCGGCCGGACGTGCCGGCAAGCTGACTCGTAAACCCTCCCTCGCGTCTTACGCGGGGGAGGTACGGGCAACGCTTCGCGTTGCCCGCTGGGTGGGGGCCGAGCGTCAGCGAGGTCGGCCGCTCACGTCGCGCTATCGCTATTCGCATGGTGGTCGTCCGTCGCCCTCGCTACGCTCGGCCCCCACCCCATCCCTCCCCCGGCGAAGCCGAGGGAGGGGGTCATTGCGAGTCCCATGATCCCTCCCGCCGTCGCGCTCGCGCTCGGTCTGGTCGTCGCCTGGTCGGTGCTCACCGTCGCCATGCGGGCGACGCTGAACGGCTTCGGCTTCGAGCCGTGGTCGCTGGCGCTCACCATTCAGGTGATGGGCGGGGCGGCGCTGCTGTTCGCCGCCGGCATCCGCTCGCTGCCGCTGGACCCGATCCGGCGCTGGGCCACCTGGGTGATCGGGGGCTTGCGCGTGCTCACCACCTGCTGCTTCACCAACGCATTGCTCCACGCCTCGGCCGGCCAGGTGAGCCAGCTCACCACCATCAACGTGCTGCTGGCGACGGCGGGGGCGCTGCTCCTGTTCGGCCGCCGCCGCCGCCGGGCGGAGCTTCCGGGGTTCCTGGTGATCGCCTGCGGACTCCTGCTGCTGATCTCCCGCCTCGACGGCGGCTGGGCCAATCCGGCGGTGGCCTTCGTCCTCTTCTCCGAGACCTCGGTGGTGGTGGCGAGCCTGCTCGCCGAGAAGCATCCCGACAATCTCGGCACCCGGCGCCAGCGGCTCGCGCTCACCGGCTTCGTCACGCTGCTCTCGGCCGCGGGCCTGCTTCTCGCCTGGGCCGTGATCGGGCTCGCCGCGCCCGAGATCCCGATCGGCCCCAGCGCCGCCGACGTCGCGGCGACGCTGTCTTCGCCCTGGCTCTGGCTGATGGCGTTCGCCCTCGGCGCGCTGATCCGCGGGCCCGCGACCTATGTCGCCTTCGACATCACCGCCCGCCTCGGCGCCGACGGCTACATGCTGGGCATGTCGGCGATGCCGCTCCTGGTGATGGCACTCGAGCCCGCCGTCGCGGCCTTCGGCCTCCTGCCGCCGCTTCACACCACCGCCGCCGACTTCGCCGTCGCCGGCCTCATCCTCGCCGGCGGCGCCTGGATCATCATCGCCCGCAACCGTCGCTAATCGGCCGGCCAACTGCCGCCCGACCTGCTAGGGAGAGGCATGTCGCCAGCACTCCTCATCGCCCTCGTCATGACCGCCATGTGGTCGGTGGTGACCGTGCTGCTGCGCTCGGTGCTGTTCCGCTTCGGCTTCGATCCCTGGACTCTGGCGATGGCGACCATGCTCGCCGCCGGTGCTGCGCTGCTCGTCGCTGCGGGCATCCGCTCGCTGCCGCTGGACCCGCTCCGGCGCTGGAGCACCTGGGCGATCGGCGGCATCCGCGTGCTGACCACCTGCTGCTTCTCCGCCGCGCTCCTCTACGGCTCGGCCACCACGATCACGCTGCTGAGCGCCATCAACGTGCTGGCCGCCGCGATCGGCGTCTATGCCGTCTACCGGCGGCGGCCGCTCGTGGGCGAGATCCCGGGCTTCCTCCTGATCGCGGTCGGCGTCGTGCTGCTGGCGGCCGAGCTGGAAGGCGGCTGGAGCAGCCCCGCGATCAAGTTCCTCCTGGTCTCGGAGACCGCGGTGGTCGTCTCCAGCCTGCTCACCGAGACGCATCCCGACAATCTCGGCGACCGCCGCCAGCGTCTCGCCCTCACCGGCTTCGTCACCGTGCTGTCCGCCAGCGGCCTGCTCCTCGTCTGGAGCGTGATCGGGCTGGCCTTCCCCGAAGCACCGCTCGGGCCTAACGCCAGCGATGCCTTCGCGACGCTCGCCTCGCCCTGGCTCTGGGTCGCGGCCCTGGTCTTCGGCGTCCTCTTCCGCGCGCCGCTGACCTACATGTCGTTCCAGATCACCCGCCTGATTGGCGCCGACGGCTACATGCTGTCGATGGTGGCGCTGCCGCTGACGACCTTGGCGATCGAGGCCCTGGCCGGCTGGAGCGAGATGCTGCCGATGCCGAGCCTGGATCCGGTCACGCTGGGATACTCCGCCCTGATCGTCGCCGGCGGCGCCTGGATCATCCTGGTCCGCGTCAGGGCGCGGTAGGAATCAGCGCGCGCGCGGTCGCCGCGACGTCGTCGGGCAGCGGCGCCGATCGCCGCACATCCAGGTCGATGCAGACGGCGACGACCTTCGCCTCCATGGCGACCCCGTCATCGGCGTCGACGATCAGGCGGTGGCGGAAGGTCAAGGACGAGGTGCCGACCTTCTGGATCTCGGTCTCGATGCGGGTCGCCTGGCCCGTGGTGAGCTCGCGGCGGAACTCGATCTCGCAGCGAAGCATCGACAGCGCCTTCCGCCCGTGGGTGGCGGAGGACTCGCCGAGGCCGATCTTCTCCATCACCGCGAATCCGGCGAGGCTGAGTCGCGCCATGTAGTGCTGGATGTTCATGTGGCCGAGCCGGTCGAGCTCGTCGGTGCGGACGGTGCCGCGATAGGTGATGAAGACTGACATGGGCGCGGACCCTAGCCGATGGCCGCGGCGCACGCCAAGAGCGGCGAGTTGCCGAACCGTCGCCGCCCATGCTGAGTTAAGGGGAGGAGGAGCGAAGGCCATGGAAGCGGGCGGCGCCTGGACGATCGGCGAGCACCTGGACAAGGGCTACTCGATCACCGCCTATTGCAACAATCTCCGCTGTGCCCGCTGCAAGCGGCGCCAGGGCCGTGCGCTCGACCTCGCGACGCTGGACCCGGGCCTCACCCTCGAAGACCTGCAGACCCGGCTCAAATGCGTCGACTGCGGACACCGCCAGGCGATCCTGATCCGCATGCCGCCCGGCGACGGCGAGGCGGCCGACGCCCCGGCGCATCCGCGCCCGCTGGCGTCGGCCTGACGCCTTCTCGTCAGTCGGCGGCGGCCGAGGTCTCGCGCGCGAGCAGCGTGTTCAGGTGGCGGGCGATCGCCCCCATGCCGGAGACGCCGGCCTTGGCCTCGGCATCGGGGTTGTAGTTGGTGTTGGTGTTGACGTCGTAGGTCCAGGCCCGGCCCTGGTCGTCGGCCGCGAACTCGATGCCGGCGACGCCGATGCCGTTGGCGGCGAGGAAGGCTTCCCATTTCGGGATCAGCTTGTGGGTGAAGCCCTCGATCACCTTGAACTTCTCCGACGGCGCGACGGCCGGGCAGTTGGAACCGGCGTCCTCGATCTGGCAGGCATCGGCCGGGCAGAGCTGGAAGCCTTCCGAGGTGTCGACGCGGACGGCATAGAGGAACTTGCCGCCGACGAACTCGACGCGCGTGATGAAGGGCTCGGTGGTCTTGATGTAGCGCTGGGCCAGCGTGATGCCGTCGACCGAGGGCTCGTAGTCGCTGGAGGCCAGATACTCGTCCAGCGCCGCGGCCGAGTGGAACAGGCGGACGCCGAGGCCCTTGCCGCCGCGGTTGTGCTTCAGGATCACCGGGAAGCCCAGCTTGGATGCTGCGGCCGGCAGCTTGTCCTTGCCGACCACGGCGAGCGTCGCCGGCGTCGGAATGCCGAAGCGGGCCAGCGCCTCGTATTGCGCGACCTTGCTGATCTCGAGCTGCAGCGCGCGCCCGTTGTTGACGATGGTGCGGCCGTGGCGCTCCAGCCAGGCCAGCACCGCGCCGGTGTATTCGGCTGCGAAGCGGTGGTCGCGGGTGTGCGAGCTGGCGCTCATGCGGTTGTAGAACACGCCCTCCGGCGGCGGCTCGGTCAGGTCCAGGATGCCCTGGTCCAGGAACCACTCCTCGAAGGGGGCGCCGATCGCCTTGAACTGGGCCCTTAACGGCTCGACCCAGACGCTGTTCTCATGGATGACGTGGATCTTGGCCAAGGCTGGCTCCTGGGATGTTCTTTCCGTTATTTAACGTTCTTGAATGCAGGTTCAATCCAATTTATCAGTGTAGAATGTTTATATTATATATTACACAATAAATATACGTGTTATATGCCGCGAGGCTTGCGACCGGTCGGGCTGGGCTCCTATCGTCCGGGGCATCTCTCAAAGGAGCTGACCCCCATGCGTTTCCCTGATTCCGGCCGTCCGCGCGGCGAGGTGATGGCTCAGCTGAAGGGCATGGCGTCGGGCGATGCCGACTGGAAGCGGGGGCGCGTGCCGCTCTACGTCTTCAAGGCCACTGAAGAAGCGGCCGAGGTCGGGCGCGAGGCCTTCAACGCCTATTTCACCGAGAATGCGCTGGGCGCCAAACGCGCCTTCGGGAGTCTCAAGCGCATGGAGGACGAGGTCGTGGCCATGGCGCTCGACCTCTTCCATGCGCCGGCTGGCGCGGTCGGCAACATGACCACCGGCGGCAGCGAATCCATCCTGATGGCGGTGAAGGCCGCCCGCGACTTCGCCCGGAAGCAGCGCGGCGACAAGTCTCATCGCGGCAACCTGGTGCTGCCGGCGAGCGCACATCCGGCCTTCAACAAGGCGGCCCTCCTGATGGACCTCGAGGTCCGGCGCGTGGCCGTAGCCAAGGACTTCCGTGCCGACCCGGCCGCGATGGCGAAGATCGTCGACGCGGATACCATCATGATCGTGGGTTCGGCGCCGTGCTTTCCCTATGGCGTGATCGATCCGATCGCCGAGCTGGGCGCCGTCGCCGCTGCCAAAAATCTCTGGCTGCATGTGGACGCCTGCGTCGGGGGCTATGTCGCGCCGTTCGTGCGCGACGAGGGCTATCCGGTGCCCGACTTCGACTTCTCGGTCCAGGCGGTCTCCTCGCTCTCGGCCGACCTGCACAAGTTCGGTTTCGCGCCGAAGCCGGCCTCGACCGTGTTCTATCGCGACGAGGAGAGGCGCGCCGGGCAGACCTTCGCCATCGACGAGTGGCCGAACGGGCGCTTCGTCACCGAGACCCTGACCGGCACGCGCGCCGGCGGCGCCGTCGCCGCCGCCTGGGCCTTGATGCAGACGCTTGGCCGCTCGGGCTATCGCAAGATCGCGCGCGACCTGATGGTGATGCGGGACGCGTATATCGAGGGCATCGAGGCGATCCCGGGCTTCCGCGTCTACGGCAAGCCGCACCTCACTCTGCTGGGGTTCGGCAATGCCGATCTCGACATGGGCAAGGTCGCCGAAGGCATGCAGTCCCGCGGCTGGGTCCCCGGCATGCTGAAAAGCCCGCCCGGCCTGCACCTGATGATGTCGCTGCTTCATGCCGAGGCCCGCGCCGATTATCTCCGCGACCTCGCCGCCTCCGCCGCAGAGGCGCGCATAACGGCGGGCAAGGCCAAGATCGAAGCGGTCTACTGATTTTCTAAGACGCCCCCTCCCTATCCCTCCCCCGCCTCCGGCGGGAGAGGGGACACGACATCGGATCCCCTCTCCCTGCAAAGCAGGGGGAGGGATAGGGAGGGGGCCTCGGATCTGACTGGGGTTGATCTCTCATGACCAAACGCGTCCTCGCCGCCTCGATCAAGCACGAGACCCACGCCTTCAACCGCCTGCCGACGACGCTGGCGCATTTCCGTGCCCAGCAATACGCGATCGGCGACGAGATCCCGGCGAAGTACAAGGGCGTGCGGCTGGAGATGGGCGGGTTCCTCGATGCCGCCCAGCGCTATGGCTGGGAGCTCTTCCATCCGATCTGCACCTTCGCCACGCCCGGCGGCGTCGTCACCGACGAGGCCTTCGACTTCTTCACCGGCAAGCTGGTGGAAGGCCTTGAGGCGGCCGGCAAGCTCGACGGCGTCGCGCTGTCGCTGCATGGCGCGATGGTGACGGAGTCGCATGACGACGCCGAGGGCGAGATCCTGCGCCGGACGCGCGCAGTGGTCGGCCGCGACGTGCCGGTCTGCGTCACCTTGGATCCGCATTCCAACGTGACCCGCGAGATGGCAAGGCTCGCCACCTCGATCACCTCGTTCCGCACCAGCCCGCATGTCGACCAGTACGAGACCGCGCTGCGAGCCGCGGCGATCCTGGACCGGACGATGAAGGGCGAGGTGCATCCCCGCGTCTATCTCGCCCGCCGGGCGGCCCTCAACGCCTTCGACTCGGCGCGGACCTACACCGGCCACGGGCCGATGATCGAGGCGTTGAAGCGGGCATCGGCGATGGAAGCGAACGAGGCCGGCGTGCTCTGCGTCAGCGTGCAGTCCGGCTTCTCGCGCTCGGACTTCGCGGAAGTCGGACCCAGCGTCGCCGTCACCGGCGATGGCGACCATCCGCGCTATCAGGCGCTGGCGGAGGAGCTGATGGAATTCGGCTGGCAGAACCGCCGCATCACCTCCGAGCCGGTGGTCGGCGTCGAGGCGGCGATCCAAGCTGCCCGCGCGCATAAGCCCGGCGACAAGCCGGTCGTTCTGGGCGACTACGGCGATGCGCCGGGCGGCGGCGCCTATGGCGACTCGACCGTGCTCCTGAAGGGCCTGCTCGACGCCGGCGTGAAGAACGCCGCCGTCGCCGCGATGTTCGATCCCGAATGCGTCCGCATCGCGCGCTCGGCCGGCGTCGGCCATCGCGTCCATCTCAGCCTCGGCGGCAAGCACGCGCCCGAGTTCGGCGGTGGCCCGATCGAGGTCGACGCCAAGGTGATCGCGGTCTCCGACGGCGCCTTCGTCTACAAGGGCGCTTACGGCACCGGCACGCGCGGCAGCTTCGGCGAGAGCGCCGCCATCGACATCGACGGCGTCCAGGTCATCCTCTCCTCCCTCAACAAGGGCATCTATGACTTAGAGCAGCTCCGCATCTACGGCATCGAGCCGACGGAGAAGTCGGTGCTGGTGGTGAAGTGCATGCAGGGCCATCACGCCGCCTTCGATCCGATCTCCAGCGTCTCGCTCGACGTCGATTCCGGCGGCCTCACCACCGTCGACATCAAGCGCCTCCCCTTCAAGAAGGTCCCGCGCCCGGTCTGGCCGCTGGACGACATCTGACGCCATGACCGCGAAGGCACAGTACCGCTCCGGCGGGCGTCAGGTGCAGAGCGCCGTCGAGGCGGGCGCGCCGTATGAGGCGATCCAGGTCGAGAAACTGACACCGATCCTCGGTGCCGAGATCGGCGGCGTCGATCTCTCCGTCCCCCTCGACGCCGCGCAGGCGGACGAGATCCACCGGGCGCTGGCGGAGAACCTGGTCGTCTTCTTCCGCGACCAGGCGCTCACGCCTGACCAGCATGTCTCCTTCGGCCGGTTGTTCGGCGATCTCCACGTCCATCCGGCGGCGCCGCATGTCGAGGGCCGGCCGGAGCTGATGATCATCCATGCCGATGCCGAGTCGACCCGCGCCAATGGCGAGGACTGGCACACCGACGTCTCTTGCGATGCCGAGCCGCCGATGGGCAGCATCCTCCGCATCACCCGCTGCCCGCCGTCCGGCGGCGACACGCTGTTCGCCAGCATGTACGCCGCCTATGACGCGCTGTCGGACCGGATGAAGGCCTATCTCGGCGGCCTCACCGCCGTGCATGACGGCGAGCACGTCTATCGCGGCACCTACGCCAATTTCGGCGTCGCCGACAAAGCAGCATATCCGCGCTCGGAGCATCCGATCGTCCGCACCCATCCGGTGACGGGCCGGAAGGCGCTCTACGTCAACCGCATCTTCACCACGCGCATCGTCGGACTGCCGCGGGACGAGAGCGACGCGGTCCTCGCCTTCCTGCTGGCCCATGCCGAGAGCCCGCTCTGGCAATGCCGCTTTCGCTGGCGGCCGGACTCGATGGCGTTCTGGGACAATCGCTGCGTCCAGCACCGCGCCATGTGGGACTACTGGCCCCACACGCGCTCGGGCTTCCGCGTCACCGTCAAGGGCGAGCGGCCGGTCTAGCCGGCTATCGCTCGCGGCCCAGGCCGGTGACGGGCTTTGAAAGCACGCCGCTCAGCCACGCCGCCCACAAGGCCCCGGCTTCGATCGGAGGGGCATCGACCGCGGCGGACTCGTCGCTGCAGGGAGCGGGCGCCTTGCGCTCATCCCTGGCCGGACGGACGCGCTCGAGCGGAAACCGGATGACCTCGGCGGATGGGTCGTCGGGCGGAGGCCGGTCCGATCCGCCGGCGAGCGCCAGGCGGGCGCCGGCACTCCTGTCGGCCGCGTCCTCGAACGAGGAAAAATCATACTGGGCGCGCATGGGTCACCTCCTCCTTCCGTCCATGCCTGGTCGGGTTGTCCCCGGTGTCGGTGATAAAGGAACGGGTCCATTCCCGGTCAAGGCGGAGCCCCGAGAATTTTTTCGCACCTCCCTTGAAGGCCGAAAATCTCCGCCCTAGATCGCTGCCGTGTCGGACGCCCGAATTCGGGGTCCGGCCTCAACCGGGCCAAAGGGACCTCCCGGCGGCTCATGAACCATGTTGCTCAAAGGAGGATGTGGAACATGATGACCTTCGATTTCTCCCCCCTGTATCGCTCCACCGTCGGCTTCGACCGTCTGGAGAACCTCTTCGACACGGCGCTGACCACGGAAGCCACCGGCTTCCCGCCCTACAACATCGAGGCGACGGGCGAGAACGGCTATCGGATCACCATGGCGCTGGCCGGCTTCGGCGAGGACGATATTTCCATTGTCCAGCAGGGCAACGAGCTGGTCGTCGGCGGCGAGGCCAAGAAGGAGCCCGATGCCCGCCAGTACCTCTATCGCGGCATCGCCGGCCGGTCGTTCGAACGTCGGTTCCAGCTGGCCGATCACGTGAAGGTCGCCGACGCCCGCATGGACAAGGGCCTTCTGCAGATCGACCTGGCGCGCGAGGTGCCGGAAGCCCTGCGGCCGCGGAAGATCGAGATCGGGAAGGGTGTGGCGAACCAGCTCCTTAAAACGGCGGCGTAGCGCCCCTTAACGTCCGCCCGAACGCCCCGCGGGCGCGAGGCCGGACCTCGCGGCCGCGGGCGCCGTTCGTTGCCCTCGCCGCCGGCGGAGGCGAGATCCGTCAGGTGGCCTTGATGTTGGAGCGCTTGATGCGGTCGAGGTTCCGGCCTTCGATGCGAACCAGCTTGGTCGGCCCGCTGCGCCGGGGCGAGTGAACCTCGCCGACGTCGTAGAGGTGGCTGTCGCCGGGCTTCATCAGATATGTCCGGGCCGGCGCCACCAGCGTCGGCGCCTCGCCGTCCCCTGGCGTGACGATCCGCCAGTCGGTCATTTCGGTATCGCCGGTGGCGACGCCGTAGATCGCCCAGGTCGATCCGTGATCGTGCGGCCCACCATCCGCGGCGCTCTCGTAGACATGCCCGCAGATGCAGAAGCCGAGATCGGGGTCCTCGTACAGCACCTTCCGCGGCTTGCAGTGCTCAGCGGTGACGTAGCGATCGATGAAGTCGTGGTCGAGCAGGCTCCGGGAGAGGATGTCGCAGACGGCCTTCTTGCCCTCGTTTCCGGGGGCGGCTTCGAGCGCCGCGCGGATTTCTGCGCCCAGTCGTTCCGGTGTATAGGCCATTCCCGGTCTCCCTCAGGTCGGCAGGCGGCATGGTAGATCACGACCCGGTCAAGGTTCCAGGCCGCATGCCCGTTCCACCGAAGGGCGCCTCGGATTTGCCCGGCCGCGGATTTGCTCCGACACTCCTCGGGCGAAGCATCTCCGATCCCGAGGCCGCACCGCCATGACCGCACCGCATCGCGACGAAGGCTCCCGCACCCGAGGCATGCAGGTCGAGCGCCGGCCCTACGAGGCCATAAAGGTCCGCCGGCTCACTCCGCTGATCGGCGCCGAGATCTCCGGCGTCGATCTCTCAGGCCCGCTCGGCAACCAGGCCTTCGACGAGATCCACCGGGCGCTGATGGAGCACCTGGTGATCTTCTTTCGCGACCAGACGCTCACCCCCCAGCAGCATCTCGACTTCGGCAGCCGCTTCGGCGAGCTGCACGTGCATCCGATCGCCCCGCACGAGCCCGAGATGCCGGCGCTGATGCGGGTCTACACGGATGAGAAGTCGGCGCGGATCAACGGCGAGCACTGGCACACCGACGTGTCCTGCGAGGACGAGCCGCCGATGGGCAGCATCCTTTACTTGAGGCAATGCCCGCCCGAGGGCGGCGACACGCTGTTCGCCAACATGTATGCCGCCTACGAGGCGCTCTCCGACCGCATGAAGGCGCATCTCGAAGGGCTGACGGCGCTGCATGACGGCGAGCAGGTCTATCGCGGCGCCTATGCCATCCAGGGCGTGAACGACAAGTCGGCCTATCCGCGCGCCGAGCATCCGGTGGTGCGCACCCATCCGGTCACCGGGCGGCGCTCGCTCTACGTCAACCGGGGATTCACCCGGCGCATCCTCGGCATCCCCGGCGAGGAGAGCGACGCGCTGCTCGCATATCTCTTCCAGCATGCCGAGAGCCCGCTCTGGCAATGCCGCTTCAAATGGACGCCGAACACGGTCGCCTTCTGGGACAACCGTTCGGCCCAGCACCGCGCCATGTGGGACTACTGGCCCCACACCCGGCTCGCCCACCGGGTGACGGTGAAGGGCGACCGGCCGTTCTGAGGAAAGCCCCCTCCCTATCCCTCCCCCTCCTGCGGAGGGAGAGGGGACACGATTTCGGATCCCCTCTCCCTCCGCAGG
>CAXNIC010000145.1:0-11653 GCA_964201945.1 Alphaproteobacteria bacterium
CATCCCGCACCCGTTCGACCGCCATCAACCGAATGGTTTCAAGCGTCCGATGATCGAAACTCCGTCCGTCTCGCTTCATGCCTTATCGTAGCATCTCGCTATATCAAAAGAAACAAAATGTATCCTTAATTATCGACTGATGAGTAAGATAGTTGAAAATTCGTTCAGGCCACAGGCAATGAAGAATGATCGTTTATCAACTTTTTGCGATTGAATGCCCGGGGTCGGCGCAACCCTGACGTTCCGGGCGTGACATGCCGCCCGCCCGCACCCGTCCAAACCCTAGACTTCCCGGGGGCTTACTTTATTTTGGGTCCGGCAGCTTCCGCGCGGCCCCCGCCGGCGCCTCAAAAGGCCGTCCTCCGGGCTCTCGTGCGCGTCCCCGAAGCCTCCAGGAGGAACCGACCGTGACCGTCACCGGCCATGACCAGATGAAGACCCGCCGCAGCCTGAAGGTGGGCTCCAAGAGCTACGACTATTTCTCGCTGGAGGCGGCCGAGAAGGCCGGCCTCGGCGATGTCTCCCGGCTTCCCTTCTCGCTGAAGGTGCTGCTGGAGAACCTGCTGCGCTGGGAGGACGGGCGCACGGTCACCGTCGACGACGTCAAGGCGGTCGCCGCCTGGCTCAAGGACAAGCGCTCCGACCGCGAGATCGCCTATCGCCCGGCCCGCGTGCTGATGCAGGACTTCACCGGCGTCCCCGCAGTCGTCGATCTGGCGGCGATGCGCGATGCCATGGTCGCCCTCGGCGGCGATCCGACCAAGATCAACCCGCTGTCCCCGGTCGATCTCGTCATCGATCACTCGGTGACGGTGGACAATTTCGGCACGGCGAAGTCCTTCGCCGACAACGTGGCCCTGGAATTCGACCGGAACGGCGAGCGCTACGAGTTTCTTCGCTGGGGCCAGGACGCGTTCTCGAATTTCCGCGTGGTGCCGCCGGGCACCGGCATCTGCCACCAGGTGAACCTCGAATACCTGGCGCAGGTGGTGTGGACCAACTCTGCCGACGGCCCGACCGTCGCCTACCCCGACACGCTGGTCGGCACCGACAGCCACACCACCATGGTCAACGGCCTGGCCGTGCTGGGCTGGGGCGTCGGCGGCATCGAGGCCGAGGCGGCGATGCTGGGCCAGCCGGTCTCCATGCTGATCCCCGAGGTCGTCGGATTCCGCATGACCGGCAAGCCGAAGGAAGGCACCACCGCGACCGACGTGGTGCTGACCGTCACGCAGATGCTGCGGAAGAAGGGCGTGGTCAACAAGTTCGTCGAATTCTTCGGCCCCGGCCTCGACGGCCTGACCCTCGCCGACCGCGCCACCGTCGCCAACATGGCGCCCGAATACGGCGCCACCTGCGGCTTCTTCCCGATCGACGCCGAGACCATCCGGTACCTGAAGTTCTCCGGCCGCGATGCCGACCGGGTGGCGCTGGTCGAGGCCTATGCCAAGGCCCAGGGCATGTGGCGGGATGCCAGCACGCCCGATCCGATCTTCACCGACACGCTCGAACTCGACCTCTCGACCGTCGAGCCGTCGCTGGCCGGACCGAAGCGCCCGCAGGACCGTGTGCTGCTCTCCCAGGCCGCACCCAGCTTCGGCACCGCGCTGACCGAGATGGGCGGTGGCGACCGCAGCGTCGCCGTCGCCGGCACCAACTACGAACTCAAGGACGGTGACGTCGTCATCGCCGCGATCACGAGCTGCACCAACACCTCCAACCCGGCGGTGCTGATGGCGGCGGGCCTGCTCGCCAAGAAGGCGGTCGCGAAGGGACTGACGGTGAAGCCCTGGGTCAAGACTTCGCTGGCACCGGGAAGCCAGGTGGTCACCGACTATCTGGAGAAGGCCGGACTGCAGACCGAGCTCGACAAGCTGGGCTTCAACCTGGTCGGCTATGGCTGCACCACCTGCATCGGGAACTCCGGCCCGTTGAGCGACGAGATCATCGCCGCGGTCGAGGCGAAGGACCTGGTGGTCGCCGCCGTGCTCTCCGGCAACCGCAACTTCGAGGGCCGCGTCAGCCCGCAGACCAAGGCGAACTACCTGGCGTCGCCGCCGCTGGTGGTGGCTTATGCGCTGGCCGGCTCGATGAAGGTCGACCTGGTGAAGGACCCGCTCGGCACCGGCAAGGACGGCAAGCCCGTCTACCTCAGGGACATCTGGCCGTCGAACCTCGACATCGCCGAGGAGATGGCGCGGTCGCTGACGCCGGAGATGTTCCGCAAGCGTTACGCCAACGTCTTCGAAGGCCCGGCCGAATGGCGCGCGGTCAAGGTCACCACCGGCCTGACCTACAAATGGCAGCCGGGTTCCACCTATGTGAAGAACCCGCCCTATTTCGACGGCATGCCGAAGGAGCCGTTGAAGCTGAAGGACGTGAACGGCGCCCGCATCCTGGCGCTGCTCGGCGACTCCATCACCACCGACCACATCTCGCCCGCCGGCAACATCAAGAAGGACGGCCCGGCCGGCGACTACCTGCTCCAGCATCAGGTGCGTCCGGCCGACTTCAACAGCTACGGCGCGCGCCGCGGCAACCACGAAATCATGATGCGCGGCACCTTCGCCAACATCCGCCTCAAGAACGAGGCAGCCGCCGGCACGTCCGGCGGCATGGCCAAGCACTTCCCCTCGGGCCAGGTGATGCCGCTCTACGAGGCGGCTATGAAGTACAAGGCCGACGCCGTGCCGCTGGTGGTCTTCGGCGGCAAGGAATACGGCACCGGCTCGTCGCGCGACTGGGCGGCGAAGGGCACGGTCCTGCTCGGCATCCGCGCGGTCATCGTCGAGAGCTTCGAACGCATCCACCGCTCGAACCTAGTCGGCATGGGCGTGCTGCCGCTTCAGTTCATGGAAGGCATGACCCGGAAGACCCTCAACCTCGTCGGCGACGAGATCATCGACGTCGAGGGCATCGCGTCGGGCATCAAGCCCCGCATGGACGTGAACGTGCGCATCACCCGCGCCGACAAGTCGGTCGAGGCGATCAAGGTTCTCTGCCGCATCGATACCGCCGACGAGATCGAATACTACCGCCACGGCGGCATTCTTCAGTACGTGCTGCGCGGCCTGATGAAGGCGGCGTAAAGCGCGATCGATAGCGTTGAAAGCGCCCCGCGGACGCGAGTCCGCGGGGCGTTTTCTTCTCGGCCCTATGGCGTCGGCAGCGTGAACTCGACCTGGACGTCCTCGCCGTAGCGGGGCGAGCTGCGCTTGATGAAGAGTGCGTTGGTCTGCACCAGGATGCCGCCGACCCTGAGCGCGTCCACCATGTCGATCAGCCGGTAGTCGAGGCCGGTCATGAAGGCCAGGACCTCGGCGAACAGCGGCGAGCCCTGGTTGTAGCGCTTGAGGCTGACCTCGAGGATCGCGCACTCGGCCTTGGCGATCGAGCCCGCGCCGCCGCGGAGGATCTGCAGCTCGCTTCCCTGCGTGTCGAGCTTCACCAGATCGGGGACGCGGCCCTCGGCCAGCCGGTCGATCGGCACGCCCCGCCGCGTCGTCGCCCGGAACGGAATGTTGGTGTTCTCGCGGAGCAGCGAGTTGCCGCTGGTGTCGGGAAACTCCGCCTCCCAATAGGTGACGTCGCCTTCGGCCTCGACCAGCACGTCGGTGAAGACCCTGTCGGCTTTCGCCGCCAGCTGGTCACGCTTGGCCAAGTTCGGCTCGAAAGCCCAGACCGCGGCCCCCGGAAAGAAGCGCCGGCTGGCGTCGACGAACGCGCCATCATGCGCGCCGATGTCGAAGACGAGGCGCGGCGCCACGCCGATGGCTTGGAGATGAGCGAGCAGGACATCGAGCATGATACTTCCTGTTGGACGAAAGTCAGCGGCCGAGCCGCGCCGCCAGCTCGGCCGGCAGCTGGCCCCGCTCCAGAAGAAGCTGGGTCTTCAGCAGTGCCGCTACCGCCAGCGCGTCGGTGATCTTGCCGTCGAGCGCCATGCCGACGGCCTCGGCGAAGGGCACGCGCCGGACCTCCAGCTGCTCGGTATCGTCGGGCTGGGCCGGGCCTTGCGTCAGGTCCCAGGCAAGGTAGCCGATGGCGTGCTCGTCGGTGACGCTGTTGGAGAGATGGAGATCGAGGAAGCGATGCCAGCGGGCGGCGACCAGGCCGGTCTCCTCGATCAGCTCGCGCTTCGCGGAATCCAGCGGGTCGACCGAGCGGATGCCGCCGCCTTCCGGGATCTCCCAGGAATAGGTCTCGAGCGGATAGCGGTACTGGCCGACCAGCACGGTCGAGCCGTCGGCGTCGATCGGGATCACGCCGATCGCCAGGTTCTTGAACCGCACCACCCCATAGATGCCGGGCTTGCCCTTGGGATTGAGCACGTCATGCTCGACCACATGGACCCAGGGATTGTCGTATTGCGGCTTGGTGGTGAGCGTCGTCCACGGATTCTTCATCCGCCGAATGTGCGGATGCGGCGGGGCTCGGCGCAAACGAAAAACGACCCCGCCCCGCGCTCAGGCGCGGCAAGCGTCGAGCTGGCGCTTCAGCCGGTCGAGGCGCTGAAGCCAGTCCCACAGCGCCGGGCAGCGCTCCTCTGGCAGGCAAAGACTTTCCAGCTCCCGGGCCACGCCCGCCCCGGCCGATGGCCAGGGCGGGCAGAGCCGGCCGGAGTCAGAGCCCGCCGTCGCGCATCCGCCGCAGAAGATCGTCAGGAGAAGCAGGAGGGCGAGTCGCTTCATCGCGCTGGGCCTCCAGACGGGCTGCTTGCCGTTCCGCCTCCACCATCGGTCGCTGGGCGAGCCAGGCAAGGACCAGGCGAGAGACGGCCGTGACTGCGGCGAGCGCGGCACTGAGCCAGCTCACCGGTCGCGGATGAGGTAGGCGGCGAGCCCGGCGAGCGCGGTCACCGCCGCCACCAGGTTCTGCCAGAGGCCGGGATCGAGCTGGACGCCGAGGCCGGCCATGACCGCGGCGATCCCGGCCCAGGACGAGGCCTCGCCGGCGCGCGAGAGGAGATAGGTGACGATCTGCATGGGTGCTCCTGTGGTTTTTAGGATCAGGTGAGGCCGAGCTTCGCTTTCAGCGCGAGACCGGCGAGGAGAGCGGCGAGCAGGACGGTGGTGACGAAGCGGACGGCGGTCTGCCAGGCCGCCCGTTTGGCCTGGCGCCAGGCGGCAATCAGCTCGCGGAGATCACGGACATCGGCGGCGGCGCGGAGATCCTCGAGGCCGATCGCCGCCAGCGCCCGCCTCGCCCCTTCCTCGGCGGCGCGGTCAAGCAGGACCTCGAGCTCGCCGAGATCGACCAGGACGGGGTTGGCGTCGCTCATGCGCCCTCCCCGAACAGCGCGCGAGCCCGCAGAGCCGGCAGCGTGATCTGGCCGGCGAGGCAGCCGTCGCGGCCGAAGAGCACCAGCGCACCCGGCCGGCCCCGCCAATAGGCGATGATCAGCGAGTCGGCGACGAAGTCGGTCTCCGGCGGCTCAGCATTCAGGCGCTGGACCACCGAAGCCACGTCAGGGCCGGCATGGCGCTCGATCTCCAGCGCCTCCGCCGGCACGGTCGCCCGGATCCGCGCCTCGACGACGTCGAGCGGAATCATGCAGGGATCGGCCGCAACCGAGGGGCCGTGGAGGAAGATCGCCAGGGCGAGGGCGAACGACGCCGTGGCGGCGAAACGGAACCGCATGGGAGACTCCTTGGGTTTCTGGAAGGGTGCTAGAAGACGACGCGCAATGACTGGCGACAGGCCCCGGCGATGACGTTCGAACGATCCCTGCCCCGGCACGGCCGCCGCCGATGACGGCTGTCACGCTGACCGTCGCCGATGCCCTGGAGCGGGCGATCGAAGCGCGGCGCAGAGGCGACGCCGCGGCTGCCGAGAGCCTCTACGTCGCGATCCTCGACGCCGTGCCCGGCCATACCGACGCGCTCCTGCAGTTCAGCGATCTGCTGCTGGAACGGGCACGGCCCGATGCCGCGCTCGCAGCGCTGGAGGCCTTGCTCGGTCACCTACCCGAGCATCCCGACGCGCTTCGCAATCGCGGCCTGGCTCTTCAGGCGCTCGGCCGATTGCCGGCGGCGCGGGAGAACTTTCGCCGTGTGCTGGCCCTCGCGCCCGACCATGCTCCCACCCTGCATGATCTCGATCTCGCTCTGATGGCAGACGGGCAGCCCACCGCGGCGGCAGTCTTCGCCGCCCGCGCCCTCGCCGTCCTTCCTGATGCCGCTGTTCTGCACACCTGCCTCGGCAACGCGCTGAAACAGCAAGACAGGTTCGTCGAGGCCACCCGATGCTATCGGCACGCCCTCGCGCTCGCCCCCGGAGACCTGGCGGCGCACGGCAATCTCGGCTACGCCCGGCTGGCGCAAGGCGACGCGGCAGCGGCACTCATCACCACGCGTCGCGCGCTTGCCATCGCCGAGACGCCGGCGCTGAAGACCTTGTTCGTCAAATGCCTGGAGGGATCGGCGTCGATCCCTGCCGACCTCCGGACCCTCGTCGCCCGCGCGCTGGCCGAGCTGTGGGGGCGTCCGAGCGCGCTCGCCTCGGTCGCGGCCTACCTGGCGAGGACCGACGGCGCCGTCCAGCGAGGCCTCACCCTCGCCGGAGAGATGACGCCGATCCTGCTTCACGGCATCGCCGGGTGCCGGGTCCTTCGAAATCTCATGGAGTCGAGTCCCATCCCCGACGTCGAGCTGGAGCGGCTGCTGATCGCCGCCCGGACGGCGCTTCTCGATCTCGCGCTACGCGACGACCCTGCCGAACTTCCCGGCGAGGAGCTTCTGGGATTCGTCTCGGCCCTCGCACGCCAATGCTTCCTCAACGACTACGTCTTCGCGTTCGGCGATGACGAGGCCCGCCGCGTCGACCGGCTGCGCAGTCAGCCACCGACGGCACTCCGCCTCGCCGCTCTCGCCGCCTACGCGCCGCTGAACACACTCGCCGATGCCGACCGCTACACCGAGGGCAGCTGGCCCGGTCCGATCGATACGTTGATCGGTCAGCAGCTTCGCGAGCCGCGGGAGGAGCGTCGGCTCGCCGCCTCGATGCCACGGCTGACACCGATCCAGAACCAGGTCTCCCGCGCGGTCGGCCGGCAATACGAAGAGAACCCCTATCCACCCTGGGTCGCGACCCTGGCGGCGGAGCCGCCGATCGCGATCGGCGCCTATCTCCGCCAGGTTTTTCCAGCGGCGGCTGGTAGGCCCATCGACGACCGCGACGTCGACGTCCTCATCGCCGGTTGCGGCACCGGCCAGCAGGCGGTCGAGACTGCCGAGCGGTTCCGCTGCCGGAGCCTGCTCGCCGTGGACCTCAGCCTTGCCAGCCTCGCCTATGCGCGGCGGAAAACCGAAGAACGCGGTCTTCGCACCATCGAATACGCCCAGGCCGACATCCTGGAGCTGGGGTCGCTCGGCCGCGACTTCGACCTGATCGAGGCGAACGGCGTCCTCCACCATCTCGCCGACCCGTTCGCCGGCTGGCGCGTGCTTCTCGGATTGCTCCGGCCGGGCGGCCTCATGCATCTCGGATTCTACAGTGCCGTGGCGAGACGGCATCTTGAGACCCTGCGCGCCTTCATCGCCGCGCGCGGCTACGGTGCGGACGCCGTCGGCATAAGGCGGTTCCGTCGGGACCTGCTGGCGACGGGTGATCGGACACTGATCGACAGCGCTGCCCGCAGCCATGACTTCTTCAGTACGAGCGCCTGCCGCGACCTCCTGTTTCACGTCCAGGAACACCTGATGACCCTGCCGACGATCGGCGATTTCCTCGAAGCGGAGGGACTGATCCTGCTCGGCTTCGACCTCGGCGCCCCCGTCGCCCAAGCCTATCGCTCGCGCTTTCCCGAAGATCCGGCAATGACCGACCTCGCGGCCTGGCACGCCTTCGAGGTGGAGAACCCGGCGACCTTCACCGGCATGTATCAGTTCTGGGTCCAAGGCCCGGATCGATCCTGAGCGCCTCGACCCCGGATGCCGGCCGGTATAGGTTCGGGCCGATGGCCGCCGCCGAACTTCTCGCCGATGCGCTCGCCGCCCATCGGGCCGGCCGACTGGATGTCGCGACCCCGAGCTACCGACAGCTGCTCGCCGCCGACCCGGAGAACGCCGACCTTCGTCATCTCCTGGCACTGACGCTGCATGGCGCCGATCCTCTTGCCGCCCAGGCCGAGTTGCGCCGGGCGTTGTCGCTGGCACCGCCGACCGGCCTCTACCTTCACAACGCCGCGCGGCTTTCGGGCACGGACGAAGCCGCCCACGCCCGCTTCCTCGCCCGCGCGCTCGCCCTCGATCCCATGTCGGCCGAGGCGCAGTACCGGCTGGGTGCGCTCGCCGGACGCTCCGGACGTCATGCACGCGCGGCATCGCACTTTCGCCGTGCGCTTGTGCTTCTGCCGGCCGCGGCCGAGAGCTGGCATGGGGTCGGCATGGCGTACACCAACGAGCCTGCGGCGAGCGAGGATGCAGTCATTGCCTGCGAACGGGCGATCGGTCTCTCGCCGGAGGCACCGGAACCTTATCTGACGCTGGCCCTGGCATATCTCCATCAGGGTCGCTTGCGCGCCTTCATGCGCGCCCGGCGCGTCGTCCTCGCGCTATCGCCCGGCGACGCCCAGGCCCATTGGGACTTCCTGCCCTACCTCCATCTCGATCCGGATCTGACGCCCGAGGATCAGATGGCGTTCCGCCGACGCGTGCACCGCCGCTTCTCCGACCCGCTGACCCGCGCGTCCGCGCCACATGAGAATGACATCAACCCTGATCGCCGCCTGAAGATCGGCTATGTCGACAACGGCATGCTCTGTCTCAGCACGCATTCGAACATCCTGCTGCCGCTGATCGAAGCGCATGATCCGAAGGAGGTCGCATTCTACTTCTATACGAACCTCGCCGAGGCAGCGGCGGATGGCATCACCGCATGCTACCGGGCGATAGCGGCCGGATTCCGCCATACCGGCGGCCTCACCGATCAGGAGGTCGCGCATCTGGTGCGGGCCGACGGCATCGACATCCTGATCGACATCTGCGGCCACCTGACCGGCGTCCGCACCGGCCTCTTCGCCGCCAAGCCAGCCCCAATCCAGGCGACCATGCTTCAGGTCGGATCGACAGGCCTTGCCGCCATGGACTATGCCGTCGCCGATCCGACGTTCTTTCCGGCGAGCCAGCCGAGTTTCTTCACCGAGGCGATCCTTCCGAGCGCCGCCGGCTACTTCTTCCAGGTGCAGGCCGATCAGGTCCCGCCCCCTGTCGTCGCACCGTCGCATCGTCCACCGACCTTCGGCAGCTTCAACCAGCTTCCCAAATGCGGCGACGCCGTGCTGACACTCTGGGCCCGGGTCCTGGACCGGGTCCCGACGTCACGCCTGATCATGAAGGCGTCCGGCCTCGCGTCGCCGGCGGTCCGCCGGCGCATCCGCGCCTTCTTCCAGGCTCGCGGCATCGCGGCCGACCGGCTCGACCTTCGCGCCTGGGCCCGCGGCTATGCCGATCATCTTGCCGCTTTCAACGAGGTCGACGTCGTCCTCGACTGCTTCCCCTATCCCGGGATCACCACCTCGCTGGAAGCCCTGCTCATGGGCGTGCCGGTGGTCGCGCTCGACGGGAGTCGCTTCGTCTCCCGCTTCGGCGGTGCGATCCTCGAGGCCGTCGGCCACCCGGACTGGCTCGCCAGGAATGAGGACGACTATGTCGCCATCGCCGCCGGTCTCGCTTGCGATCGAGCACGCCTCGCCGAGCTCAAAGGGCGCCTGAGAGGAGACCTCCTCGCCTCTCCGATCGCGCACGACCCCGGTCGTATTACCCGAAGCCTGGAGGCGGGATTCCGCGAGGCGTGGCGACGCTGGTGCGCGAACCAGAGCTTAGTCACATCGCCGGCCATGGAACAAAGCGATGAAAGGACGGACAGTATCCGTCGGCAACGATGACCTCACCCCTTCCGATCCTTCTCACGAATTGCCGGCATGGGCCGATGTTCGTTCTGACCACCGATCGCTATATCGGCCGCTCGCTCCAGTTGCTCGGCGAATACAGCGAGGGAGAGGTCCGGCTCTTTCGCTCTCTCCTGGCGCCCGGCGACACAGTGATCGAGGCTGGGTCCCACATCGGCGCGCATGCGATTCCCTTGGCGCAGATCGTCGGCGCTTCCGGCCGGGTGATCGCCTTCGAGCCGCAGAGGGTGCTCCACCGAATTCTCCGCGCCAATACCGCTCTGAACAATCTGGGCCGGGTTCTGGATCTCCGCCGGTCCGCCGTCGACGAGGTCGAGAGACTGCTACATGCCCCCATCTTCGACTATTCGGCAGCGGATAATTTCGGCGGTTTCCCCGACACCATGGTCGCCTTCACCGAGAGCCGAAACAAAACGATCGGACACGAGAGCGTACCGGCGGTGACGATCGATGGACTCGGGCTGTCATCATGCGCCCTCATCAAGGCCGACGTCGAAGGCATGGAGATCGCGGTGATCGGCGGCGCCTTGGACACGATCGATCGATGCCGGCCGATGCTGTATCTCGAAGCACATCCTGGAGGGACGCAGGCGCTCTTCGTTTCCCTGGATTCGATGAACTATCGGCTGTGGCGACACGCGCCCCCCATGTTTTCTGCCGAGAACTACAACGGCACGACCGAAAACCCCTGGGCTCACGTGCTGTCGACGAACATCCTCGCTCTCCCTGCCGATAGAGGCATTCCAGAGGATCTGGAGGCGCAACACGGCCTCCATCCGATCAAAGATCCTTTCGTTGATCCGATCATCGATCGAAGGCCAATTCCTCGGCCCATTTTCTAAAAGTGACTCGCTTTTCAACGACGAGGCGAATTGGACCTTCCTACCGTCGGGCGAACTACGATCTAGCCGATCGTCAACCGAGATGGAGCTGGTCCTTTGTCGGACAACGTCATGTGCAAGTCATCATCGAGAGTTCATTCCCATCAGGTTCCTTTAGCTCTGCGTCGTCATAACGACGGCAGTCCGATTGCTTGGGTCGCCTTGATTTTGGTAACCGGCAAGGCTCAACTCCACCAGAATTGAAGTATCAAACTTGAGAAGCTGTAGAATGCGCGGATCTTGCGGGCCAAGCAAAACAAAACCAGAAGCGGTGTTCAGTGCAGCGGTAGATCCGTCGGGAGACTCCGCCTCATGTTGGAAGCCATAGTTCGTGCCGGCGTGATAGGCGTCGATTGGCAAACCCCAACCAAGAACGATCCGGTCGTGGATCGCGTATGTCGACGTAGAAAAACTGTATGCGACACCATCAACTGTGATGCGCCATGTATACACAGTCGGATTACCGGCGTTCGGACCTACAATGTTCGCCAGAAGCCCGGAGCCTGTATAGCTGGCTAAGATCTTGAAGACCCCCGCCGTAAAGACGGAGTTGGTCACTATAGTTCCGGGGATGCGATCCACCGCCGCGATACTTCCGGAAAAAAACCCAGTGGAGCCTGCGCTTTGAGTAGCCGCGCTATAGCTGCGGAAGACCCCGGCAGAAGGGACCGCGAAGCGCGGAAGTTCACGCGGATCGCGGAGCCAAGTGCTGCTAGGTGGTGTTTACAAAGTAGCGTGACGCAAGAGGCGTCGGAGCGCCGCTAAATGGAGCATATCGAGGAACGATCTGGCGAGCTTGTCGTATCGGGTGGCGATGGCGCGGTTGATCTTCAGATGACCGATCAGCCGCTCGATACGGTTG
>CAXNIC010000146.1:0-11534 GCA_964201945.1 Alphaproteobacteria bacterium
AAGCCGATCTCGAGGACGCGGTCCACGAGTTCAGGCGACGGGAGCGCCGCTATGGCGCTGTTGGATAAGGTTTCCGGCCCGGGCCTGGTCAGGCGGATCCTCTCGTCGCTGGTGCTGGCGCCGCCGGTTCTCGCCGCGGTCCATTTCGGCTCGCCCTGGGTCGAGCTGCTGCTGGTCCTCGCTGCCGCCGAAATGGCGCGCGAATGGGCGAAGCTCTGCGACGGCGGGCGCGCGATCCCCGGCGGCGTCGTCATCGCGGCCGGCGCCGTCATCGCGATCCTGCTGGTCTCGCGCTCCCGCATTGACCTCGCGTTGATCGTCGTCGCCGCGACCGTGCCTGCTGCCTTCGTCGCTGGCCTTTCGCGCGGACGGGAGACGGCGATCTGGCTTGCTATCGGCGCGCCGGTGGTGGCGCTTCCCTGCCTTTGCTTCCTCTGGCTCCGGATCGAGACCGAACAGGGCCGGGAGATCTGCTTCTGGCTCCTGGCGGCAGTCTGGGCAACCGACATCGGCGCCTATGCCGTCGGTCGCACAGTCGGCGGCCCGCGCCTCTGGCCCCGGGTGAGCCCGGGCAAGACCTGGTCCGGCCTCGCCGGCGGCGTGGTCGCGGCAGGCGCGGTCGGCGTCGTGACGTCCTGGCTGCTTGGCGCCGACCGCATGGTCGCGCTCGCCGTCGCCGGATTTCTGATCGCCCTCATCTCTCAGTCGGGCGATCTGGCCGAGTCCGCGGTCAAGCGGCGCTTCGGCGTCAAGGATGCGGGCAACCTGATCCCCGGCCATGGCGGGTTGCTGGACCGGGTCGACGGCATGGTGACCGCCATTCCCGCGGTCGCCGTTGCCGTCTGGCTCCTCGGAGGAGGTCTCTTCCCATGGAGATGATCCGGCGCGTCACCGTGCTCGGCGCCACCGGCTCGGTCGGGGCCTCGACCCTCGACCTGGTCGGCCGCGATCCCGAACGCTTCCCGGTCGAGGCGCTGACCGCGGGCTCGAATGTCGAGCGGCTGATCGAACTCGCACGCCTGCATCGTCCACGCTTCGTCGCCATTGCCGACGAGAGCCGCTACGGCGCTCTCAAGCAGGGTCTCGCCGGCACCGGCATCGCAGTCGGCGCCGGCGATACGGCGGTCATGGAAGCGGCCGACCGGCCGGCGGGCTGGGTCATGGCGGCGATCGTCGGCTCGGTCGGGCTGAAGCCGACCTTCGCCGCGATCCGCCGGGGCGCCCTGGTGGCGCTCGCCAACAAGGAGTCGCTGGTCTGCGCCGGCGCGCTGATGACCGACGAGGCGAAGAAGCGGGGCGCCAAGCTGCTGCCGGTCGATTCCGAGCACAACGCCATCTTCCAGGTGTTCGAGGACCTGCGACGGGATTCGGTCGAGAAGCTGGTCCTGACCTGTTCGGGCGGGCCATTCCGCACCTGGTCGCTGGAGCAGATGGCGCGGGCGACCCCGGCCGAGGCGGTGAAGCACCCGACCTGGTCGATGGGCTCCAAGATCTCGGTCGATTCGGCGACTTTGATGAACAAGGGGCTGGAGGTGATCGAGGCGCACCACCTCTTCGCGGTGCCCGAGGAGCGGATCGAGGTGGTCGTCCACCCCCAGTCGGTACTGCACAGCCTGGTGGCCTACCGCGACGGTTCAGTGCTGGGTCAGCTGGGGACACCGGACATGCGGGTGCCCATTTCCTACGCGCTGGCATGGCCGGAACGGATCGAGACCCCGGCAGCCCGCCTTGATCTCGCCAAAGTTGGTCAGCTTACTTTCGAAATGCCTGATCCCATAAGGTTTCCTGCCCTTGAGCTGGCCCGCCGAGCCTTGCAAACAGGGGGGGCGGCACCTACAATCCTGAACGCGGCGAACGAAGTGGCCGTCCACGGCTTCCTGACCGGTCGCCTGGGCTTCCTCGACATCGCTAAGGTCGGCGAAAATACCCTCGGGTCGGTCACCGCTCCGGCGCCGACTTCGATCGACGAGGTCCGGGCCATCGACGCCGAGGTGCGCGCCAGGGCCGGCGCTCGTCTGGCAGCTTGAGGAAACGCGCGGTCGAAGCATGATGCAGTTCGTCACCGGTATCGGTACCTACGTCCTTCCGTTCCTGGTCATCCTGACCGTGCTCGTCTTCGTGCACGAGCTCGGGCATTTCCTCGTGGCCCGGCGGTACGGCGTCCGCGTCGAGGTCTTCTCCGTGGGATTCGGGCCGGAGCTGTTCGGCTGGACCGACCGCAAGGGCACCCGCTGGCGGCTCTCGCTGCTGCCGCTGGGCGGCTATGTCCGCATGATGGGCGACGGCGACGTCGCCTCGGTCACCCAAGGTCCCGTCGCGGATTCCGAGCGCCAGCACTCGCTCTTCGCCAAGCCTGTCGGCCAGCGCGCGGCGGTCAGCGCTGCCGGGCCGCTCGCCAATTTCCTGTTCGCGATCGTGGCGCTGGCGATCTTGTTCGCCACCGCCGGACGCCCGTTCACCCCGCCGACCGCCGACCAGGTGGTCGAGGACGGGGCTGCTGCGGCCGCCGGGATCAAGGCGGGCGACCGCTTCATCACCATCGATGGCCGTCCGGTCGCTCGCTTCGAGGAGCTTCAGCGCGTCATCCAGGAAAGCCCCGGTCGACCGCTCGCGGTCGAAGTCCGGCGCGGCGAAGAGGTTCTGGCGCTGACGGTGACGCCGCGGTCGAGCGAGGTCACCGACCGCTTCGGCAACACCCGGAAGGTCGGGCTGCTCGGCGTCCGCTCGCTCAAGATCGAGACCAAGCGCGACGATCCCTTCACCGCGATCTGGCACGCCGGCACGGAGACCTGGAACCTCACCGTCGGGACCTTGAAGGCGCTGGGCCAGATCATCGCCGGCACCCGGGGCTCGGAAGAGCTGGGCGGGCCGCTCCGGATCGCCCAGATGTCGGGCGAGGTCGCCCAGGGCGGGCTGGTCGCGATCCTCTGGTTCATGGCGGTGCTGTCGATCAATCTCGGCCTTGTGAACCTGCTGCCGGTGCCCGTCCTCGACGGTGGCCAGCTGGTCTTCTATGCCGCGGAGGCCCTGCGCGGCCGGCCGCTCAATGAGAAGGCGCAGGAATATGCTGCGATGGTCGGCCTCGCGCTCGTCCTCGCCCTCATGGTCTTCGCGACCTGGAACGACCTCGTCCACCTCAAGGTCGTCGATTTCATCGGCCGCCTGTTCACCTGAAGGACATCAGCAAAGTCATGCTTCCGACCGGGCTTAAGCGATCGGCCGCGTGGGTGCTCGTTCTTCTGGTGCTCGCCTTCGCGGGCGAGAGCCGAGCCCAAGGGGTCATCAACGACATCCGCGTCCAGGGCGTCCAGCGCATCGATCCGGAGACCGTCCGCTCCTACCTGTCGCTCAGGACTGGCGATCCTTTCGATAATGAACGTCTCGACCGCTCGCTGAAGACCCTGTTCGCGACCGGCCTCTTCGCCGACGTCGCCTTCAGGCGCGAAGGCGATGTCCTGATGGTGTCCGTGGTCGAGAACCCGATCATCAACCGCATCGCCTTCGAGGGGAACAGCAAGATCGACGCGGAGACCCTGACCCAGGAGGCGACGCTCCGGCCGCGTGTGGTTTATACGCGGACCAAGGTCCAGGCGGATGTGAAGCGCATCCTCGATCTCTATCGTCGCAAGGGCCGCTTCGCCGCTTCGGTCGAGCCAAAGATCATCCAGCTGCCGCAGAACCGCGTCGACCTCGTCTTCGAGATCGAGGAAGGCGACGTGACCGGCGTGCGCCGGATCAGCTTCGTCGGCAACAAGCGCTACGGCGATAGCGCGCTCCGGGGCATCATCCAGACCAAGGAATCCGCCTGGTATCGGATCCTATCCTCGGACGACAACTACGACCCCGACCGCGTCTCCTTCGACCGCGAGCTTCTGCGCAAGCATTACCTGAACGCCGGTTATGCCGACTTCCGCGTGGTCTCGGCCGTTGCCGAGCTGGTGCCGGAGCGGACCGAGTTCTTCATCACCTTCACCGTCGAGGAAGGCGAGCGCTACAAGTTCGCCAAGCTCGACATCAAGGCCGAGCTCAAGAACCTCGACCCCGAGCTGCTGAAGGCCGACATTCAGGTGGCCGAGGGCGATTGGTATTCGAGCGAGAAGATCGACGAAGCCATTCAGCGGATGACGACCCGCCTCGGCAATCTCGGCTATGCGTTCGTTGACATCCAGCCCGTGCTCGAGCGCCGGCGCGAGGAAAAGTCGGTCAGCGTGACCTTCGACGTCCGCGAAGGTCCGAAAGTCTACGTCGAACGCATCGACATCGCCGGCAACGTCCGCACCCTCGACAAGGTGATCCGCCGCGAATTCAGGCTGGTAGAGGGCGACGCCTTCAATGCCGCCCGGCTGCAGCGCTCGCGCCAGCGCATCCAGAGCCTGGCCTTCTTCAAAAAGGCCGAAGTCGCGAACATGCCCGGCAGCTCTCCGGACAAGACCGTGATCAAGGTCGATGTCGAGGAGAAGTCGACCGGCGAGATCTCCTTCGGCGCCGGCTACTCGACCTCGGAGGCGATCGTCGGGCAGGTCGAGTTGCGCGAGCGCAACCTGCTTGGCCGCGGTCAGGAGTTCCGGATCGCCGGCAGCCTGTCGGCGGTGCGCCGCGAGATCGACTTCAGCTTCACCGAGCCTTACTTCCTCGATCGCGACGTCAGCGCCGGCGTCGACCTCTTCCACATCACGCGCGACAACCAGACCACCAGCTCCTACGACGACCGGCGGACGGGCTTCGGGTTTCGCTTCGGCTATCAGTTGAGCGAGCCGATGCGCCAGACGCTCCGCTATTCGCTGAGCGACGTCGAGATCCTCAACGTCAAGGCCGATGCCTCGCGCTTCATCCGTGAATCGTCGGGGACGCGCGTCACCTCGCTGATCGGTCAGGACCTGATCTACGACAAGCGCGACAACCGGGCCGAGCCCACCGACGGCTACTACATCAGGTTCAGCAGCGACTTCGCCGGCGCCGGCGGAGACGCGCGCTTCATCCGCCCGAGCCTCGGCGCCGGCTGGTACTACTCGATCGCCGCCGACTATGTCGTCAGCGTGCTCGGGCAGGGTGGCTGGGTCTACGGCCTCAACGACGACGTCACGATCCAGGATCGCTATTTCATCGGCGGCACGACGCTCCGCGGTTTCCGCTCGTCGGGCATTGGCCCCCGCGACATCACCACCGGCGACGCCCTTGGCGGCAACAAGTATTATACGGCAACGGCCGAGATGAGCTTCCCGCTGGGGCTGCCCAAGGATCTTCCGATCCTCGGCCGTGTTTTCACCGAAGTCGGCAGCCTATGGGGCATCGACGTGGCGGGACCGGAGATCCGGGATTTGAATTCCCTGCGCGCATCCGTCGGCTTCGGGTTGTCCGTGAACTCACCGGTCGGGCCGATCCGCATCGACTTGGCACGCCCGTTCATGAAGGAGCCGTTCGACCGGACCGAGCTGCTTCGTATCAGCTTTGGCACGAGGTTCTGATCATGCGCCGTTATCTCCTTGCTCTCGCCCCCGTCGTGTTGCTCGCGATCGCGTCGCCGGCCCATGCCGTCGACCCGCTTCCGGCACCTGTCATCGTGGTCATCGACTTCCAGGAAGTCCTTCGCAACTCCGCGGCGGCCAAGTCGATCCAGCAGCAGCTCGAGAAGACGCGGGCGGCCTACCAGGAGGACATCAACAAGAAGGAGAGAGACCTCCGGACCGCCGAGCAGGATCTCACTCAGCAGCGCGCGGTCCTGGCGCCGGAAGCCTTCCAGCAGCGCCGCCGCGACTTCGAGACCCGGGTCGCCGATGTCCAGCGCGACGTCAGCGCCAAGAAGCGCCAGCTCGACCTCGCCTTCGAGGAGAACATCGGCAAGGTCCGCGAGCAGCTCATCGGCATCGTCGATGGGCTTGCCAAGGAGACCAAGGCGAACCTGGTGATCTCCAAGGCCGCCGTGGTGATCGTCGAGAAGAAGTTCGACCTGACGGGCGAGGCGCTCTCGCGTCTCGACAAGAAGATCGCCTCGGTCAAGCTGGTGATGCCGGCGATTAAGTAGGGTCCGCCGTGGCTGATCCGCGCTTCTTTCAGCTCGCCGGCCCGTTCACTCTAGGCGAGATCGCGCGGAGGATCGGCGTCGATCTCGCGACCGGAAGCGAGGCGGGACGGCGGATCGTGGATGTCCGGCCGCTGGATGAGGCTGGACCAGAGCATCTGACCTTCCTCTACGACAAGCGCTACGCCAGGACCTTCGCCGCCAGCCACGCCGGCGCCTGCATCGTCGAGGCCGAGATGGTGGCCCAGGCACCGTCGGGCATGGCCGTGCTGGTGGCGAGGAAGCCCCGGCTCTCCTTTGCCAAGGCGGCGGCTCTGTTCTACCCGGAGCCGGAAACGAAGCTCGTCCGTCACCCGGGGGCGTTCATCGACGCATCCGCCGTCGTCGATCCCTCGGCCGAAGTCGATGCCGGCGCGGTGGTCGGCCCACGGGCGGAGATCGGCGCCCGCTGCCGGATCGGCGCCAACGCCGTCGTCGGTGCTGGCGTCGTCATCGGCGAGGAAACGGTCGTCGGCGCCAATGCGTCGGTCAGCCACGCGCTGGTGGGTTCGCGTGTCGTGATCTATCCAGGCGCGCGTATCGGTCAGCCGGGATTCGGCTTCGAGCCGTCGGCGGAGGGGGTCGTCAAGGTTCCTCAGCTCGGGCGCGTGCTGATCGGCGACGACGTCGAGGTCGGCGCCAACACGACCATCGACCGCGGATCGGGCTCGGACACGGTGATCGGCAAGGGCACCATGATTGATAATCTGGTGCAGATCGGGCACAACGTCGAGGTCGGTGAACGCTGCATCCTGGTTGCCCAGACGGGCATCGCCGGTTCCGCCCGCCTTGGGAATTTCGTCGTCATTGCAGGCCAGGTCGGTATCTCCGGCCACCTCCGCATCGGCGACGGCGCCGTCGTCGGCCCGCAGTCGGGGGTCAAGGATGATTTGCCTGCCGGGGCACGGGTGATCGGGACGCCGACCCAGCCGATGGTCGAGTTCGCTCGCTCCGTTGCGGCCTTCAAGCGTCTTGGGAGGAAGGGCAAGTAGGCGATGAACGACGTCAAGATCGCTCAGGAAGGCCCGAGCGGGCCGACCGTCGCCGAGATCGACATCAATGGGATCATGCGCATGATCCCGCACCGCTATCCCATGCTGATGATCGACAAGGTCATCGATGTCGTCCCCAACGTCAGCGCCGTCGGCATCAAGAGCGTCTCGATCAATGAGCCGTTCTTCCAGGGCCATTTTCCCCGCATGCCGGTGATGCCGGGCGTACTCATCGTCGAGGCGATGGCGCAGACGGCGGCGATCCTCGTGGTCTCGACCTTGGGGGCGGCGGCCGAGGGCAAGCTCGTCTATTTCATGAGTGTCGAGAACGCCAAATTCAGGAAGCCCGTGGTTCCCGGCGAGCGCCTCGAGATCCATGTCCGCAAGGAGCGCCACCGCGGCAATGTCTGGAAGTTCGCCGCTGAGGCCAAGGTCGAGGGCCAGCTCAAGGCCGAAGCGACCTACGCCGCGATGATCCTGGACGACTGATGACCCAGATCCATCCGATGGCGATCGTCGATGCCAAGGCCAGGCTCGGCGAAAGGGTGACGATCGGCCCCTACTGCACGGTCGGCCCCGACGTGACGCTGGCCGACGATGTCGAGTTGGTGAGCCATGTGGTCGTCGCCGGCCACACCGAGATCGGCCAGGGTACGCGGATCTTTCCCTTCGCCGCCGTCGGCCTGCCACCACAGGACCGGAAATATCAGGGCGAGCCGTCCCGTCTCGTGGTCGGCAAGGGAACCATCATCCGCGAGCATGCGACGCTGCATCCCGGGACAGCCGGCGGCGGTCTCCTGACCGAGGTCGGGGAGGGGTGTCTCCTGATGATCGGCTGTCACGTGGCACATGACTGCAAGCTCGGCACGCAGGTGACGCTGATCAACAACGCCACGCTCGGCGGCCATGTCCATGTCGGCGACTACGCCATCCTCGGCGGCCTCTCGGCCGTGCACCAGTATGTCCGCATCGGGCAATACGCGATGGTCGGCGGCATGACCGGCGTCGAGGGCGACGTCATCCCCTACGGACTGGTGATGGGCGACCGCGCGCGTCTGGCCGGGCTCAATCTGGTGGGATTGAAGCGCCGGGGCTTCTCGCGCGACGAGATCCATGCGCTCCGCGCCGCCTACCGCATGCTGTTCGCGGCGGAGGGAACGCTCGTCGAGCGGCTCGACGACGTGACCGAGCTGTTCGGCAAGATGAAGGTCGTGATGGACATCGTCGAGTTCATCCGTGCCGACGCCAATCGCCCGATCTGCCAGCCCAAGAACGGCGCCGGCGCCTAGGCTCGGCATCCTTGCCGGGTCGGGGCCGCTGCCGCGGCGGCTGGTCGAGACCTGCCTTGCCGAGGCGCGGCCGTTCTTCGTGCTGGCTTTCGATGGCGAGACCGAGCCGGCGACGGTCGCGGGAACCGATCACGCCTGGGTGCGCGTCGGCGCCGTCGGCAAGGCGCTCGGTCTCCTGAAGCAGACCGGCTGCGCCGAGCTGGTGCTGGCAGGGCCGGTCCGCCGGCGCTCGCCGATGGCGTTCCGGCCGGACTGGCGCGGCCTGCAGTTCTTCGCCCGTGTCGGCCGCCGCGCCTGGGGCGACGACGGCCTGCTCTCGGCCGTCATCCAGGAACTCGAGACCGAAGGTTTTCGTGTCATCGGCGCCGAGGCGATCCTCCCGACGCTGCTGGCACCGTCGGGAGCATTCGGTCGCCTGGCTCCGGATGCGGACGCGATGGCCGATATCGAACGCGGCATCGAGATCCTGAAGGCCATCGGCAACCTCGACATTGGCCAGGCGGTGGTGATCCAGCAGGGCGTCGTCCTCGGCGTCGAGGCGGTCGAGGGCACCGACCGGCTGATGGAGCGTTGCCAAAATCTCCACCGCGAGGGCCGCGGCGGCGTGCTGGTGAAGATGCCGAAGCCCGGCCAGGAGAGCCGCGTCGACCTACCGACCATCGGCAGCAGAACGGTCGAGCGCGCGCACCGCGCGGGCCTGAGCGGCATCGCCGTCGAGGCCGGCGGGACCATCGTGCTGGATCGCGACGCGATCGGCCAGGTGGCGGACCGGCTCGGCCTCTTCGTCTACGGCTTCGAACGCAAGTGACAGAAGGCCCCCTGATCTTCCTGGTCGCCGCCGAAGCCTCGGCCGACGGCCTCGGCGCCCGGCTCATGCGCGCGTTGAAGGAGGAGACCGGAGGACGCGTGCGCTTCGCCGGCGTCGGCGGACCGGCGATGGCGGGCGAGGGGCTCGACAGCCTGGTCCCCTTCGGCGAGCTCAACATCATGGGAATCGTCGAGATCGTGCCGCACATCGCGCGCGTGCTGCGGCGCGTCCGCGAGACCATCGCGGCCGCGAAGGCGATGCAACCGGATGCGGTCGTCACCATCGACGCGCCCGCCTTCTCTTTCCGCGTTCAGCGGAAGTTGAAGGGGAGCGGATCGCTGCTCGTCCATTATGTGGCGCCGACCGTCTGGGCCTGGCGGCCGCGGCGCGCCAAGATGATCGCGGGCTTCCTCGATCACCTCCTCTGCATCCTGCCGTTCGAACTTCCCTACTTCGAAGCCGTTGGTCTGCCGGCGAGCTTCGTCGGCCATTCGGTGGTCGAGCAGGACGGTGTCGTACCGGACGGTGCCGGTTTCCGCGCTCGCCATGGCTTCGGCGACGCGCCGCTCCTCTGCGTGCTTCCGGGAAGCCGGCTCGGCGAGGTCAGTCGTCTGCTTCCGGTCTTCGGCGAGACGGTGCGTAAGCTGGTAGCCGAGCGTCCGTCGCTACGCATCGTGGTGCCGACCATGGCCTCGGTGGCGCCGTTGGTGAAGTCGGCGGTTGCCGGCTGGCCCGGCAATCCGGTCGTGGTCGAGAGCATCGGGGAGAAGCACCATGCCTTCGCCGCCGCGACCGCGGCGCTGGCCGCTTCCGGAACGGTGAACCTCGAGCTGGCGGTCGCGGGCGCTCCCTTCGCCATCGCCTACCGGGTCTCGCGGCTCTCCTACGTGATCGGCCGGATGATGGTGAAGGTTCCGTCGATCGTCATGACCAACATACTGTTGAAGCGGAACGTGATCGCCGAGTTCCTGCAAGGGAACTGCCGGCCCGAGCTGATCGCGGCGGAGGTCGGCAGGTTGCTGGACGACCCGGCGGCGCGGAAGTCACAGACCGAGGCCAGTGCCGAGGCGGCGCGGCTGCTCGGCCGTGGTGGGCCGCCGCCTTCGACGCGGGCTGCGAAAATCCTGCTCGATCTGGTCGGCCGCCGCGCTAAGATTTCCCATCCCTAGTCGAAAGGATCCGCCTATGAGCGCCCAGGTGAGCGAACGTCCGGCCACGGTCGACGCCAGCAACTTCCGCATGCTGCACACGATGGTACGTGTGCTCGACCTCGACAAGTCGATCGACTTCTACACCCGCCTGCTCGGCATGAACCTGCTGCGGCGAAAGGACTACGAGACCGGCCGCTTCACCCTGGCCTTCGTCGGATATGGCGATGAGTCCGCCGGCGCCGTGGTCGAGCTCACCCATAACTGGGACCAGAAGGAGCCTTATACGATCGGCTCCGGTTTCGGCCATATGGCGATCGGGGTGCCGGACATCTACGGTGTCTGCGAGAAGCTCGGCAAGGAAGGCGTCAAGATTCCGCGCCCGCCGGGACCGATGAAGCATGGCGGCTCGGTGATCGCCTTCGTCGAGGACCCGGACGGCTACAAGATCGAACTGATCGAGCGGAAAGCCGCCTGACCCTCGGGGCCGTCTCAGACTTCCTGCGAGCGCATCAATGGCGGCCCCGAACGTCATCTTCTGCAGCCTTCAGAACGCCGGCGCGTCCGGGATCGATCCGATCCTGCAGGATCTGCTTTCGGCCAAGGGCTACTTCCTGACGCCGTACGGTCCGGAGGAGACGACGGCCCGGTTTCGTCCGGAGCTTGCGGGCGGCCAGATCCGGCAACCCTTCTATCACTGGACCCATGATGCGATCGGGACCTTCGAGGGCCTGGTGGGTGGCGAGGGGTATCGGTTCATCTACCTCCATCGCGATCCGCGGGACGTCGCCGTATCGATCGCGTTCGACTACCAGAAGCGGGGCTTCGCTGCCGACCGCACCTTCGCGGACATCCTCGAGATGCTGGTTCTCGCTCTGCTGCCGATCCAGGTCAAGGAGGCGAGGCAATGGGTCGAGTCCGGCTGCCTGGTCATCACCTTCGAACAAATGAAGACAGACATGCCGGGCCTGATCGGCCGGGTGCTCCCGCATATCGACTATGCCGTGGCCGACCCGGCGCTGCCGGGCAGTCCGCTGTCACCGCCCGAGATCGCCGCCGTCATCGACAGGCACAGCTTCGAGAAAGTGACAGTGTAAAATCGCGCGCAATAGTGACCCCCTGAGGGGCGGTTTTCGCGTCCAATTCTGACCCCCTCTAACGCTGTGTGTCAGCGTCCCTTCCTTTTGCCGGGAAGGGTGTTGGGGGATGGTCGGCGTGGACAAGATCGGCGAGATACGG
>CAXNIC010000147.1:0-11526 GCA_964201945.1 Alphaproteobacteria bacterium
GCGCTGAAGGCGATCATCACCTCATGCTCGACCGACGACCGCTATGCCGACGACATCCACTACATGGGCGGCTGCCTGCTCAACGACAACATGAAGTGGGCGGCCAACATGTTCTCCCACAACTCGCGCCCGCCGGACCCGGAGATCGCCGGTAACCGCTGGCACGAGATGTGGCTGGAGCGGCTGGCCGGCAGCGGCCTCTGGATCGAGACCTGGCTGAAGCACCAACGCCGCGACGCCTTCTGGAAGCACGGCTCGGTCTGCGAGAATTACGCCGACATCCAATGCGCGGTCTTCGCCGTCGGCGGCTGGGCCGACGGCTACACCAACGCGATCCCGCGGCTGATGGAGCATCTCAAATGCCCGCGCATCGCCTGGATCGGGCAATGGTCGCACCAGTATCCGCATGACGCGGCGCCGGGACCGGCCGTCGGATTCCTGCAGGAGGCCGTCCGCTGGTGGGATCACTGGCTGAAGGGCAAGGACACCGGGATGATGAAGGAGCCCATGGAGCGCTCCTACATCCAGGACTACGTGCCGCCGGTGTCGAAGCCGACGCGGATCGAAGGACACTGGGTCGCCGACCCGTCCTGGCCGCCGCCGGGCGTTAAGACCCGCCGGCTCCATCTCAACAAGGGCACGCTCGGCGAGACGGCCGAGGCCGAAACGGTGCTCTCGATCCTGTCGCCGCTCACCCCCGGCCATTACGGCCGCTGGTGCGCGCATGGGCGAGGGCCCGACCTTCCGACCGACCAGCGCGAGCTCGACGGCAATTCGCTCAACTTCGATTCGGCCCCCTTCACCGAGCGCGTCGAGCTTCTGGGCGCGCCCGTGGTCGAGCTCGACATCGCCTCCGACAAGCCCGATGCGATGATCTGCGTGCGCCTCAGCGACATCGCGCCCGACGGCCGCATCACGCGCGTCAGCTACGGCCTCCTCAACCTCACCCATCGCGACAGCCACGAATTCCCCGAGGCGCTGATGCCGGGCAAGCGCTATCGCGTGAAAGTGAAGCTCAACGACATCGGCCAGCGCTTCGAGCCGGGACATCGCCTCCGCGTCTCGATCTCCACCAGCTACTGGCCGATCGCCTGGGTCTCCCCCGACTCGGCGACGATCACGGTTCGCGCCGGCTTGAGCCATATCGACCTGCCGGTGCGCCCACCGCAGCCGGCCGACGCGACCTTGAAGCCGCTGCCGCGGGCCGAGCGGCCGGCGGAGCTGCCGGCGAAGATCTTGGAAACGGGCGGCGAGACCCGCGAGGTCATCCGCGACATCGAGACCGGCCGCGTCGTCGCGCACACCACCGAGGACGGCGGCACCATCCGCTACGACGACACCGGCTGGACCATGCGGGCGCGCCAGGACCAGTGGTACTCGATCCTGCCGGACGATCCCTTGTCGGCCCGCGCCGAGGTCGCCTGGACGGTGCGCTTCTGGCGCGACTCGTGGAACGCCGAGACCCGCACCCGCACGGTGCTGACCTCGACCGCCACGCATTTCCACCTCGCCGCCACCCTCGATGCCTTTGAAGGCGAGAAGCGCATCTTCAGCCGGAGCTGGAACGTGGAGATCCCGCGCGATCACGTGTGACTTTGTGAACCCTCCCCCATGCGAAGCGTGGGGGAGGGCAGGGTGGGGGCCGAGCGAAGCGAGGGTCGTCTCGTCACGTACCGACGCCGCTCCTCGCTACGCTCGGCCCCCACCCCATCCCTCCCCCGGCTTCGCCGAGGGAGGGGGGGTCGATTCGACGCCGGCCCAAGGTTGACCCCCGCCCCTGCGACCGGCTAGGGAGGTCTATCCCCGTTCGAGATTTGGAGACGTCTTAGCTTGAGGCGCTGTCCGGCCGTCCTCGTTGTCTTGCTCGATATCCTTGCCCCGCCGGCGCGGCGGCGAAGCGTGATGTCATGAAACGCGAGACCCATGTGCCGCTGCCGCCGGGCGTTCAGTTCAGGCTGTCGCAGACGGCAAGGCGCGTCAGCCTCCGCGTCGACGCGGCGCTGGGCATCGTGCTCCTGGTGGTGCCGAAGCGCGTGTCGCTGGTCCGTGCCGCCGCCTTCGCCGAGAAGAACCGCGCCTGGATTGGCCGCAAGCTGGCGACCCTGCCGCCCTCGGTGCCCTTCGCCGACGGAGTCGAGGTGCCGCTTGGCGGCGTGCCCCATGTCGTCCGCCATCGCCCGGGGGTGCGCGGCACCGTCTGGATCGAAGGGCGCGAGATCCATGTCGCCGGCGCCATCGAGCATCTCGCCCGCCGGCTCACCGACTGGCTGAAGGCGGAGGCGCGCCGGCAGATCCAGGCGCTGGTCGACCGCCATGCCGAGGCCGTGGGAAAGCGCCCGACCCGGATCACGCTCCGCGACACCACCACGCGCTGGGGCAGCTGCACGCCGACCGGGCGACTCGCTTTCTGCTGGCGGCTGATCCTGGCTCCCGTCGACATCATGGACTACGTCGTCGCGCATGAGGTCGCGCACCTGGTCGAGCTCAACCACGGTCCCCGCTTCTGGCGGCTGGTCGCTCGCCTGGTGCCGGACATCGATCATCCGCGGCGCTGGCTCGGCGATCACGGCATTCGCCTCCACCGCTACGGATGACCGCCGCGTCCGCGCCCCGTTCCGGCTGGCCGGTCAACCTGCTGTTGACCGGCCTGGTCGCCTTCCAGGCGATCTCGACCGATCTCTATCTCGCCTCGCTGCCGACGATGCAGCGCGTCTTCGAGACCGACGAGGCCCGCGTCCAACTCACCTTGAGCGTCTTCCTCTTAGGATCAGCGGTGATGCAGCTGGCCTATGGCCCGATCTCCGATCGCTTCGGTCGCCGGCCGGTGCTGCGCTTCGCCATCGCGCTCTATGTCCTCGCCAGCCTCGCCTGCGCCTTCGCGCCGACGATCGAGCTGCTCATCGTCTTCCGCCTGCTGCAGGCGATCGGCAGCTGCGCCAGCGTGACGCTGGGCCGTGCGGTGGCCCGCGACCTCTACGCCCCCGCCGTCGCCGCCCGCGTGCTGGCCTATATGGCATCCGCCATGGCGATCGCGCCGATCATCGGCCCGATGCTGGGAAGCTGGATGACGGTCGCGCTGGGCTGGGAGGCGAACTTCCTGTTCCTCGCCGGCTTCGGCGCCATCTGCCTGATCGGCCTCTACACGCTGCTGGACGAGACCAACCTCCGGCAGGATCCGACGGCGACGGCGCCGCGGCGCATCCTCGCCAACTACGCGCGCCTTCTCGGCGACCGCACCTATCTGGGATACGCGCTCGCCGTCACCCTCTCCTATTGCGGCATCTTCTGCTTCATCTCGGGCTCCAGCTTCACGCTGATCGATGTGCTGAAGCTGCCGACGGAGTATTTCGGCTTCTGCTTCGGGGCCGCGGCCGCGGGATACTCGGCCGGAGCATTGCTGGCCGGCCGGCTGATCCAGCGGTTCGGCATCCGCACCATGGTGTCGACGGGAACGCTGATCTCCGCCGGCTTCGGGCTTCTCGGCGCGGCGCTGGCATGGGCCGGCATCGAGACCGTGGCCGCCGTGCTCCTGCCCTTCATCGTGGTGATGATCGGCATCGGCCTCGTGCTGCCCGCGGCGATCGCCGGCGCGATCGGCCCGTTCCCGCAGATGGCCGGCGCCGCCTCGGCGATGGTGGGCTTCCTCCAGCTCGGCGTCGCCTCCGCGGTCGGCATCGGCGTCGGCCATCTCCTCGACGGCACCACGCGGCCGATGATGACCGCGATCGCCGTCGTCACGCTCGCCGACCTGCTGTTGTTCTGGCTGCTCGTCCTGAGGTTGCCGAAGAACGAGCGGTAGGCGCGTTATACGCAGACTGCCTTTTGCGTATAACTCACGCAGATCAATCCGCCAGCGTGCTCTTCAGCATCCAGGCGTGCTTGTCGTGGCTCTCGGTGCGGGTGATTAGCAGGTCGGCGGTCGCCTCGTCGCCGGTCTTCTGCGCGGTGGCGAGTGCCGCCTTGATCGTCTTCAGCGCCGCCTGATGCCCGTCATAGAGTTCGCGCACCATGGCGTTGGCTTCGAGGTTGCCCTTGGCTTCCGGAATCGTGCTGAGGCGGGCGAGCACGGAGGACGCGCTGGGAGGCGTGCCGCCGATGGCGCGGATGCGCTCGGCGATCTCGTCGAGAGCGGTCCAGATCTCGTTGTACTGGGCGCCGAACATCTCGTGCAGCGAGAAGAAGGTCGGGCCCTGGACGTTCCAGTGGAAAGCGTGGGTCTTGAAGTAGAGGGCGTAGGAATCCGCCAGCACCTTGGTCAGCGCATCGGCAACGGCATCGGCCTTCGGCATGTCACTCTCCGCAATTGGAACTATTCCAGGCTAGCAGGTAGATGGTTACCGCTGGAAGTCGGATCAAGCTTGGCAGCGAGCGCCGGGAAGGGCATCGACCGAGATCAAGCCGGGCTAATCCTTGCCCTGCGGCCCCACATTGACGGGCGCCGCGCCGCGCGGGGCGCCGCCGGACGAGGACGACAGCGCCCGCCAGGGCGCATACCAGGGCGCCGGCGCCGACGGAGCGGCGGCGATCTCGCCGCCCAGCGGCATCTTCAGCGGCTTCGACGGCAGGCCCTCGCTCGCCTTCTTCATGAAGGCGCCCCACAGCTCGGCCGGAAGCGCGCCGCCGGTGACGCCCTTCATCGGCTGGCCGTCGTCGTTGCCGAACCAGACGCCGGTGATCATGTCGGCGGTGAATCCCACGAACAGCGCGTCCTTCGAGTTCTGCGTGGTGCCGGTCTTGCCGGCAGCCGGACGGTCGAGCCGGGCGGCACGCCCGGTGCCGGCCTGGACGACATTGGCCAGCATCTCGGTCATGCGCCGCGCATTGTCCGGCGACATCACCCGCTCGGTCGCCGCCTGGCGGCGGTAGAGCACGCGGCCGCCGGTATCGCGGACCTCGGCGATGCCGAAGCCGTGGACGATCTCGCCGCCGGTGGCGAAGGCGCCATAGGCCTGGGTGAGATCGAGCAGCGTCACCTCGCTGGTGCCGAGTGCCAGGCTGGGGTTGTCGTCGAGCGCCTGCGGGATGCCGAGGCGATGGGCGACGTCGATCACCCGCGAACGCCCGGCGCGCTCGGAGACGCGGACGGCGACCGTGTTGATCGACTGGGTGACGGCATCCGAAACCCGCATCGGCCCGCGGAACTTGCGGTCGAAGTTGGACGGGCTCCAGGTGCCCATGGTCAGCGGTGCATCGTCGATGATCGTCTCAGGGCCGATCCCGGCTTCGAGGCCGGCGAGATAGACGAAGGGCTTGAAGGCCGAGCCCGGCTGGCGGAGCGCCTGGGTCGCGCGGTTGAACTGGCTGTCGCGATAGTCGCGGCCGCCGACCATGGCCAGCACCCTGCCATCGGGGCCGAGCGTCACCAGCGCCGCCTGGCTGGCGTCGAGCCGCTCGCCGTTCTTCGCCAGGATCGCCTCGACCTCGGCCTCGGCGATCCGCTGCAGGCGCGGATCCAGCGTCGTCGTCACCACCAGGTCGCGGTCGACATAGCCGATCTGCGATCCGACCTGGTCCAGGACCCAGTCGACGAAGTAGCGCCCGCCGAGTCCGCTCGCGGCATAGCTGCCGCGCCCGACCGGAAGGCGCTTCGCCTTCTCCGCATCGGCCTCGGTCAGGTAGCCGGCATCGACCATGTTGGCCAGCACCTGCTCGGTGCGAAGCCGCGCGCGCTCGGGACTGGCCGTCGGGCTGTAGCGTGCCGGGGCCTTCAGGAGGCCGGCGATCAGCGCGCTCTCGTAGACGTTGAGATCCTTCGGGTCCTTGGCGAAATAGCGCTCGGAAGCGGCGGCGACGCCGAAGGTGCCGGCGCCAAGATAGACCCGGTTGAGGTAGATGGTGAGGATCTGCTCCTTGGTGAAACGCCATTCGAGCCAGACCGCCAGGATCAGCTCCTGGATCTTGCGCCCGTAGCTGCGCTCGCTGGTGAGGAACAGGTTCTTGGCAAGCTGCTGGGTGAGCGTCGAGCCGCCCTGGCGGATGGCGCCCTCGCGGAGATTGACCACCAGCGCGCGCACCAGGCCGATGGGGTCCAGGCCGAAATGGCCGAAGAACCGCCGGTCCTCGGTCGCCAGCACCGCCTGCGGCAGGCTCTGCGGCAGCTCCGCCAGCTTGACCGGCCGGCCATGGACCTCGCCCGAGCTCGCGAACACCGTGCCGTCGGCGAGCGCGAGCCGGATCGAGGGCTTGCGGCCGGTCTCCTCCAGGCCGGAGATGTCGGGAAGGGTGAAGGCGAAATAGGCGACGATGGCGGCAACGACGACGCCGCCCCAGATCGCGGCGACCAGGCCCCAGCGCAGCAGCGCGCCCAGGATCGGTCCCACCCGGAAGGCCGGACGGCCGCGGCGCTTTCGCTGAGGGGGGCGAGCCCGGGAGCCGGTCGTCGCGATGGCCATGGGCACCCGGATATCATGATTCGTGGCCACGCCGGAATCTCGCCCGGGAATGAGGCGGTTTGACGGCGTGGAGGCATGTCCGACACCGGATGACGGATCGTTAATCATGAATTAACCAAGCTGGCTTAAGGTGGTCTGGTCGGGCCCGAGGCGCCCGGCCCCAGCCATCGGATCTAAGCAAGCGGATTTGGCGAGATGTCGGCAGCGATCATGGAAACCCGGGTCCCCAAGGTCCCGTTCCGGGTCAAGCTCTTCGCCTGGTGGCGGGGCTACGACCCGGCCGACGTCTATCCGGGCGATCCGGTCGAGCTCGAATTCGAGACCAAGCGGCGCAGCCTGGATGTCTCGCTCACGGGCGCCGCCAAGACCAGCAAGACCCAGGTGCCGCTGTGGACCGCCGACCGCATCCAGGTGGTCGAGCGCCTGTGGGGTCCCGGCCTGCACACGCCGGGCGGCGACGAGCACGTCAAGACGCTGGTGAGGCCGTTCGGCCTCAACCCGACCATGACCGTGCTGGATCTCGGCGCCGGCCTCGGCGGCTGCGCCCGTGTCATGGCCAAGGATTTCGGCTCGTGGGTCACCGGCATGGAGCAATGGCCGGTGCTGGCCGAGGCCGGGATGGAGCGCTCGCGCATGGCGGGCCTAGAGAAGAAAGCGCCGATCGAGGTCTACGATCCCGAGACGACGGTGCTGAAGCCCCGCGGCTACAATTGCGTCTTCGCCAAGGAGGCGTTCTTCACGCTCGCCGACAAGGCGCGTCTGTTCGATTCGATCAACCAGTCGCTCAGGCCCGGCGGCCAGCTCTGCTTCACCGACTACGTGATGCCCGACACCGCGCGGGCGACGCCCGCGGTCGATGCCTGGATGAAGAGCGAGCCGCTCCGGCCGTTTCCCTGCTCGTCCCAGGACGTCCTCGACCTGCTCGCCCACAACCAGCTGGAAGTGCGCATCGCCGAGGACATCACCGACATGCACCAGAGCCTGATCCTGCAGGGCTGGCGCGACCTGACCCAGTCGCTGGCCCCCGGCTCGGTCGCGCCCGAGACCGTGCCGCACCTGGTCCAGGAAGCGGAGCTATGGGCGAGACGCGGCGCCGTATTGCGGTCCGGCGACCTCCGGGTCTACCGTTTCTACGCGACCAAGGCGGGCGAAGCGATCCACTGATCCCCTATCTTCCGCCGACCCTTCACACGAAAGACGGACGGCGGATGCTCAAGGACAGGCGCGGACTCGACGTTTCCACAGACAGCGCCCAGGCGGTGGCCCTGCTCGACGACGCGGTCGACGGCTACGTCACCTTTCACGTCGACACCACGAAGCGGCTTGCCGATTCCCTCAAGGCTGATCCCGAGTTCTTCCTCGGCCACGCGCTGAAGGGCGGCATGGGGCTGCTCTCTTTGAACGCGAAGAACCTCGACCGCGCCAAGGCGGCACTGGAGAAGGCGGCCTCGCTCGCCGCCAACGCGACGCCGCGCGAGCGCCGGCACCTGGAAGCCTTCGGCGCCTGGGCCGAGGGCGATCTCGACCGCGCGCTCCGCGCCTGGGAGTCGATCCTCGCGGTCCACCCGACCGATCTGCTGGCGCTGCGCCTCGCGCATTTCCATTACTTCTGGCTCGGCCGTTCCGCCCGCATGCTGGACTCCGTCGTCGCTGCCAAGCGCGGCTGGAGCAGCGACACGCCCGGGCGCAGCTGGCTCGCCTCGATGGAGGCCTTCGGCCGCGAGGAATGCGGCGAGTACGAGGAGGCCGAGCATCTGGCCCGCGAGGCCGTCGCCTACGATCCGTCGGACCGCTGGGGCGTGCATGCCGTCGCCCATGTGCTGGAGATGCAGGGCCGCGCCGCCGAAGGCATGGCGTGGCTCGACCAGAACGTGGGCTGCCACGAGGGCGCCAACAACTTCGCCTTCCACCTGACTTGGCACCGCGCATTGCTGCAGCTGGAGAAGGACGGGCCGGACGGGCTGCTCGCCTGGTACGACACCCGCGTCCGCGATCTCTCGTCGCCCCTGGTGCAGGCGCTTCCCGACCTCTACATCGACCTGCAGAATGCCGCCTCGCTGCTCTGGCGCCTCGAGCATCTCGGCGTCGACGTCGGCTCGCGCTGGACCGAGCTCGCCGACAAGGCAGAGGGGCGCATCGGCGACGGCTCCAACCTGTTCACCTTGCCGCATCTGGCGATGGCGCTGGCGGCCGACGGACGCTTCGCCGCCGCCGAGCGTCTGGTCGAGGCGATCGGTGCGATGGATGGCGCGACCCTTGGCCCCGTCGCCAGCGGGTTGGCGCAGCCGGTCTGCCGTGCCGCCATTCACCATCGCCGTGGCGAGTGGAAGGACGTGGTCCGCCTGATGATGCCGGTCAGGGGCGACCTCTGGCGGCTCGGCGCCAGCCATGCGCAGCGCGACGTCCTCTGGCAGATGCTGGTCGACGCCGCCCGCAAGGCCGGCGATACGCAAGCCGTCGCCGCGCTGATGGTCGAGCTGACGGCGAGCCGCCCGGTCGCGGCCGAGCAGCGCCGCGCCTACGTCCGCGCCGCCTGAGAGCGATAGACCAGCACGTAGACGGCAAGCCCGGTCGCGGCTGCGATCAGCCCGGCGAAGATCACATCGGAGAGGAAATGGCCGCCCGCCGCCATGCGGGCGACCGCCATGATCCCGCCCAGCGCCAGGCCCGGCACCAGCGCGAGCAGGCGCCGGCGGCGCACCAGCAGCGCCAGCACCACCAGGCCGAAGCCCATGGCGACTTCGCCCGAGGCGAAGGAGCAGTTGCGCCGGCACTGGTCGGCGGGAAGCAGCGCCGGGGTGAAGACGCGCTCCTTGCCGAACTCCACCACCTGCGACGGACGTGCGCGTCCCCAGAACTCCTTCAGGCCGGCATTGACGATGAGTCCGGGACCGATCGCGAGCGACAGCACCAACACCAGCGCCGCGCGCTCGGAGCCGCGCCGGCCGACCAGCCAGCCCAGCAGTGCCAGCGCCGCCGCCGCCGCTGGAACACCGAAGACGAGAACCGCAGCCAGGCGCCGGAACCCCTCGACGCCGGGATGATCGGACGCGATCCAGCGGCCGTCCCGGAAGAACAGGCGCGCCGCCGCGAGATCGATCTCGGGCCAGACGGTGAAGACGATGGCGGCGAGGAGGAAGAGCACAAGGAGAGTGAGCATCCAGATCCGCTGGATGCCCCCAACCTGCCCTCCCCCGGCTTTGCCGAGGGAGGGTTCCGAGGCGGCTCCCTCCCCTGCCAAAGGTGGGGGAGGGTTGGGGTGGGGGCTCGCGCTAGCGCTCATAGCCACGAAAGCCTTCGAGCAGAAACAGGTGATGGGTGCGGTCGACGTCGCGGTAGAGCGGCCGGCCGGCAGTGCCGAGCGGGGTGACCTTGGCGAAGCGCGAAGTGATGTCGTCGGGGTTCCGGGTCGGCGTCGCCAGGAGGACGGGCGCGGAGGCATGGTCGCGGAGATCGGCGGTCAGGTCCCAGTGGTCGCGGACGCGGCCTGACGGATTCCACTTGGCCCAGGCGGCGGGCCGAGCCCAGTAGATCATCGTCGCCAGGTCCATGCGGTCTTCCATCAAGAGGACCGCGCCCGGATGCCGTTCCAGCTCGCGCGCGACGTCGCGGCCGAGCGACCGCCAGCCCTCCAGTCGCTTGAACGGATCGGTGCGCCCGGTGAGCTCGACGCCGGCAAGGCGCGCGAAGCGATGATAGTCCGCCATGACGACGGCCCCGGCGAGATGCATCGCGAAGGCGGTCATGAGGAGCCAGGCGCGGCCGCGCCCGATCGCCCAGGCCACCACCAGCACCGTCGCCGAGACATAGAGCGGCGCCGCCCAGTTGGCATTGGCGCGCGACAGGAAGGCGACGACCACCATCATCGCGGCGAGCGGCAGGAACACGGAGAAAAGCAGCCGCGAGCGCCCGTCGGCGAGAAGCAGCCGCGGCCGGGCCAGTGCCAGGAGGAGGATGGCGAAGGGGATCGGCCCGAAGACGCCGAACTGGCTCAGGATGAATTCGACGCCCTTGAACGGGCTGGACAGGGCACCTGCGAGATTGGCGTTGTCGGCGGTGTGGCGATAGCTGACGAAGCTGTGCTGCAGGTTCCAGATCAGGTTCGGCAGATAGAGGAGGAAGGCGATCGCCGCCGCCAGCGCCGGCCCTTGCCAGGAGAGCCGCCGGCGCTCCTCGGGGCTCAGCAGGAAGAACAGCGCCAGGCCCACCGGGAACATCATCATGGCGTACTTCGCCAGCGTGCCGAGGCCGACGACGAGGCCGAGAAGGACCCACCAGCGCGTCTCGCCGCTTTCGCTCAGGCGCACGCCGGCATAGAGCGCCGCCGCCCAGAACAGCAGCAGGAACGGGTCGGTCGAGATCAGCTGCGAGGAGAGGAAGACCCCCGGCAGGGTCAAATAGATGACGGCCGACCAGAAGCCGACGCGCTCGCCATAGAGCCGTCGGCCGGCGGCGAAGAGGATGAGCGCGGTGAGGCCGTGCGCGACCGGCGAGGCGACACGCACGCCGAAGGTGCCATCGCCGAAGAGATGCGTGGTGACGCCGATGATCCAGGCGACCAGAGGCGGCTTCGAGTAGTAGCCGAGGTCGGGAGTGAGCGACCACACCCAGTACTGGGCCTCGTCACCGGAGAGATCGAAGCGATCCTGGGCCAGCACCCAGATGCGGATCAGCGTGGCGACGGTGACGAGCGCGAGGGCGAGGCCCCCCACCCTAACCCTCCCCCACGAAGGGGGGAGGGGATACGACGCCTCGTACTCCCTCCCCCTTGATGGGGGAGGGAGGGGTGGGGGTGATCCGCTCGCCGTCACGCCGCCTCGGCCTGGCGCTCGCGGTAGATGAGCCAGAGGTTGCGGGCATAGACGACGAGGCCGCCGGCTTGCCCGGCGATGATCACCGGATCCATGCGATGGATGGCGTAGGCCAGCAGCGTCACGCCGCCGAGCACCGAAAAGATCCAGAAACCGAGAGGAATGATGCTGCGCCCCACCTTCTCGCTCATCACCCATTGGATGAGGAAGCGGGCCGAGAACAGCGCCTGGCCGGCGAAGCCGATCGCCAGCCAGATCGGCTCGATATCGAAGCTCATTTAGGTCTCTTCTCTCGCGTCGATGGGAAGGCGGGAGCGGCGGAT
>CAXNIC010000148.1:0-11387 GCA_964201945.1 Alphaproteobacteria bacterium
ACGGGCGCGGGTCCCCCCTATGCACTACGCGGATAAGCCCATTCCTCCCCGCCCAGAGGGGTCGGAATTGGACGCGAAAAGGGGGTCACGGTTGGAAGCGATTTGACACCATCGAGACGATCACGCCAGTGACGTAACTGGCCCGGGCCGAGGCGAGGAAGAGCGCCAGGTTGGCGATCTCCTCGGGCTCGGCCATGCGGCCAATGGGGATGCGCTGGATCGCGCGCTTGAGGGCTTCATCCTCAGTGATCCCGTTGAGCTTGGCATCGGACTTGAGGCCTTCGGCCACGCGCTGGGTGTTGGTGAGTCCGGGGTTGATGCCGACGACGCGCACGCCTTTGCCGGCATAGGCAGTGGCGAGACCGGCGGTCGCCAGCATGAGCGCGGCATTGGCGGCACCGCCAGCCAGGTGGGTCGGGCTCGCGACCTTGCCGCCATTGCCGATGACGTTGACGATCACGCCGGTCCCGCGCTTGCCCATGCGCTTCACCACCGGATCGAAGACGTTCACGTAGGAGAAATACTTGGCATCCATTGCCGCTTTCCAGGCGGCCGGCGTCAGCTCGTCCGGCGCCGTGCGCTTGGCGGCGCCGGCGGAGTTGACCAGCACGTCGATCGGGCCGAGTGCCTGTTCCATGCCATCGACCATGCGGGCGGCGGCATCGGCGTCGATCAGGTCGGCGGCGATCCCAGTCGCCCCCTTCAGCTGGCCGAGTGCGCGGTCGATGTTGGCTTGTGAGCGGGAGGTAATGCCCACCTTGGCTCCCTCGGCGAGGAAGGCCTTGGCGCAGGCGAGGCCGATGCCTTTGGAGCCGCCGGTGACGACAACGACCTTGCCCCTGAGATCAAGATTCATCTGCTGTTCCTCAAACGCCGAGATAGAGGCCGCCATTCACGTGGATGGCCTGGCCGGTGACGTAGCGGCCCTGCGGACCGGCGAGCCAGCGGACGGCCGAGGCGATCTCGTCCGGGCGGCCGCGTCGGCCGACCAGCGGCGCGTGGGTCGAGTGATGGCTGGGCTGCTTGCCGCCGGCACGCGACGTGTCGATCTGCCCTGGGACCACGCAGTTGGCGGTGATGCCATCCGGCGCCAGGTCATGGGCGAGGCCGCGAGTGAATCCGACGAGGCCGAGCTTGGCACTGAGTACATGCACGCGGTCCGCCGCGCCGATATGGGCGCTGACCCCGCCGATGTTGATGATGGCGCCGTTGCCGCCTGACTTGAGGGCGGCATGCGCGGCCTTGGTGCAATGGAAGGCTCCGTCGAGGCAGACGCTGTGCACGGCCCGCCACTTGGCGAAGTCGAGCTCGGCGAAGGGCACTTCGCCTCGCACTGCGGCATTGTTCACCAGGATGTCGAGGCGGCCGAAGCGCGATATGGCGGCATCCACCAGACGCTTGACCGCATCGGCATCGGTGACGTCGGCGAGATGCGCAATCGCCTTGCCGCCGGCATCGGTGATTTCCTTTGCCACCGCCTCGGCTTCCGCCTGGTTGGAGCGGGCGTTGACCACCACCGCGGCGCCGGCCTCTGCCAGGTCGAGCGCGATGGCGCGGCCGATGTTGCGTCCGGCGCCGGTGACCAGCGCCACGCGTCCGTCGAGTTCAGCCATGACTACCCCCTGAACGGCGTGAGATCGATGCGCGGGGCCGAGAAGGCGCTGCGCGAGAAGTCGAGAAGCGAACGGGCGCGATCCTCGGTCCAGCCGCCGTAACGGGCGTTCGAGACGCACTTGGCCTCGATCTCCTCGCGCGTCAGCGGCTCGGAGGTGCCGCCGCGGAAATGCGGCTGGCGCAATTCCACCACCTGGCCGTCGGCGAGCGTGGCGCGGATATGGCCGGTGAAGCGCTTGGGATATGGATCGTTCGGATCGATGCGGTAGCGCACCTTGGCGGCAAGCGCGCTGAGCCTGGGATCGGCGGCGCGCTCGTCGGTGAAGGCATCGAGCCCGGCGTCGCCGAGGATCATCCCGGCGGCGATGCAGTAGGGGATGCTGAACTTGCCGGCATAGCCGTTCGGGATGCGCTGTTTGTCGGCAAGCGGCTCCCACAGGCGATGGACATAGCCCTCGGCAGTGTCGCAGAGGATGTCGGTGATCGACTCCGGTTTGATGTCCTTGGCCGCTAGCTGGCGCGCGCAGTCGATATAGGGATGGGTCATCGTCCCGCAGGCATAGGGCTTGAAGGCGATGGTCTCGGCGACCCAGGTCTTGCCGAAGCCGTCGAGGAGCGCCCCCCAGTCGCCGTCGTTGGAATGAGCGAAGCCCTGATAGAGACCGTGTTTGCCTTCGAACACCGTGCGAGGACCGACGAAGCCTGACTTCGCCAGCATGGCCGCGCGGTAACCGCTTTGCGCCGCCCAGCCCGGGTGCAGGCGCTTGGTCCAGGTACCTTCGGTCAGGTACTCGATGATGCCTGACGCCATGCTGCCGGCGATGCCGAGTGAGGAGGCGAGTGCTGCCGGCTTGAGGCTGATAGCGGCGCCGACGCCGGCGGCCGCACCGAGAGCTCCGAACACGGCGGTTGGATGGAATCCTGCCTTGTGCAGCGCCTTCGGGATCACGGTCGAGAGCCGGCAGGTGACTTCGAGACCGACGGCGATGCCGCGGAGCGCATCAGCGCCGGACAGGCCGTGGCGCTCGGCGGCGGCCAGGGCTGCAGGCAGGATCACCGCGCCGGCATGGACGGGGCCGCCTTCGAAGGTGTCGTCGAAGTCCTCGCCATGGGCGGCGGTGCCGTTGACGATCGCCGCACCCGCCGGATCGAAACCGCCGGCATGGCCGATGGCGGTGCAGGGACCGCCGGGATCGAGCGCGGCCTTGGCCGAAGCGATGTAGTCGAGATGGCGCGATGCAACGCAGAGGCCGGTCACGTCGGCGAGCAGCATCTCGCAGACATCCTTGAGCTTCGACGGAACCGGAGACATCCGCTCGATGGCAGAAGCGAGGCGCTCGGCGACAGCGAGATCAGGCATTCTTGAGCTTTCGTGCAGGCTTAATGAATTCCGCCCAGACCGAATAGGCGGTCAAGGCGAGGGCGGCGAGCAGAAGGCCGAGCGAGACCGGGTCCTGGATGAATATCGCGTGGTCGCCGCGAGACAGCACCAGACTGCGGCGGTAGCTCGACTCGACCAGGAAGCCCAGTACTGCGCCCAGCACCATCGGCAAGGTCGGGATACCGAACCAGCGCATGGCATAACCGAAGGCGCCCATCGCCAGCACGATCCATAGATCGGTCAGCGAGGCGTGGGTGGCGTAGACGCCGGAGACGACGATCGCGAGGATGAAGGCGATCAGATAGGGCTTCGGCCGGTTCACCAGCCAGAGGCAAGGCCCCAGGATCACTATGCCGACCAGAACCATCAGGATGTTCGCCGCGAAGAGTCCGCCATAGAGGCCGTAGACCACTTCCGGAGCTTTCTGGAACAGCATCGGTCCGGGGATCAGGCCGTGCAGAAGGAAGCCGCCGAGCAGCACCGCGGCCGAGTTCGACCCCGGAATTCCAAAGCTCAACATCGGGATCAGTGCGGTCGCGGTGACGACGTTGTTGGCGCATTCCGGCGCGGCGACGCCCTCGACCGAGCCCTTTCCGAACTCCTCCGGCTTCTTCGACCAGCGCCGCGCCTCGTTGTAGGAGAGGAATGCCGCGATGCTGCCGCCGCCGCCGGGCGTGAGGCCCTCGAAGGTGCCGATGATGCAGCCGATCACCTGCGACGGCCACAGGCGCTTCCACATCGCGAAGTTCGGCAGCTTGAGGCGGGTGTCGCGGTGGCTCGCCTTGTCCCAAGCCGGGGTCGAGATTTGCGTCAGCATCTCGGTCACCGCGAACAGGCCGACCATCACCAGGATGGGTCGCACACCGCCGAGGAGGTCCGGGCTGCCGCCGGTGAAACGCGTGACGCCGGAAACCGGATCGGTGCCGACCGTCGCGATCATCAGCCCGAGGATTCCGGCGATCAGTCCCTTGATCAGAGACTTTCCGGAAAGGCTGGCGATGACCGAGAGGCCGAGGATGCCGAGCGCACAATAGGCCGGAGGCGTGAAGGCAAGCGCCACCGCCGCCATCGGTTCGGTCGCGATCGTCAGCAGGATCAGGCCGAAGAGGCCACCGACGAATCCCGCCATAAGCGAGATGCCGAGCGCCTCACCGGCGCGGCCCTGCTTTGCCAGTTCGTAGCCGTCGATCGTCGTCGCGGCGGCGGCATTGGTGCCGGGCGTACGGATCAGGATCGCGGGGATCGAGCCACCGTATTCGGCGCCGACATAGACCGCTGCGAGCATGGTCAGGGCCGCAGTCGGATCCATGCCGTAGGTCAGCGGCAGCAGCAGCGCCATTGCGACGGAGGGCGAGAGGCCGGGAAGCGCGCCGCCGAGAATACCCCACACCACGCCGGCAAGGGCCGCCGGCAGGGTCCAGCCGCCGATCAGAGCGCTGACCGCCGACGAAAGAACGTCCATAATCTCAGCCCCCCGGCATCCACCAGCCGAGCGGCAGCAGCACGCCCAGGAATTTCGAGAAGAACAGCCAGAAGCCGACGCCGCCGACGATCGAGATCGCTACCAGGCTGAGCGTCGGTCGTGCGCCGCCGTAGACAGCCGTACCGCCGATCAGGAGCGCCAGCGCCAGCGGATATCCTAGAACCGGAAGCAGCAGCGCGTAGGCGCCAAGGCCGGCGAGCAGGCCGATCGCTCTGAGATGACCCCGCCGACGATCAGACGGCGATCCGTCTTCATCGCCGGCCGCGGGTGCCGTCCGCAGCCGTGTCGCAACGACCAGAAGCGCGCTGCAGGTCGCCAGCGCCACCGCGAGCATCTTCGGTGCACCGTCGGCGCCGACGTTGTCGGAGAGGAGGCTGACCGGGATCCGGTCGGCGGCGGCCCAGTAGGCCGCCGCCAGCACCATCATGCCGAGACCGAGAACATCGTCCCGGCTCACTGTCATTTGATCACTCCGAGTTCGGTCAGAGATGCCTTCACGTCTTCGGCGAACTTGGTGGTGAAACGCCGGGCTTCCTCGCGGCCGACGGCGACGGGCTCGAGCGCCTCCTTGGCGTAAATCGCCTTGTAGGCCGGGCTGGCAAGTGCCTGCTTGATCGCGTCTTCCCAGATCTTGGCGACGTCGTCGGAGATGCCCTTCGGACCGGCGAGACCGCGGAACTTGCTGACGACGAGATCGACGCCTTGTTCCTTTGCCGTCGGCAGGTCAGGGAACTCGGGCAGGCGCTTGTCGCCGAGCACGGCGAGCATGCGGACCTTCTTCGCCTCGAGCTGACTCCGCAGCTCCTGAACCTCGCCGACGCCGATGTCGAGCGTGCTGTTCAGCACGTTGATCATCAGGTCGCCGCCGCCCTCGTGGCTGACGATGGCGGCCTTGGCGCCGATCATCCGGTTCAGCTTCTCGAAGGCAATACGCTCGAGTGAGGCAGGGTTGGCGGCACCCCACTTCTGCTTGCCGACGTTCTTCTTTGCGTCGGCGACGACATCGGCGAAGGTTTTGAACGGCGAGTCGGCGCGGGTGTAGATGATTGTCGGATCGAAGAAGACGATGACCATCGGGTCGAGCTTGTCGTAACCGGCTTCCGGCTTCGACAGCAGCGTCGTCTGGATGTAGGTCGGCGTCGTTGCGTAGAAGATGCTGCCGTTGCCCGGCGCTTTGGAGATCTCGGCCATCGCCTTGGCGCCGCTGCCGCCGGTGATGTTGGAGACCGCGAGATTCACGCCGAGGATCGGCTGGAGATGCTTCACCAGCTCGCGCAGAAACACGTCGCTACCGCCGCCCGGGCTCGAATGGGTGGCAAGGGTGACGGTAGGCACGGGGTACTTCGCCTGTGCCATGGATGCTGCCGGGGACAGGGCGAGTCCCACGGCCAATGCCGTTGCCGTTAGTCTCAACATGATCATCTCCTCTTTCGGTTTTGGGGGTTAGCCCCCTCTGAGCCGGACGCCGGAGCCGACGCCCGAAATCCAGTTGGCGAAGCCGACCACCGCGAAGGTGACCAGCAGCATGGCGGTGCCGAGCACGGCGATGGCGCCGAGGTCGCCGCTCTCGTTCAAGTCGTAGATCACCACCGAGAGCACCTTGGTGTCGGAGGTGAACAGCATGATCGCTGCGGACAGTTCACGCACCACGCCGATGAAGACGAAGCACCAGGCGGCGACGACACCGCTCTTGAGCAGCGGAGCGGTGATGCGGGCCAGCGTCTTCAGCCGGCCGGCACCGAGGATGCGGCTCGCCTCTTCCAGCTCCGGATGGACGGCGCGGAAGGACGAACGCAGCTGCTGGAAAGCTGCCGGCAGCTCGATGGTGAGGAAAGCCAGCAGCAGGATCCACAGCGTGCCATAGAGCGCCAGAGGTGGCCGCGCATAGGAGAGAAACAGGCCGACACCAAGCACGATGCCGGGAATCGCGATCGGCGCGGTCGCCAGGAACTCGAGTACGCGCGATCCTGCGACCGCCCGCCGTGCGGTCAGATAGGCGATGACCAGGGCCAGCAGCGTTCCGAGTGTAGCCGTCCCGAGAGCGAGGATTGCCGTGTTCCAGAAGGCCTTCTGGGTCTGCGAGAACTCGAAGAAGACGAAGCGCAGATGCTTCAGTGTCATCGAGTCCAGTGCGATAGGCGCTCCCGGATAGGTGCTGACCGACGCCTTGAGCAGAGCTGCATAGGGCAGGAACAGCGGCAGCGACAGGATTGCGAGCACGAGTAGCAGCGCCGGGATCCGCAAGGGTCCGAGGCGGATCAGCCGCGGGTCGCCTGACTTGCCGCCGACCACGGTGTAGCCGCGTCGGCCAAGCAGCCGCGACTGGGCGGTCAGCAGGAGGATAGTGACGACGAGGAGCGGCAACGCCGCGGCGGCAGCGATCTGCGGCTTCGGCGGAAACTGGAATAGCGCGAAGATCTTGGTCGTGATCGTATGGAAGCCGGCCGGCAGCGCCAGGATTGCAGGCGAGCCGAATAAGGTCATCGCCTGCAGGAACGCGATCAACGCGCCAGCCAGGATCGCCGGCACGACCAGTGGCAGGGTGATTGTCAGCACCGTGCGCCAGCGTCCGGCGCCGAGAATGCCGGCGGCATCCTCAAGGTCTGCCGGGATGCGATCCAGCGCATTGGTGACCAGGACGAAGGTGAAGGGCGCCGTGTAGCAGGAGATGACGAATACCAGCCCCGGCATCGAGTAGATGTCGAACAGTGGACCTTCGGCACCGGTCGTCCAGCGCCACACTTGGTTCAGGATGCCGCTGTTCGGCGCGGCCAGGATCTCCCAGGCGATGGCGCCGAGGAAGGGTGGCGTGACGAAGCTGGCGGTCATCAAGGCGCGGATGGTCCGGCGTGCGGGAAGATCGGTGCGCGCAACCAGCCAGGCCAGCGGTGATGCCACGGCAGGCGCGGCGATGGCGACGCAAAAGCAGAGCACCAGCGTCGTCAGCATCGGCTCGCGCAGTGCCGGATCGGAGGCCAGCGCGGCGAAATTGGCCAGGGTCGGCGCCCCGGTCCGGTCGGTGAGGGAATAGTAGAACAGCCAGCCTACCGGCAGGGCGATCAGCAGGACGAGCAGCACCGCGGCCGCCGCCAGCACCACCAGCGAGGCATCGATGCCGCCGAGGACGCGAGCCCGGCGTGGGGCCGACGACGTGACGATTGTTTCTGCGGTCATTCGGATGGAGCGGAGGCGGCGACATGCCGCCTCCGCTCATGTCCTTCAGGCTCAGGTCTTGAACAGGCGTGTGTAGCGGGCCTTGATGTCCTCGGCCTGCTTGTCGACGGCTTCGGCGTCGTCCTTCATCAGCTTGATCTCGGACAGCGGCTTTTGGCCGGCCGGCACCTTGATGCCTGGATGGGCCGAACGCAGAGACCCGATATCGACCAGATACTGCTGCCCCTCGACTGTGAAGAGCCAAGTGTAGAACAGTTTCGCCGCATTCTGATTGGGAGCACGCTTCATGACACCGGCAGGCCCGATGACCAGTGGCGAGCCTTCGGTCGGATAGACCACTTCGATCGGCGCCTTCTGAGCCTTGAGCAGCGCCACATTGTACTCATTGCCGTCGGCCATGATCGCGCGCTCTCCCGAGGCGACCTTGTTCGGCGGGTCGACAGCGGACTGAACCTGCATGATGCGCTGCTGCGCCAGCTTCTCGAAATAGGACCAGCCGACGTCGCGGGCGATCTGGAAGGTCGCGGTCAGGATCGTGCCGCTATAGCCGGGATGTGCCTTGACGATCTTGCCGGCCCATTTCGGGTCGAGAAGGTCGGCGAAGCTCTTCGGCGCGTCTTCGGGCTTCACTTGCTGGGTGTTGTAGGCGATGACGCTGAGATTGATGCGCCAGGCCGCGAACAACCCGCCTGGATCCTTGTAGGCCGGAGCGAAATGCTTGGCGACGTCCTCCGGCACCACCGGCTGCAACCAACCTTCGCGCTTCCAGTACACGAAGTGCGCTGCATCGGAACTGTCGACGACGTCGACGGCAAAGATGTTGCTCGTGTATTCCTGGCCGATGCGCTGGAATATGCGCTCCGCACCGGAGCGCTCGACCTGGACCTTGACGCCTGGGAATCGCGCCTCGAACGCCTTGGCAAGTTGTTCGGCTACCTTGACGTCAACGGCGGTGTACCAGACGACCTTGCCTTCCTTCTTCGCGGCCTCGGTCAGTTCGGGCGTGATGGTGGTGGGCGCCGGCTGGGCAGCGGCCGACGCCACGAGCGCCAGCGTGGCCCCCAGCCCCAGCAGCAGCTTGCGCAATCTGATCCTCATCGTTTCCTCCTCATCTTTCATTGTTTCAGTTTCTTGCTCTTGGCCGTCTTCGCGACGCCGCCCCTACGATGGCAATGGCCGACAACGCTCCGAAGGCAGGTCGATCCACACACGGGCATCCGCCGGCACCGCGAGATCCGGCGATGCCGAGGCACGAATGACGGTGCCGTCGGTCAGCTCCAGCGCAAGATCGCGGAGCGACCCAAGAAAAGTCTGCCGAACGACGCGCGCTGCGAGACGGTTGTCGCCGGCAGGTCCGTCACCCGCGTGGACCCGTATTTCGTGGAAGCGGATCGACAGCGACGCCTCGTCGCCCGGGCGAAAGGCGGACTCCGCGCAACGCAGCACGCCCGGGCCGACATCGAGGCGTGCCGCATCGACGGCGCGGCCCTTCAGGATGTTGGCGCCGCCGAGGAATCCGGCGACGAAGGCCGAACGCGGCCGGTTGTAGACCTCTTCGGCAGGACCGGTCTGCTCGATCCGTCCTTGATTCATCACCACGATCAGGTCGGCCGTGGTCATCGCTTCCGCCTGGTCATGGGTGACGTAGACCGTGGTGTAACGGAAGGCGTCGTGCAGTCGGCGGATCTCGAAACGCATCTCCTCGCGGAGCGACGCATCGAGGTTCGACAGCGGTTCGTCGAGCAGCAGGATTTCTGGTTCGATGACAAGGGCTCGCGCGAGTGCCGCCCGCTGCTGCTGTCCGCCCGACAGCTCGCCCGGGTAGCGCTCGGCGAGGGCACCTAGCTTCACGGCCGCCAGCATCTCGTGAACACGACTCGATATCTCCGCCTTCGGCATCCGGCGGAGGGTCAGGCCATAGGCGACATTGTCGGCAACCGTCATGTGCGGCCATAGTGCGTAGCTCTGGAAGATCATCGACATGCCGCGCTGCTCCGGCGGCATCGCCGTGCCTGGCGCTGAAAGAACCCTGCCGTCGACACGGATCTCGCCGGTGCTGGGTTCGACGAACCCGGCGATCAGCCGGAGCGTTGTCGTCTTGCCGCAGCCGGAAGGGCCGAGCAGGCAGACGAGATGGCCGCGAGGAACCGCGAGATCGATGCGATCGACGACAGCGGTGCCGTCATAGTGCTTGCTGAGACCCCGAAGCTCGAGATGGGTCATGATCAGGCAGCCGAGCGCGGCGTCGCGGAGCCGACCGCCGCCATCATCCGGTTTCGGCCGGCGCGCACATGGTCCCGCATGGCAGCGGCCGCGGCATCGGCGTCGCGGCTGGCAAGGGCGGCAACGATAGTCCGGTGCTCGTCGTTCGAGACCAGGAGGCCCCCGCCGCGCAGGAGCCCGCGGCGGCGCAGCAAGTGCATCTCGTTGATCAGCCGCCGGTACATCACCAGGAGCTTCTGGTTGCCGGTCATCTCGACAATGCGGTCGTGGAAGCGGAGGTTGAGCGGGAAGTACGTAGCGAAGGTCTCGGGTGCGAGTTGCGCCTCCAACTCGTTGACCAGGCGCGAAAGTTCGTCGACCTGGATGTCGGTGATGCGGGGCGCCAGCAGCCGGCCGGCGAGCTCATCGAGTCCGGCGCGGACCGCGTACATCTCCTCGGCCTCATCGTCGCTTATCTCGCGGACGAAGACACCGCGGTTCTTCTCCAGGCGCACGAGCCCGGCTTCCTCGAGGGCGCGGAAGGCCTCGCGGACGCTTGAACGTCCGACGCCCAGCCGGTCGGAGATGGCGTACTCCTTCACCTGGGCACCGGCATCGAGCTCGCCGGAGAGGATCATCCGGAGGATCTCCTCCTGCACCAGGCTGGTGAGGGACGTGCTTCTCAGGAAGCCGATGGCGGTCTGTGCGCTGTCGCCGTTCGAGCTCCGGAGATCAGTCATCGCCACGACGCTCCTCATGTACCGGTGAAGGCGGGTTTCCGCTTTTCCATGAACGCCTTCCGTCCCTCGATGTAATCATTGCTGGCGAAGCAGGCCTTCACCATCGCTGCGCATTTCTCAAGGTCGCGGTTGTCCGGGTCGTGATGGACCTCGGTCAGGCACTGCTTGACGGTGGCGATGGTCAGCGGGGCGTTACCGGCGATGGTATTTGCCAGATCCATCACCGTCGTCTCGAGCTCGCCATCGGCGACGACGCTGTTGACCATGCCGCGCGCCAGCGCATCGGCAGCACTGTACTGGCGGGCGGAGAAGAAGATCTCCTTCGTCACCGGTGTGCCCACCGTCTGGACGTAGCGGCGAAGGCCAGGATAGCCGTAGCCCAGCCCCAGCTTCGCCGCCGGCAGGGAGAAGCGCGAGCCCTCCGTCGCGATGCGGACATCGCAGCAGATCGCCAGGTTGAGGCCGCCGCCGATGCAGTGGCCGCGGATCATGGCGATGGTCGGCTTCGGGAATTCGTAGATGTGGTTATAGAGCTTCTCGACCAGAGCGTTATAACGCTGCGCCGCTTCTTCTGACTGGCGCTCGTCAGCGAATTTCGAGATGTCGGCGCCGGAGACGAAGGCCTTGCCGCCGGCACCGGTGAGCACAACGACACGCACGTCCGGATCATGGTGGAACCCGGCGAGGATCTCCTCCGCCGCGGCCCACATCTCGAACGAGACGGCGTTGTGCTTCTCCGGATTGTTGAAGGTCATGATCCCGACCTTGCCTTCTTTCCGGGACAGCATCTTGT
>CAXNIC010000149.1:0-11384 GCA_964201945.1 Alphaproteobacteria bacterium
GTCGCGCTGGGTGGTCAGCGGCTTGGTCGGCGTGATCTCGATCTTGCCGGGACGCCCGCTGGCATGCATCTCCAGCGCCTCCGCTTCGGTGACGCGGGCTTCAAGATCCATGAACGTCTCTCCCGGGGAATTTTTTCATTATGGGGGGCACGCATTGTGGGACAGGAGCGCCCCCGAGTGCAAATCGCCAAATCAAACGGCGTCTAGCCACTTTCCGCCCTCACCCGGACGGCGGGAACTCCGGATACCTGGGCAGATCGTCGTCGATCCTGAGCCAGGGAAGGCGGCGGGTCTCCCAGTAGTGAAGCTGGGGGGAGACGTCTTCCGGACGGTCGAGGCTGCCGATCGCGATGTCGATCAGCCCGGGGATGAAGGTCGCGGTGAAGCTGATCTGGGTGCCGCAGGCTGGGCAGAAGCCGCGGCGGGCTTCAGCCGAGGAGGCATAGGAGGCGGGCTGCTCCTTCACGAACGCGACCTGGTCCTCCCGGTACATCGCCCAGGCGACGGCCGGCGCCGAATGGGCGCGACGGCACATCGAGCAGTGGCAAAGGGCGGTGAGCAGGGGCTCGCCGTCGATTCGGTAGCGCACCTGGCCACATTGGCAGCCGCCCTCGATGCTCGTCTCGGCCATGGCTCGTCTCGTCAGGGCTTCGTGCGAGGGACGATCGCACATCGCGACGCGCCGGCTCAACCGGCAGTGCGAAACCAGTGGCGAAGCTTCGTCGTCAGACCTCGGAGTCCGGTCACCGGCGGCTGCGGCTGCTCCTCGTCGTCGCCGAGCAGGAGGCCGGCCGAGGTCACCAGGCCGTTCTCGGTGCGCCGGGCAACCAGGATCGCCGGCCCCAGCGCGAGATGATCGCCGATCTGCGGGCGGCCTTCGAAGCGAGCGGTGAAGTAGTCGGCGATGGTCTCCTCCGGCCGCTCGCCTTCGGGCAGCGGGATGCCGTAGAGCCGGCAGACGGCACCCAGCGGCGCCGCGCCGTCGAGCTGGAACTCGCCCGACGCCTGGCGGTCGCGCGCCGCCTCGGTCGACGGCGTGAACAGCTGGTCGAGGCGCTGGACCTTCTTCAGCGGAACCAGGAAGTAGGCGTAGTCCTCCTCGACCAGCCGTCCGGCCTCGGCCGGCTCCAGGATCAGGCCGGTCCGGATCACCAGCACCGGCTTGGCCCAGTCGGGCACGCGGCCCTGGGCCAGGACGGCGGAATCCGCCTGCACCGGATAGCCCACCAGCTCCTGCTTCAACTGGCCGGGCAGGTCGATCTCGATGCGCTTGGATTCCGGTGCCGTCCGCGGCAGGGCGAGGCCGAGCCAGAGCGCCGCCGGCTTGATGGTCCAGCCCTGGACCACCAGCGAGATCAGGACGACGAAGAAGCCGACGTTGAAGTAGATCTCGGCCTTGGGTGCCCCGGCCAGAACCGGGATCGAGGCCAGGAACACGCCGACGGCGCCGCGCAGGCCGACCCAGCCGACGAAGGCGACCTCCTTTCCCGAGTAACCGAACGGGTAGAGGCAGAGCGCCGCCGCCACCGGCCGGCCGACCACCATCAGAAAGAGAGCGACGGCGATGCCGGGCACCGCATAGACGAACAAGTGATGCGGCGTCACCAAGAGGCCCAGCACGAGGAACATGACGATCTGGCAGAGCCAGGTGACGGCGTCATGGAAGGACAGCACGCTGGCGAAGGCGCGGACCGGCCGGTTGCCCACCACCAGCCCGGCGAGATAGACGGCGAGGAAGCCCGAGCCGTGCAGCACCGCCGCCAGCGCATAGATGGTCACCGCGCTCGCCACCACGAAGATCGGGTGCAGGCCGTGCGGCAGGTCGGCGCGATTGGCCATCCAGACGATGCCGCGGCCGCCGGCGAAGCCGAGCGCGCCGCCGATCAAGACCTCCTTGCCGAGCTGGAGGGCGACCTGGAAGTCGAGGTGTCCGCCGCCGGCGATCAGCACCTCGACCAGAACGAGCGTCAGGAACACCGCCACCGGATCGTTGGTGCTGGACTCGACCTCGATCGTCGCCGTCACCCTTTGCTTCAGTTCGAGCCCGCCCGAACGCAGCAGGAAGAAGACGGCGGCGGCGTCGGTCGACGCCACGACCGAGCCCAGCAGCATGCCTTCGAGCCAGTCGAGGTCGAGCACCAGGAGCGCCGCCGCCCCGGTGAGGGTGGCGGTGATGACGACGCCGACGGTGGCGAGGATGATCGACGGCGCCAGCGCGCTCTGCACGGTGACGAGCTTGGTCCTGAGGCCGCCGTCGAAAAGGATGATGGCGAGCGCCAGCGAGCCAACCAGGTAGGTGGTCGCATAGTCGTCGAACTTGATCCCGCCCGGCCCGTCCTCGCCGGCGAGCATGCCGATCAAGAGGAAGACCAGCAGCAAGGGGGCGCCGAAGCGCTTGGCGATCAGGCTCGACAGGATGCCGGCCAGCACCAAGGCGGCGCCGAGCAGGAGAACCGTGTTGAGGTATCCCAGACTCGCCATGACGGAGCTATGACACGCCGACGCGTTTCCGGTAAACCTCCGATCCATGCCGACGGACCAAAGCCAGCTCCCGCAGCCTGCGGCGGACACGCCGCCGGGCATGGTCCAGTACCTGGAGATCAAGGCTGCCCATCCGGACGCCGTTCTGTTCTATCGGATGGGCGACTTCTACGAGCTGTTCTTCGACGACGCGGTGAAGGCGTCGGCCGCCCTCGACATCGCGCTGACCAAGCGCGGCCGCCACGCCGGCCAGGACATCCCGATGTGCGGCGTGCCGGTCCATGCCGCCGAGGTCTATCTCCCCCGCCTCATCCGCAAGGGCTTCCGGGTCGCCATCTGCGAGCAGATGGAGGATCCGGCCGAGGCCAAGAAGCGGGGATCCAAGTCGGTGGTCCACCGCGAGGTGGTGCGCATCGTCACGCCCGGCACGCTGACCGAGGACACGCTGCTGGACGCGCGCCGGTCGAACTTCCTGGCGGCACTGGCCGATGCGCAAGGATCGATGGCGCTCGCCTGGGTCGAGGTCTCGACCGGCGAGGTCGGCGCCCGGCCGGTCGATGCCCGGACGCTCGCCTCGGCGCTGGCCCGGCTCGATCCGGCCGAGCTGCTGGTCCCCGACCGGCTGATCCAGGCCCCCGGCCTCCTCGACGTGCTGCGCGACTGGCGGGCGGCCCTGGTGCCGCTGCCGGGCGCCCGTTTCGACTCGACCAACGGGCGAAAGCGCCTGGAGGCGCTCTATGGCGTCGGCACGCTGGATGCCTTCGGCGTCTTCGACCGCCCGGAGCTGGCTGCGCTGGGCGCGCTGGTCGACTATGTCGAGCTGACCCAGAAGGGGAAGCTGCCGCGCCTCAAGCCGCCGCGCCGTGTCTCCGACGGCGGCGTGATGGAGATCGATCCGGCGACGCGGCGCAACCTGGAGCTGACCCGCACGCTTTCGGGCGAGCGCCAGGGCAGCTTCCTCGATGTCGTCGACCGCACGGTCTCCGGTGCCGGCGCCCGCCTGCTGGCCGAGCGGCTGGCGGCGCCGCTGACCGATCCGCTCGTCATCAACGGCCGGCTCGACGGGGTCGAAAGCTTCGTCGCCGATGAAGGGCTGAAGACGGATCTGCGGCAGCGGCTGAAGCGCGCCCCGGATCTCGCCCGCGCGCTCTCGCGCCTCTCGCTCGGCCGCGGCGGTCCCCGTGACCTCGCTGCCATCCGCGACGGGCTTGCCGCCGCGACCGAGATCGCCGACCTGATCGGCCGCAAGCCCGACTTGGCCGCGGAGATCCGCGAGGCCGGACGGGACCTCGGGCACCACCAGGTGCTGATCGACCGCTTCACCCGGGCGCTGGCGGCCGAGCTGCCGCTGCTCGCCCGCGACGGCGGCTTCATCGCCGAAGGCTATGCCCCGGACCTGGACGAGCTGCGCCTGCTGCGCGACGAGAGCCGGAAGCTGATCGCCGGCCTCCAGGCCCGCTATCAGGCAGAGACCGGCATCGCGTCGTTGAAGATCCGGCACAACAACGTGCTGGGCTACTACATCGAGGCGACCGCGACCCATGCCGAGAAGATCATCGGCAAGCCGGGGTTCATCCACCGACAGACCATGGTGAATGCGGTGCGCTTCACCACGGTCGAGCTGGGCGAACTCGAGTCCAAGCTCTCCTCCGCCGCCGACCGGGCACTGGCGGTCGAGCTTCGCCTGTTCGAGGACTTGGCTGGCGAGGTCCAGGCCCGCGCCGAGGCGGTGACGCTGGCCGCCGACGCGCTGGCCCGGCTCGACGTTGCCTCAGCCCTCGCCGAGCTGGCGGTGGAACGCCGGCACGTGCGGCCACAGGTCGACGCCACCTCGGCCTTCGCGGTGAAGGGTGGCCGCCATCCAGTGGTCGAGGCGGCGCTGGCGGGCTCGGGCGCCAGCTTCGTTCCCAACGACTGCGACCTGGCGGAGCGCCAGCGCCTCTGGCTGCTGACCGGCCCGAACATGGCCGGCAAGTCGACCTTCCTCCGCCAGAACGCGCTGATCGTGCTCTTGGCCCAGATCGGCGCCTTCGTGCCGGCGGAGTCGGCCCATGTCGGCATCGTCGACCGCCTGTTCAGCCGCGTCGGTGCTGCCGACGACCTCGCCCGCGGGCGCTCGACCTTCATGGTCGAGATGGTGGAGACCGCGATCATCCTGAACCAGGCAAGCCCGCGCTCGCTGGTCATCCTGGACGAGATCGGCCGCGGCACCGCCACCTTCGACGGACTCTCGATCGCCTGGGCGACCTTGGAGCATCTGCACGAGGTCAACCGCTGCCGGGCGCTGTTCGCCACCCACTATCACGAGCTGACGGCGCTGGCCTCGCGGCTGGCGGCGCTCGCCTGCCGCACCATGCGGGTGAAGGAGTGGCAGGGCGACGTCGTCTTCCTGCACGAGATCGCAATCGGGGCCGCCGACCGCTCCTACGGCCTGCACGTCGCCCGCCTCGCCGGATTGCCGTCCGCCGTCCTCGACCGCGCCGAGGAAGTGCTGCACGCGCTCGAGACCGGCGAGCGCGCCGGCTCGGCCGCCAGGCTCGCCGACGACCTGCCGCTCTTCGCCGCTGCGAGGCCGGTCTCGGGCTCGCTCCGCGCCGAGCCGTCGGCGGTCGAGGGCGAGCTCGCCAAGGTCAATCCGGACGAGCTGTCGCCGAAGGGCGCGCTGGAGATCCTGTATCGACTGAAGGGGTTGGTCCAGTCGAGGCAATGAGCCATGCCCCCACCCCATCCCTCCCCCGGCTTTGCCGAGGGAGGGGGCACGATTCGGAACCCTCCCTCGTGCGAAGCGCGGAGGAGGGCAGGGTGGGGGCCGAGCGAAGCGAGTTCGGACCCTCGCCGTGAAGCTGGCCATGACCCTGCTGGTGCGCGACGAGGCCGACATCGTCGCCGCCAACATCCGCCATCATCTCGCGGCCGGCGTCGACTTCGTCATCGCTACCGACAATGGCTCGGCCGACGGCACGGTCGAGATCCTCGAAGGCTTCCAGCGCGACGGCGTGCTCCGTCTCCGCCACGATGCCGACGACACCTTCGACCAGGCGCGCCTCACCACCGAGATGGCGCACTTCGCCCATGCGCAGCTTGGCGCCGACTGGGTGCTCTCCAACGATGCGGATGAATTCTGGGTCGGGCCGCTCCGCGAGACGATCGCCGCCACGCCGGCCAACCTCCTCTTCTGCCGGCGCGCCAACCGGGTGGGGCCGCGCGAGGCAGCCTGGTCCTTCGCCGCTGCGCGTCATCTGGTGGTGAAGCCCGACGACGACGCCCCGGCGGAATTGCTGAGACCGATTCCGCCGAAGGTGCTGGTGCGCGCCGCCGACCTGATCGGCCTCACCCAGGGCTGCCACAATGCCGAGATGCGCGACGCCCGCCCGGCGCCGGCGCGCGAGATCCTGATCCGGCATTTCGCCGTGCGCGGCCGCGACCATTTCATCAGGAAGGCAACCACCGGCGGCGCCGCCTATGCCCGCAACCGGAAGCTCGACCCGCGCCTCGGCGCGCATTGGCGGCGCTGGCACCAGGCGATCCAGGCAGGCAGGCTGGACGAGGAGTACGCCCGTGTCGTTCCCTCCGCCGAGGAGCTCGCCGCAGCGGCCACCGTCGGAACGGTGATCGAGGATGCGACGTTCCTCTTTCCTTGAAGGAGATCCAGCATGACCGCTTCCCGGATACCGCTGTCGCCGCTGTCGAGCGAGGAGCTGGGCCAGCTCCACGGCCTCCGCAAGAAGCGCCCGGCGGCGCAGCCCCGCCTGCCGCCGCCCGGAACCGGCCAGCGCATCGCCGACCGGGTCGCCGCCATCGTCGGCTCGTGGCCGTTCATCGCCATTCAATCGGCCGCCATCGCCGCCTGGATGACCGGCAACGTCATCGCCGGCGCCTCCGCCTGGGATCCCTACCCTTTCATCCTCCTGAACCTGCTGCTGTCGTTCCAGGCGGCCTATACGGCCCCGGTCATCATGATGAGCCAGAACCGCCAGAGCGAGATCGACCGGCACAACGCCGGCAACGACTACCACGTGAACCTGAAGGCCGAGCTCGAGATCGAGCAACTGCACCAGAAGATCGATCTGATGCGCGAGCAGGAGATCATGGAGCTGGTGAAGCTGGTGCGCTCGCTCTGCGAGAAGAACGGGACGACGCCGGGCACGCCCGCGGCTTAGGCGTCCTCTCCCCTGATCGCCTCGACGATCCGCTCGGTCCGCTTCTCGGCGCGGCGGTTCTGGATCATCAGGATCGCGTGGATGACCGCGATCATCCACAGGAAGACCCCGGGCCAGACGAAGAACAGCAGGCCGAAGAACGAGCTGATCCAGAGGACGAAGCTGATGATCGCCTGGAACGGCATCCCCGCCAGCAGGAGCGCCAGCGGCGGGATGAAGAAGGAGAGAAGGTAGAGCATCGGCGTCTCCCAATCCCGGGACGATCTCCCGAGGCGCGAGATATGGCCCCGGTGGCCCCCGATTCAATCCTCGCCGTCTAGTTCTTCAGGAACCCGACGATCTCGTGCGTCCGCTTCAGGATCGGCTCGGCGATCGCCGACGCCCGCTCGCCGCCGCGGCGAAGCACGCCGTCGACATAGCCCGGATCGGCCTTCAGCCGCCGCATCTCTGCGTTGATCGGCCCGAGCACGGAGACGGCGAGGTCGACCAGCTCCTTCTTGAACTCGGAGAAGGACCGGCCGGCGAAGCGCCCGACGATCTCCGCCTTGGTGGTATCGGAGAGGGCAGCATAGATCGTGATCAGGTTCTCGGCCTCCGGCCGCCCCTCGAACCCGGCAACGCTGTCGGGCAACGGGTTCGGGTCGGTCTTCGCCTTCTGGATCTTGAGCGCGATGGTCTCGGCGTCGTCGGTCAGGTTGATGCGCGAATAGTCGGAGGCATCTGACTTCGACATCTTCTTGGTGCCGTCGCGAAGGCTCATCACCCGCGTCGCCTCGCCCATGATCATCGGCTCGGGCTGCGGGAAGAAGTCGACGCCGAACATGCTGTTGAAGGCCTGGGCGATGTCGCGGGTGAGCTCGACATGCTGCTTCTGGTCCTCGCCGACCGGAACGCCGTTGGCGTGATAGAGCAGGATGTCAGCGGCCATCAGCACCGGGTAGGCGTAGAGCCCGACCAGCACATTGTCGCGATTCTTGCCGGCCTTGTCCTTGAACTGGGTCATGCGGTTCAGCCAGCCGATGCGGGCGACGCAGTTGAAGACCCAGGCGAGCTCGGCATGCGCGCGCACCCGGCTCTGGTTGAAGAGAATGTGCTTGTCGGCATCGATGCCGGCGGCGAGATAGGCGGCGGTCACCTCGCGTGTCGCCGCCCCCAGCTCCTTCGGATCCTGCGGCTGGGTGATCGCATGCAGGTCGACCACGCAATAGATGCAGGACGCCTTGTCCTGGAGCCTCACCCAGTTCTTGAGCGCACCCAGATAGTTGCCGAGGTGCAGGTTTCCGGTCGGCTGCATGCCGGAGAAGATCAGGGAGACGGACACGGGATGGGGTGCTCCTGGAAGGCGGCGGCCGCCGTTTATCCCCATATCGGCGAGGCGGGTCAATGGTTGCAGAGGTCCCGCGAACCGGCTCTGATCGGGCGGAAGGAGACTCAGACGACATGCCGGACGGCGATACCAACCCCTGGGGGATCTCGGCCGAGGCCGCGCGCATCCATCGCGACGCGCTGGTCTGGGACGATCACGGCGGCTTCGCCTTCACCGGGCCGGGATCGCTCGACGGGCTCGACCGCTGGCTCGCCGCCGGGGTCGACTATCTCTCGATCAACGTCTCCTTCGACGTGACGCCGTGGGAGCTCGGCATCGACGCGCTCGCCTATTACCGCAAATGGGTGCGCGAGCATCCCGAGCTGCTGGTGCAGGTGGAGACGGTCGCCGACATCCACCGCGCAAAGCGGGACGGCAAGCTGGCGGTCACCTACGACATCGAGGGGATGAACGCGCTGAAGGGCGATGTCGGCATGGTCGAGCTCTACTACAAGCTCGGCGTCCGCCACATGCTGTTCGCCTACAACCGCAACAACCTCGCCGGCGGCGGCTGCCACGACGAGAATGTCGGCCTCACCGGCTTCGGCCGCGAGGTCATCCGCGAGATGAACCGCATCGGCATGGTGGTCGACTGCTCGCACTCGGCGCACCGCACCACGATGGAGGCGATGGAGGTCTCGGAGGCGCCGGTGATCTTCTCGCATTCGAACGCGCGCGCGCTCTGCGACCACGAGCGCAACATCCGGGACGACCAGATCAAGGCCTGTGCTGCGACCGGCGGCGTGGTCGGCGTCACCGGTGTCGGCCGCTTCCTCGGGCCAAACGGGCCGACGGTCCAGCACCTGGTCGAGCACATCGACTACATGGTCGAGAAGATCGGGCCTGAGCATGTCGGCATCGGCATGGACACGGTGTTCAGGAAGGACGACTTCGGCGACTTCCTCGAGAAGCACCGCGAGTACTGGCCGGTCAGCCAGTACGCCTCGGGTGCCGCTATCGGCTACATCCCGCCGGACGACTTCCCCAAGGTGACCCAGGCGCTGCTCGACCGCGGCTATGACGAGGCAGCGATCCGCGGCATCCTCGGCGGAAACTTCCTCAGGATCGCCGGCCAGGTCTGGAAGTGACGTCTATCGCCTGAACGCACGGCGGAGATCGGCGAGGCTGGCGGCGCCGGTGAGCTGGGCCAGGCCCGCGAAGAGAAGGCCGCCCAGCGGGATCAGCACGACGAGGCCGAGCGTGCCTTTCGGCACGTAGGGCTGCGCCGCCCAGACGGCGAGGCCCATCGCTGCCGAGACGAAGACCAGCCGCGGCATCGTCCGTCGGGCCCGCGCGTCCAGGGCGAAATCGCCGCGGCGGGCGAGCATCCCCCACAGCAGCGCCACATTGACCCACGCCGCCGCCGAGGTGCCGAGCGCGATGCCGACATGGCCGAGCGGACGCATCAGCGCCAGGTTGAGCGCCAGGTTGACGACGATGGCGATCATGCCGAGCTTGACCGGCGTCGCCGTATCCTCGCGCGCGAGGAACCCTGGCGTCAGCGCCTTCACCAGCACGAAGGCCGGAAGACCCAGCGAGTAGACGGCGACTGCCTCCGCCGTCGCCCGGGCCTCGGCCGCGCCGAAGGCGCCCCGCTGGAAGAGGGCCACGACGATCGGCTCGGACAGGGCTGCGAGGCCCGCCGCCGCCGGCAGGGCCAGGAGCAGGGCCGCCTCGATGGCGCGGTTGTGACTGGCCAGCGCCTTGGCCGGGTCGGTCTTGAGCTCGGAGGAGAGCAGCGGCAGCAGCGCGGTGCCGACCGCGGTGCCGACGACGCCCAGCGGCAGCTGCGACAGCCGGTCGGCGTAATAGAGATAGGAGACGGCGCCGTCGGCAATCAGCGTCGCCAGGATGGTGCCGACCACCAAATTGAGCTGGGTGACGCCGGCGCCGATGACGCCCGGCCCCATGCGGCGGAAGAGACGGCGAACGTTGGGGCCAAAACTCGGCCGCGGCAGGCGGAGATGGATGCCCTCGCGATGGCAAACAAAGGCCAGGAACAGGAACTGGAAGACGCCGCCGGCGATCACCGCCCAGGCGAAAGCATGCGGATCGTCGATGCCGAAATAGAGCAGCGCCGGCGGGAAGCCCAGCAGCGCCAGGTTCAGCAGGATCGGAGCGGCTGCCATCGCGGCGAAGCGGCCATGCGCGTTCAGCACCGCGCCCTGGAAGGCGGTCAGCGAGATCAGCAGCAGATAGGGAAAAGTGATGCGGCCGAGCTCGATCACCAGCGCCATCTGCGCCGGCTGATCGGCGAAGCCCGGCGCCAGCCCGCGCATGATCCACGGCATCGCCCACTCGCCGATGATCACCGCGACGGTGAGGATCGCGACCATCACTGCCAGCGTGTCCTCGGCGAAGCGCTGGGCCACGACCCGCCCGTCGATCAGGAGGCGCGAATAGATCGGGACGAAGGCCGCCGAGAACGCACCCTCGGCCGACAGCGCGCGGAACAGGTTGGGCAGCCGGAAGGCGACGACGAACGCATCGGCGATCGGGCCGGCCCCGAGGATCGCCGCGAACAGGAGGTCGCGGAGGAATCCGACGAAGCGGCTCGCCAGCGTGTAGCCGCCGACGGTGGCAATGGAGCGAAGCAGCATGGGCTAGAGCGGACGAATCTTCGATTTCAGGCGCGCATTGCCTGCAACCGCGCGCAGGAAGCGCTTGTCCGCTGTCACGACATGCGTATCCCGCTCGATCGCAGCAGCCAGATAAAGACAGTCGTAGATCGGATGGTTGAGGTCGTCCGCAATCTTGTACGCGGTATCGATGAGCCCGGCGATTTCTACAGTCTCGACTTCCGCCTCGCCGAGATCAGACAGCAGAGCCAAAGCCTCCTTCCGTTCGATTTCGCCGAGGACTCGCCGACGCCAGACGGCATTCGCGGCCTCCGCCAGCCAGATCGACGGTGCCGACAACGCCCGACCGTCGAGCAAGGCCATGGCCCGATCGCTGCCTTCCTCTACGAAGAACCACTTGAGGGCGACGGATGCATCGACGATGGTCGTCATCGGCTATCGCGGTCGGCTCGGATCAGATCTGCAGAGTCGGTCTTGATCCGCCCTTTGGTCTTCTCCTGCCAGTAAGTCGCCCGCTCGATGAATTTCTCGAGGCGGGGTTTCAGCGCTTCTTCGAGCAGCATGCGATGCTCCGCCTCGACGCTGCGGCCATTGACCTTGGCTCGGCGCTTCAGCGCCGCGACTACATTCTCGGGGACGTTCCGAACCAAGAGCTGCGACATCGTTCGCTCCTTGTGCTATCAGGTGATAGCATAAAGATCCGCGATCAAGAAAGCTCTTATGCCGCCTGGCCCTTCGCCGTGGCCGGTCGGCGCTTCGCATCCGCCGGTGCGTCGGCGAGTACTTCGATCAGGCGGG
>CAXNIC010000150.1:0-11369 GCA_964201945.1 Alphaproteobacteria bacterium
ACCACCACCATCGTCTTCGTCAACACCCGCGCCCAGGCGGAGATCGCCTTCCAGGGGCTCTGGCGGCTGAACGAGGACAAGCTCGCCATCGGCATCCATCACGGCAGCCTGGTGCCCGAGCAGCGGCGCAAGGTCGAGGCGGCGATGGCGCGCGGAGCGCTGAAGGCGGTGGTCGCCACATCTTCTCTCGACCTCGGCATCGACTGGGGCGGCGTCGACCTGGTGATCCAGATGGGGGCACCTAAGGGAGCGTCCCGCCTGATCCAGCGCATCGGCCGCGCCAATCACCGCCTGGACGAACCCAGCCGCGCGCTGCTGGTGCCCGGCAACCGCTTCGAGGCGCTGGAATGCCAGGCGGCGATCGAGGCGGTGGCGGCGGGCGAGCTCGACGGCGATCCGCCGAAGACCGGTGGCCTCGACGTGCTGGCGCAGCACCTGGTCGGCCTCGCCTGTTCGCAGCCCTTCGCCGCGGACGACGTCTATGCCGAGGTCATCGGCGCGGCACCCTATGCGGATCTCAGCCGCGAGGATTTCGACGGCGTGCTCGACTACGTCTCGACCGGCGGTTACGCGCTGAAAGCCTATGAGCGCTACAAGCGCCTGCGCCAAATGCCGGATGGCCGCTGGCGCATCGCCAACCCGACCCTGGCCAAGCGACACCGCATGAACATCGGCACCATCGTCGAGGCGGTGACGATCAAGGTGAAGCTGAAGCGCGGCCCCGTGCTGGGCGAGGTCGAGGAATACTTCATCAACACGCTGACCCCCGGCGACACCTTCATCTTCGGCGGCCGCCTCCTCTGCTTCGAGGGTCTGCGCGAAACCTGGGCCGAGGCGACGCCGGCCAGCGGCGGCGAGCCGATGATCCCGGCCTATGAAGGCGGGAGGCTGCCGCTCACCACCCATCTCGCCGACCGCGTCCGCGCGCTCCTCGAGAATTCCGACCGCTGGCCGACCCTGCCGAAGGCGGTCGAGGACTGGCTCGACCTGCAGCGCTGGCGTTCGGTACTGCCGAGACAGGGCGAGCTGCTGGTCGAAGCCTTCCCGCGCGCCGACAAGGAGTTCTTCGTCGTCTATGCCTTCGAGGGCCGGAACGCGCATCAGACGCTCGGCATGCTGCTGACCCGGCGGATGGAACGCCTCGGCCTGAAGCCGCTCGGCTTCGTCGCCACCGACTACGTGCTGGCGGTATGGAGCCTGAAGCCGGTCAAGGACATGGACACGCTCCTCGACAAGGACATGCTGGGCGACGACCTCGAATCCTGGCTGGCCGAATCCAGCCTGATGAAGCGCACCTTCCGCAACGTCGCGGTGATTGCGGGCCTGGTCGAGCGGCGCTACCCGGGGAAGGAGAAGTCGGGCCGCCAGGTGACGGTGAACACCGACCTGATCTACGACGTGCTGCGCCGGCACGATCCCAACCACATCCTGCTGCGCGCGACCCGGGCGGACGCGGCGACCGGACTCCTCGACGTCCGCCGCCTCGCCGATTTCCTTGTCAGGATCGAAGGCCGCATCCGTCATCGCCGGCTGGATCAGGTGTCGCCGCTGGCGGTGCCGGCCATGCTCGACATCGGCCGCGAACGCGTCGACGGCGCCGGCATCGACGATCTCTGGGAGGAAGCGGCCGCGGCCCTGATCGCCGAGGTGATGGCACCCCGACCGCAGGGCAAGCTGCCGCTCTGACTAGAGCTCGCGCCCCTCGAGCCTCAGCCCTTCCATGTCGATGCCGGGATCGCGGCCGAAGATCATCTCAGCGGTGGCGCGGCCGGCGCCGCAGGCGAGGGTCCAGCCGACATGGCCGTGGCCGGTATTGAGATAGAGGTTCCGGTGCCTCGCCGTGCCCATGATCGGCGGGCCATCCGGCGTCATCGGGCGAAGGCAGGCCCAGTAGGAGGGCTTCGAGTCATCGACGCCGTCGGGGAACAGGTCGCGCGCGACCTTGACCATGCCGCCGAACATCTCCGGCACGATCCTGGTGTCGTATCCGGTGAACACCGCCTTGCCGGCAAAGCGGACCCGGTCGCCGAGGCGCGCGATGCCGACCAAGTTGTGCTCGTCGACCATCGCCATCCGCGGCACCGCGCCGCCAGGCTTCACCGGAAGGGTCATGCTGTAGCCCTTCACCGGATAGACCGGCAGGTGGACGTCGAGCGGCTTCATCAGCCGCGGGCTCTCGACGCCGAGCGCCAGCACATAGGCATCGGCCTCGATCGGCCCGGTCGAAGTGACCACACGGGTGATGCGATCGCCCTCGGCCTCGATCCGCTGGATCGTCGAGCCGTAGCGGAAGGTGACGCCGCGTGCCTGCGCTTCGCCGGCAAGCGCGCGGGTGAAGGCGCCGCAATCGCCGCTGCCGTCGATCGGCGAATAGAGCGCGCCGGCCAGCTTGTGGACGACGGGGGCCAGGCCGGGGTCGATCCTCGCCGCGCCGGCGGCGTCATGCACTTCCAGCGTGAGGCCGTGGGCGGCCATGAGCTCGATATCCTTCGCCGCCGCTTCCAGGCGCTTGGGATCGCGATGAAGGAAGAGGGCGCCGTTGTCATTGTTGTCGTAGCGGAGGCCGAGCCGGTCGCGGAGCTCGCGGGTCGCGGCAGTCGAATCGAGGCAGAGGCGGAGCTTGATCAGGCTGTTCCGCTGATAGCGCGACGCCGTGCATTCACGCAGGAACGCGATGCCCCAGCGGATCAGTCCGGGCAGGGCGTGCGGGCGGAGCCTGAGCGCCGCGTCGGAGTCGATCAGCGAGCGGAGCAGGATGCCCGGCGCTCTCGGGCTCGCCCAGGCGCCGCAATGCCCCGGGGCCAGCTGTCCGGTCGGCGCGAAGCTGCACTCGGCCCCGGCCTCGGCGTTCCGCTCGACCACCGTCACCTCGGCGCCGGCCTCGGCCAGATACCAGGCGGCGGCAACGCCGACCACGCCCCCGCCGAGCACTGCGACCCGCATGGCGTCCCCCGTCGATGAACCGACCCCAAGTCGTCTTTCGCGAGGCAGCATGTTGAGCGTCGTCGGGGTCTGGCAAGCAGAAACCGGCCGCCATGGCCGCTGGGTGCACGTGATAGGGTGAGCGACGCGCAGACAATCGTGCCGAGCGGGGGGCGTCGATGTTGTTCCCGAAATTGGTGCAGCTCTACAGGCGCTACGGACTCCAGGTCTTGAGCTCGGTCGCGCCGCTGCTGTGGGTCAAGCTGGCGACTGCCAAGGACACGCCCCTGACCATGATGCCGAATGACCGGCTGTTCACTTACATCCTGTCGGAAGGGCGGCTCTGCTCGGGCGGCGGCGGCCTGCACATGACCGAGCTCTACATGCTGGAATGCCTCGCCGAGGCCTTCTCGCCCAAGCGCATCTTCGTCATCGGCAATGCGTTCGGCTGGAGCACGCTGGCGCTGTCGCTCTGCTTCCCCGCGGCCAAGGTCGTCGCCATCGACAGTGATCTCGCGCCCGGCGGCAACGACGGCGTTGCGTTCGTGAACCAGGTCGCGGCAACCGAGGGGCTGAACGCCGCTGCGGTCGTCGCGACCTCGCCCCAGGACGTCGCCCGCATCGCCGCGGCGGAGCTGGGCGGGACCATCGACCTGGTCCTGATCGACGGGGACCACACCAACGATCAGCAGACCATCGATTTCGAGGCGTGCCGCGCTGCCGCCTCGCCGGATTGCGTTTACCTGCTGCACGACGTCCTCAACTGGGAGCTGGTCCCGAGCTTTCAGACGCTGGTGAAGGCGCATGGAGGCGAGCTGAACGCCCAGCTGCTGACGCGGACGGCGTCCGGAATGGCCGTCCTCTATCCCAAATCCGCGGTCGAAAAGCTGGGGCCGGTGTTCGGCGCGTTCGTCGACCAGTTCGCCTTCACCACCTTCGCGCCGCTGGCGCCCGGTCAATAATCTGCCCTCCGGCCGCGGGACGCTTTTCAAGCCGGCGGAAGTGTGCGAACCCTCCGCCTTCCATGTCGCAGCTCACCGTCAACGGCGCCGACCTCGTCGCCGACCATGCCGGCGCCCTCTGGTGGCCGGAGCGGCGCGTCGCCGTCGTCGCCGATCTCCATTTCGAGAAGGGCTCGGCCCTCGGCCTCCCGCCCTATGACAGCCGCGAGACCCTGGAGCGGCTGGAGCGGCTGTTCGACCGGCTGGCTCCGGCCCAGGTGATCGCGCTCGGCGACAGCTTCCATGATCGCCGGGCCGAGAGCCGGATCGCCGATGCCGACGGTGTCCGCCTCGCCCGGCTGACGTCGGGTTGCGACTGGGTGTGGATCGAGGGCAACCACGATCCCGCTCCGGCCGGCCTCTGGGGCGGCCGGGTTGCCGAGGAGATCGTGATCGGACCGCTGGTCTTCCGCCATCAGGCCGAGGACGGGCGGGCGGCGGGCGAGGTCAGCGGGCATTACCACCCGAAGCTGTCGGTCGCCGTGCGCGGCCGCATGGTGACCGGGCGCTGCTTCCTTTCCGACGGGCTCCGCCTGGTTCTGCCGGCCTTCGGCGCCTTCACTGGGGGGCTGGATGCGCGGGACCCGGCGCTCCGTCGGTTGTTCGGCCGGGGCCTGGATGCCCATGTGCTCAGCCTCTCCCGGGTGGTCCGTATCCCGCTCGGGTGATCCGCGGGCCTTCGGCGGCCGTATCGACGCCATGCCGCTCCTCGCGTACCGCCCGTGACCACCCTCGTCTGGTTCCGCCAGGACCTGAGGCTCGCCGATAATCCAGCGCTCGCGGACGCCGCCTCGCGCGGGCCCGTGCTCCCTGTCTACATCCTTGACGAGATCCTGCCCTGGCCCCCCGGCGGCGCCAGCCGCTGGTGGCTGGAGGGCAGCCTCGCCCGCTTGGGTCGCGATCTCGCCCGCCTCGGCGCGCCGTTGATCCTCCGCCGCGGGCCGGCGGCCGTCATCCTCGACGAGCTGATCGCCTCCGCCGGCGTCACCCGCGTCGTCTGGAACCGGGTCTACGAGCCGGCGGCGGTCGCCCGCGACACCGAGATCAAGGCGAGGCTCCGGGCGCGAGGTCTCGCCGTCGAGAGTTTCAACGCCGCCTGCCTCGTCGAACCCTGGGAGCTGCCGAAGCCCTACCAGGTGTTCACGCCGTTCTGGCGCGCGATGCAGAGTCGGGGCGGTCCGCCGCGGCCGGTGCCAGGGCCCTCCAGGCTGGTGCCGGCCGCGGCGCCGATCGGCTCCGGCGATCTCCCTGCCTGGGGCCTTCGGCCTACCGAACCCGACTGGGCCGGCGGCCTCAGGGAGGCCTGGACACCCGGGGAGGCCGGCGCCATGGCCCGGCTCGACGAGTTCCTGGAGGTCGCCGGCGGCTACAAGGCCGGCCGCGACCGGCCGGATCATGAGGCGACCTCGCGTCTCTCCCCGCATCTCCATTTCGGCGAGATCGGCCCGCGCCAGGTCTGGCATGCCGTCTCGGCCCGCGCACCGGAGGAGGCCGAGGCGTATCTGCGCCAGCTCGCCTGGCGCGAATTCTCGATCCACTTGCTGCATCGCTGGCCGGAGCTTCCGGCCGAGCCGCTGCGGGACGCCTTCGCCGAGTTTCCCTGGCGTCACGATCCGGCGCAGCTCCGCGCCTGGCAGCGGGGCCGGACGGGATATCCGATCGTCGATGCCGGCATGCGCCAGCTCTGGGCAACCGGGTGGATGCACAACCGGGTGCGCATGCTTGCCGCCTCGTTTCTGGTCAAGCACCTGCTGCTGCCCTGGCAGACGGGAGAGGCCTGGTTCTGGGACACGCTGGTCGATGCCGACCTCGCCAACAACGCGGCGAGCTGGCAATGGGTGGCGGGTTCGGGCGCCGATGCCGCGCCCTATTTCCGCATCTTCAATCCGGTGCTTCAGGGCGAGACCTTCGATCCGGCCGGAACCTACGTCCGCCGCTGGGTCCCGGAGATCGCGCGTCTTCCCGATGCGGTCCTGCACAAGCCCTGGCTCGCCTCCGAGCCCGTCCTCGCGGCCGCCGGCGTCCGTCTCGGCGAGACCTATCCGCGGCCGATGGTCGACCACGGCGCAGCCCGCGCCCGCGCGCTCGCCGCCTTCCAGGGACTGAAGGCGACAGCGGCATGAGACGGGTCGCGATCATCGCAGCCGGCATCGCCGGCCTCGGCGCCGCCTCGCGCCTGGCGCCTCATGCCGAGGTGACGGTGTTCGAGAAGGACGCCTGGGTCGGCGGCCACAGCCACACAGTCGACGTCATCTGGGGTCAAGAGACGATCCCGGTCGATACCGGCTTCATCGTCTACAACGAGAAGAACTATCCGAACCTGACCCGGCTCTTCGCCGAGCTCGACGTGCCGACCAGGCCCTCCAACATGTCCTTCGCCGTCAGCCTGGACAATGGCTGGCTCGAATACGGCACCGAGCGCTTCAACGCCATCTTCGGCCAGCGCCGGAACGTGCTGAGGCCGCGCTTCCTAGGGCTGCTCCTGGACATCCTCCGCTTCTTCCGGACGGCACCGGGCGCGCTCGACGGCGCTAGCGGCACCGAGCCCACCCTCGGTGTCTGGCTGGAGCGCTCGGGCTTCGGCCGCGCCTTCATCGAAGACCATCTGCTGCCGATGGCGGCGGCAATCTGGTCGTGCCCGACCGCGATCATGCTGGACTTCCCGCTGATCAGCTTCCTCCGCTTCTTCCGCAACCACGGTCTTCTCAGCCAGGACGACCGGCCGGTGTGGCGGACGGTCGACGGCGGCAGCCGCGAATATGTCCGACGGCTGACGGCATCCTTCGCCGATCGCATCCGCACCGAGACGCCGGTGCGCAGGATCACCCGCGCCGCCGACGGTGTCATCATCGCGACCGATGCCGGCAGCCAGCGCTTCGACCAGTTGATCGTCGCCACCCATGGCGACCAGGCGCTCAGGCTGCTGGCCGATAGCGATGCCGGCGAGCGCCGCATCCTCGGCGCCTTCCGCACCCAGGCGAATGTCGGCTACCTTCATTCGGACGCCGGCCTGATGCCGCGGCGTCGGCGCGTGTGGTCGAGCTGGAACTATCTCGGCGACCGCGGCGGATCGGGCGAGCGCCGGGTGTTCGTGACCTACTGGATGAACCGCCTGCAGAGCCTCGGCACCTCGCTGCCGGTGTTCCTCACCCTCAACCCGACGCGTCTGCCGCACGCGGGCCTGATCCATCGCGAGCTTGCCTACGAGCATCCGGTCTTCGACCGCGACGCGCTGGCGGCGCAGGAGGCGCTCCCGGGGATTCAGGGCACGCGCCGCACCTGGTTCTGCGGCAGCTATTGCGGCCACGGCTTCCACGAGGACGCGCTCTCATCGGGACTTGCCGCGGCAGACGGCGTGCTTGCGTCCTTCGCCGAGCCGAAGCCGCTGGCGGCGGACTAGGCCGATGAACTCCGCCCTCTATGTCGGCGAGGTCATGCACCATCGCCTCCGGCCGAGGCCGCACCGCTTCGTCTACCGGACCTTCTCCCTCCTGGTCGACCTGGACGAGCTTCCCGGCCTCGACCGGCGGCTCCGGCTCTTCGCGTACAATCGCGCCGGGATTCTTTCTTTCCACGACCGCGACCATGGCGCCGCCGACGGCACCTCTCCCCGCGCCTGGGTCGAGGCGGCGCTCACGAAGGCCGGGCTCGCCGATGCGCGCGCGCGGATCGAGCTCCTGTGCTTTCCCCGGATCCTCGGCTACGCCTTCAATCCGCTCAGCCTCTATTTCTGCCATCGCGCTGATGGCGTCCTCGGCGCCGTCATCTATGCGGTCCGCAACACCTTCGGCGAGCGCCACGCCTATCTGATCGCAGTGGATCCGGCCGAGGCGGCGGCGGGTCTCGTCCGCCAGAGCTGCGCCAAGGCGTTCTACGTCTCGCCCTTCGTGCCGATGGAGGCGGGATACCGATTCCGTCTGGCGCCGCCGGGCGATCGCTTCTCACTTTCCATCCAGGAGAGCGATGCAGAGGGCGACCTTCTGGTCGCGACGCAGACCGCGCGCCGGCTGCCGCTCACCGACGCTACTCTGGCTCGCGCGCTGGTCTCCCACCCGCTGATGGCGCTGAAAGTCATTGGCGGCATCCACTGGGAGGCGCTTCGGCTCTGGCTCAAGGGGGCACCGCTGCAGCCCCGGCCGGAAACGCCTCCGCCCGCGGTCTCCGTGCCACCCCCCTTCAACCCGGTTGCGCGCGGCGCCACTTCGGACTGAAATACGGGGCCGGCCAACGAGACCGGCCAAGGTCGTTGCGGGGGAAACCATGACGGGCTCAATTCCGGCGGCCCATGGTCATTGGACCAGGGCCCTTCTCTACCTCCTTGAACGCGCCAGCGTCGGGCGCATCGACGTGGTGTTTCCGGGCGGCCGGCGCCACAGCTTCCAGGGCGCGGTGCCCGGCCCATCGGCGGAGATCGAGCTTCGCGACGAGACCGTCGCCCGCCGGCTGCTCACCGGCGGCGACGTCGCCTTCGCCGAGGCCTACATGGCCGGCGACTGGGACAGCCCCGATCCGGCGGCGGTGATCGAATATGCCGTCCGCAACGCGGATGCCATCGACACCCATCTGAAAGAGACCTTGTGGGGCGGGCTGCTGCGCCGCGCGCTGCACATGCTGCGCACCAACACGCGCTTCGGCAGCCGGCGGAACATCTCCTATCACTACGATCTCGGGAACGACTTCTACCGGCTCTGGCTCGACCCGACGATGACCTACTCCTCGGCGCTGTTCGAGCGCGAGGACGTGAGTCTCGAGGAGGCACAGCGCGCCAAGTACCGGCGCCTGGTGCAGCTCCTCGGCCTCGAGGCGGGACAGTCGGTACTCGAGATCGGCTGTGGCTGGGGCGGCTTCGCCATGACGGCTGCCGGCGAAAGGGACTGCAAGGTCACCGGGCTCACGCTGTCGGAGCGCCAGCGCGACTTCGCGCTCAGCCGCGCCGCCGAGGCCGGTCTCGCCGACCGCATCGACATTCGCCTCGAGGACTATCGCGACACCCAGGGCCAGTTCGACCGCATCGCCTCGATCGAGATGTTCGAGGCCGTCGGCGAGCGCTACTGGCCGGTCTTCTTCGAGCGCATGCGCGACCGCCTGACCCAGGGCGGGCTGGCCGCGATGCAGATCATCACCATCGCCGAGGATCGCTTCGAGGCCTATCGCGCACGCCCCGACTTCATCCAGCGCTACATCTTCCCGGGCGGCATGCTGCCGACGGTGACGCACCTGAAGTCGCTGGCCTCGGGTGTGAACATGGACTGGATCGGCGACGACGGTTTCGGCCAGGACTACGCCCGCACGCTCAATCTCTGGCGCCAGCGCTTCGTCGCCGCCTGGCCCGAAATCAGGAACCTGGGCTTCGACGAGCGGTTCAAGCGCATGTGGCAATACTATCTGGCCTATTGCGAAGGCGGCTTCCGCGCCGGCTCGATCGACGTTCGCCAGATCGTGATCCAGCGCAGCTAGGGTGGATCGATAAATACCTCATGCGGCATGGGGTGATCGGGCAGGATCGGGCTCGATGAACGGTCGCATCGATCGCCAGACCCTGCTCGCCTATGCGCTTCCCGGCCTGCCGGTCGCGATGGTCGGCCTGCCGCTCTACATCTATCTGCCGGCCTACTACGCCGTGGACCTCGGCTTCGGTCTCGGCGTGGTCGGCGTGGTTCTGCTGGCGGCGCGGCTCTGGGACATCGTCGTCGATCTCGGCATCGGCGAGCTCTCCGATCGCATCCACACCCGCTTCGGCCGGCGCCGGCCCTGGCTGGTGCTGTCTTTGCCGGTGATCTGCCTTTCGGTCGAACTCCTGTTCCGCCCGGTGGCGCCGGTCTCCTGGTCCTATCTGCTGGTCTGGACCATGGCGCTCTATCTCGGATGGACGATGTTCCTGCTCCCCTACGGCGCCTGGGGGGCGGAGCTTTCGACCGACTATCACGAGCGGAGCCGGATCTCCGGCGCGCGCGAGACCGCCTCGGTGCTGGGCACGCTGGCGGCGGTGACGCTGCCGGCCCTGGTCGGCGGCGACCAGGGCGATGCGCTGAACGGGCTGGCGCTCGCCATCCTGACCCTGCTGCCGCCGGCGGTCGCCATCGCGGTCTCGACCGTCTCGGAACCGCCGCCGGGGCCGCGCCAGCACCAGAGCCTCGCCGAAGGCTATCGCGTGCTCGCCCGCAACCGGCCGTTCCGCCGGCTGATCCTGGCTTATCTGTTCAACGGCATCGCCAATGGCCTGCCGGCGACGCTGTTCCTGATGTTCGTGCAGTATCGCCTGAAGAGTCCCGCCTGGGCCGGCGCGCTGCTGCTCGAATACTTCCTGCTCGGCATCGCCTCGGTGCCGATCTGGGTCAAGGCGAGCCATCACCTTGGCAAGCACCGGGCCTGGACCCTGGCGATGGCGATCGCCTGCATGGCCTTCGCCGTGGTGCCGTTCATTCCCGAAGGCGGGGTCGCCTGGTTCGCGCTGGTCTGCGTGGTGACGGGGCTCTGCCTCGGCGCCGACCTGGCGCTGCCGTCCTCGATGTGGGCGGACGTGGTCGACTGGGACACCGCCGAGATGGGGACTGAGCGCGCCGGCCTTCTGTTCGCGCTCTGGGGTGTCGCCACCAAGCTGGCGCTGGCGCTCGCCGTCGGCATCGCGTTTCCGCTGCTCGAGCTCTTCGGCTTCGTTCCCGGCGCGGCCGACGCGACGGACGGCCTCTTCGCGCTCGCCGTCCTCTATGCCTGGGTGCCGGTCGCCTTCAAGGTCGCGGCCGGCATCCTGGTCTTCCGCTTCGAGATCGACGCCGAGACCCAGGCGGGCTTGCGCCGGCGGATCGAAGGCGCGGGCGGTTGAAGCGCTCCGTCTGACATGTTAGCCAGTTGCACAACAAGACAACCGGGAGGAATGCCTATGCGATACGCTTATTCTTGGTTCGTCGGCGCCGCGGCCGCGATGCTGATCGCGGCCCCCGCCCTGGCCCAGCAGAAGGTTCTGCGCTTCGGCCATCTCCACTCCGTCGACTCGCCCGTGCACAAGGGCATCGCCAAGGCGGCCGAGGAGGTCGAGAAGCAGACCCAGGGCCGCTACAAGATCAACATCTTCCCCTCGAGCCAGCTCGGCCAGGCGCGCGAGATGGTCTCGCAGGTGGTCGACGGCAATCTCGACTTCATTTCGGAAGGCCCCGGCAGCCTGTCGGCGCTGCATCGGCCGATGAGCATCTTCGAGGCGCCGTTCGTGGCCCGCGACTGGCCGCACCTTCTGAAGATGCTGGAATCCGACTATGCCAAGACGCAGCTCAAGGTCCTCGAGACCGAGCGCAACATGGTCCATGTCGGCACCTTCTATTACGGCGTCCGCCACTTCACGACCAAGTCGAAGCCGCTGAACACCGCCGCCGACGTCAAGGGCATGAAGGTGCGCGTGCCCGAGGCCCCGCTGTTCCTCGCCATGATCCGGGCGCTGGACGCGACGCCGAC
>CAXNIC010000151.1:0-11351 GCA_964201945.1 Alphaproteobacteria bacterium
GGTGCCGATGACCACGGCCGCTGCGCCGATCTCGAAGGCCTCGGCGACTTCCGCCTCGGTCCAGAAGCGGCCTTCGGCGAGAACCGGCACGCGGACGGATTCGATGAACTGGCGGAGGAGCTCGAAGTCCGGGCCTGGCGTCTTCGGCCGGTTCTTGGTGTATCCGGCCAGCGTGGTGGCGATGGCGTCGGCGCCATGGCCCAGCGCCGCCAGCCCGGCCTCCAGCGTATCGACATCGGCCAGCACCGGCTTGCCGAGTTCGCCCTTGATGCGCCGGATCAGCTCGGACACCGGCTCGCCCGCCCGCGGGCGGGTGGTCGCGTCGACCGCGATCATGTCGGCGCCGGCCTCGGCGACGCCGCGCGCCGCCTCGACGCTGGGCGTGATGTAGACCGGGTGCGCATCGTCGAAGATCTTGTGAAGCCCGATGATCGGCAGCGTCGTCGCCGCGCGGATGGCGCGGATGTCGTCAGGGCCATTGGTGCGGATCGCCCGGGCGCCCCCGGCCTCGGCCGCGCGTGCCATCGCCGCCATGTGGACGGAGCCGTGCATCGGGTTGTCGACGCGCGCCTGACAGGAGACCACCAGCGCCGGGGTCGGGAAGGGGAGGGTCATCCCTTCACCGCGCCCGAAGTCAGCCCGGCAATGAACTGCCGCGACAGCAGCACATAGACCACCGTCAGCGGCAGGGCCGAGAGGGTGAGGCCGGCGAACAGCACGCCCCAGTCGGTGGAGAATTCGCCCATGAACACGGTGAGCCCCTGCGGCAGCGTCTTGGCATGATCCGACTGGATCAGAACAAGCGGGAAGAAGAAGTCGTTCCAGATCGGCACCGCGTTGTGAATGCCGGCGATGACCAGCGCCGGCCGGGAGAGCGGCAGCATGATGCGGGCGAGGATGCGGGCCTCGCTGGCGCCGTCGATGCGGGCGGCTTCCTCCAGCTCGGCAGGAACGGTCTTGAGGAACCCGGTCATGATGAAGACCGTCGAGGGTAGCCCCATGGCGGCATAGACCAGGATCAGGCCGAGCCGGTTGTCGAGCAGGTCGAGGGTCTTGAGCTCGATGAAAAGCGGGATGATGGCGAGCTTGAGCGGCACCATCAGGCCGGAGAGGAAGAAAAGGTAGATCGCCTCGTTGCCGCGGAACGTGTAGCGGGCGAGCGCATAGGCGGCCAGCGTGCCGGTGGCGAGCATGACCGCGATCGAGGTGACCGTGACCAGGATCGAATTGCCGAGATAGGTGAGGAACCGGGTCTCGCGCCAGATGGTCGCGACGTTCTGCAGGCTCCAGGCTGCCGGCAGCGCGAAGGGTGAGGCATAGATCTCGCCGGTCGTCTTGAAGGCCGACAGCACCATGATGAGAACGGGATAGAGCATGACCAGCGTCGTAGCCGCGAGCAGTGCCTGGTAAAGCGCCGTCTGCCAGGGTTTCAGCATCAGAGGTCGATCTCGCGGCGGCGGAGCAGCCGGATCCACCAGGCGGAGACCGCGAGGATGAACAGGAAGATCAGGACGGCGAGCGCGTTGCCGCGGCCGAAGTCCTGGAGGCCGGAAGAGACCGTGCCGAAGGCGGTCCGGTAGAAGTAGAGACCGAGCACGTCGGTCGTATGGAAGGGCGAGCCCTCGAGCCCGGACATGATGTAGGGCAGCTCGAACCAGTTGAACGCGCCGATGAAGGTGAGGATGACGACGATGGTCGTCGACGGCGCCACCAGCGGCCAGACCACGCGCCGAAGCCGCGTCCATTCGCCGGCGCCGTCGATCTCGGCCGCTTCCAGGATCTCGCGCGGGATCCGCTGCATGCCGGCGAGGTAGACGAGCGTCGGGAATCCGACCCAGTGCCAGGCGTTCACCAGGATCAGCGACCCGAGAGCGGTCGAGGGCTGACCGAGCCAGGGCTGCGCCCAGGAGGCCAGGCCGACCGCGATCAGGGTCTGGTTCACCAGGCCGAACAGCGGATTGAGGAATAGCTTCCAGAGGAAGCCGATGATCACCGTCGACAGGATCACCGGCAGGAACAGCGACACTTGGTGGAAGCGATGCAGCCTGAGGCCTTTCGACAGGGCCGCCGCCAGGAAGAACGCGGTGCCGTTCTGCACCACCATCAGCGCCACGAAGACGATGATGTTGTGGAGGAAGGCGTTGTAGGTCCAGGTGCTGAATGGCGGCTGGAACAGGATCAGCCGGAAGTTCTCGAGCCCGGCGAAGCCGACGCGCGCCAGTCCCTGCCATTTGTAGAAGGCATAGACGAAGGCGGAGAGGATCGGCGTCACCACGATCGTGGCAAGCAGCAGCACCGCCGGCGCCAGGAGCGCGGCGATCCAGAGCGTGCGACGGAGGCGAGGGGACATGGTCGTCAGAGAGCGTGCCCCCACCCTGACCCTCCCCCCGCATCGCGGGGGAGGGTGGGGGCTGGCTCCTACTTCTGGAACGGCTTGTAGTAGGCGGCGATGCCCTTGGTGACTTCAGCGCCGACTTGGGCCGGGGTCGCCTGGCCGGCCATCATCTTCTGGACGCCGGTCTGGATCAGGGCCGAGCCGGTCGGCTCCTGGTAGCGGAAGTTGACCAGCATGACGTAGGGCGCCGACGAGGCATTGACCTTGGCGACCTCGGCCAGGAGACCGTCCTCGATCTTCACGCCCTTGATCGGCGAGACGTTGCCGAGCTTGTTCGAGAAGAGATCGCCGAAGCGCGGCGTCGCGGTGTAGCGGATGAACTTGATCGCGTCGTCCTTGTAGGGCGTCTTCGCGTTGATCGCATAGCCGCCGTCGACGAAGAGCGAGACCAGCCGCGGCGCACCCTTGGTCGGGGCCGGCCCCGGCATCACGCCGATGTCGAGCTTCGGATTTTGCTTCCGGAAGTTGGCGATCTCGAAGGATCCGGCGACGATCATCGCGGCGCGCCCGGAGATGAAGAGCTGCTGCATGGTCGGATAGTCGACGCCGGTGAACCCGGTCGGCAGGTACTCTTTGAGCTCGGTCAGCTTGGTCAGCGCATCGACGAAGCGCTTGTCCTCGAAGGTCGCCTTGCCGGCGACGAGGTCGGCGTTGAACTCGCGGCCGTAGAAGCTGGGCGCGATCCCGCCCATCAGCACCTCGTTCTGCCAGGCGGTCGCCGTGCCGTTGGCGAAGGCCATCATCCCCATGCCCTTGAACATCTTGGCGGCGGCGATCAGGTCGTCCCAGGTCTCGGGCGGCTGCAGCGCGTGGCTCTTGAAGGTGTCTTTGTTGTAGAGGACGACCATGCTCTGAGTGGCGAAGGGCACGGCGTAGACCTTGCCGTCCTCGCGCATGCTCTCGGCCGCCAGCGCATCGGCGGAGAAGTTGTCGAGCTCCGGCACCATCGTCTTGTCGAGCGCCAGCAGGTATCCCGGCTTGGCGAAGGCTTCGAGGCCGCCATAGGCGCGGGCCTGGATCAGGTCCGGTCCCTTGCCGCCGGCGAGCGCGGTCGAGAGGATGGTGTTGTAGGTCGTCGGTTCGAAGGCCTCGAACTTGATCTTCACGTCCGGGTGCAGCTTGTTGAAGTCGGCGATGATCTCCTGGTAGACGGCCCGGTCCTCCTGGCGCCAGCTCCAGAAGGTGAGCTCGGCGGCGATCGCCTGGTGCCCGAACGAGGCGGCAAGCAGGACGGCGGCGCCGAGGCGCGGCAGCAAGGCTTTCATCTTAGGACGTCTCCCTGGTTTCGTTGACGCTTCGACGGTCTTTCAGGACGCGGCCTTGAGCCTGGGCGAGGTCGTGTTCGCCTGGGACTTCTCGGACTCGCCGATGTAGTCGCGGGTGAGCGGGACGGCGGCGATGTTGTGGGCAAGCTGCATCTGGAAGACCATGTTGAAGCCGTGTCGGAAGGTGAGCTCGCTGGCGACCAGATAGAATTCCCACATGCGGAGAAAACGGTCGTCGTAGAGCGCCCGGATCTCGTCCCGATTGGCGTACACGTTTTGACGCCAGGCCTTCAAGGTCTCGGCGTAGTGGAGCCTCAGGATCTCGATGTCGGTGACGGCGAGGCCGGAGCGCTCGACCGGGGAGAGGACCTCCGACAGGGCCGGGCTGTAGCCGCCGGGGAAGATGTATTTGCGGATCCAGGGATTGGTGAAGCCCGGCCCGTCGCGCCGTCCGATCGAGTGCAGCAGCGCCACGCCGTCCGGCTCCAGCAGAGATGCCACCTTGGCGAAGAAGGCCGGGTAATGGACGACGCCGACATGCTCGAACATGCCGACCGAGACGATGCGGTCGAAGCGCCGGTCGAGCTCGCGATAGTCCGCCAGCTCGAAGTGGACGCGGTGGGAGAGGCCTGCGCGCTCGGCCCGCTCGCGGGCAAGCGCCAGCTGCTCGGTCGACAGCGTCACCCCCAGCACCTCGACGTCTGCGATCTGGGCGAGGTAAAGCCCGAGCCCGCCCCAGCCTGAGCCGATGTCGAGCACCCGCTGGCCGGGTTCGAGGCGCAGCTTGGCGGCGATATGGCGGAGCTTGGCGCGCTGGGCGTCAGCCAGCGGCTGGCCCGGATATTCGAAGTAGGCGCAGGAGTATTGCAGGCTGGGGTCGAGGAAGAGCTCGAACAGGTGCCGGTCGAGATCGTAGTGGTGGGCGACGTTCTTCTGCGACCGTCTGATCGGGTTGTACTGGCTGATCCGCCGGATCGCCTTGTTGAGGCCGTTGAGCGCGATCAGCCAGGGGTGGCTGTCGAGCCCGGCCTGGTTGGCCATGCCGAGGTCGACTAGGTCGTAGACCGTGGTTCCTTCCTCGCAGGTGAGAGTGCCGTCGGTGAAGGCCTCGCCGACCTTGAGCCAGGGATTAGTGAAGAGCTGGCGATGCAGCTTCCGGCTGTGCAGGCGGATGACGGACCGAGGGCCGGGGGTACCGGCGAAGCGGTGGCGGCGCCCGTCGGCGTCGATCACCGTAAAGTCGCCGTGCCGGACCGCGCGTCGGAAGAGCGAGGCAAAATCCATGGCCTAACTCCCTTTAGTAAAGGAGATTATGGCCCGAATCGTCCGGACTGCCTATGGGGTGAACTGCTCCTTGAGGATCCGGGCCTCGAGGTTGTGTTCCGGGTCAAACAACATGTGGCAGGCGCGGTTCCTATCCTCGGCGATGGAGACGGAAACCACGTCGCGGACCTCGGTGAAGTCGCCGGTGGCGCTGACCGGCCGCTTGTCAGGATCGAGGACGGTCAGCTCGATTTCGGCCGTGTGGGGCACCAGCGCGCCCCGCCAGCGTCGGGGCCGGAAGGCGCAGATCGGCGTCAGGGCCAGCACCCCGGCGCCGAGCGGAACGATCGGTCCGTGGGCCGAAAGGTTGTAGGCGGTGGAGCCGGCCGGGGTGGAGACCAGGATGCCGTCGCAGGCGAGATGGGCCAGGCGCTCAACGCCGTCGACCTTGATGCCGATATGGGCGGTCTGACGGGTCTGGCGCAGCAGGGAAACCTCGTTGATGGCGAGCGCGATGCGGGTGCGGCCGCTCCGGGTCTTGGCCTTCATCACGAGCGGGCTGACCTTCACCGTCGCCGCCCGGGCGAGGCGCTCCAGCAACTCGTCGTCCCGGTACTCGTTCATCAGGAAGCCGACCGAGCCGCGGTTCATGCCGAAGATCGGTTTCTTGCGGTCGAGATGGGTGTGGAGGGTCTCCAGCATCAGCCCGTCGCCGCCGAGTGCCACGATGATGTCGGCCTGCGCTGCCGGGACCGAACCGTAACGCCGGGTGAGCGCCGACTTGGCGGACTTGGCCTCGGGCGTCTTGGCGGCGGCGAAGTGGAGCTTGGGCCGCCTCACCCGCCGGTCACGCTCATGTGCCGGGCGACGGCGGGGCCGGTATGGCGGCGGTCGATGATGAAGTCGTGGCCCTTGGGTTTCCGCGAGATCGCCTCGCGGATGGCGACCAGCAGCGCCTCGTCGGACTCGCTCGAGCGGAGCGGCCCGCGGAGATCGGCGGCATCGTCCTGACCGAGGCACATGTAGAGCGTGCCGGTGCAGGTCAGCCGCACCCGATTGCAGCTCTCGCAGAAATTATGGGTCAGCGGCGTGATGAACCCCAGCATCTGCCCGGTCTCCTTGACGCGGACATAGCGGGCGGGACCGCCAGTCTGATAGTCGACGTCTTCCAGGGTCCAGTCGCGCTTCAGGCGGGTGCGGACCATGTTCAGCGGCAGGTACTGGTCAAGCCGCTGCTCGCCGCCGATATCTCCCATCGGCATGACCTCGATGATGGTCATGTCGTGGCCGTTCCTGCCGCACCAGCCGACCATCTCGGACAGCTCGTCGTCGTTGACGCCGCGAAGCGCGACTGCGTTGATCTTGACCTTGAGCCCGGCGGCCTTGGCCGCCTCGACCCCGTCCAGCACCTTCGGCAGCTGGCCCCAGCGGGTGATCTCGGTGAACTTCGCCGGATCGAGGGTGTCGATCGAGACGTTGACCCGCTTCACGCCGCAGGCGGCGAGTTCTTCCGCGTGCTTGGCGAGCTGGCTGCCGTTGGTGGTGACGGTCAGCTCCTTGAGGTCGCCGCTCTTCAGGTGGCGCGAGAGCGAGCGGAACAGCGTCATGATCCCGCGACGCACCAGCGGTTCGCCGCCGGTCAGACGGAGCTTCTTGACGCCTAACCCGACGAAGGCCGAGCAGAGCCGGTCGAGCTCCTCCAGCGACAGGATCTCCGCCTTCGGCAGGAAGGTCATGTCCTCGGCCATGCAATAGACGCAGCGGAAATCGCAGCGGTCCGTGACCGAGACGCGCAAGTAGCTGATATGGCGACCGAATGGATCGATCATGGGATCTAATGTAGGCCCGCGGCCTCGGAAAATCAGCCCCGTTCTCGCCATGGTCTTGCCTGGGCAGGCGTGCGGTCCCAGAGTGCGGCCATGGACGAGTTCTCCATCCGCCCGGATCCGGCCGACCCGAGGCTCACCCGCCGGGTCTCCGCCACCGACGAGGAGGGGAGGACGGTCGAGCTTGGCGTTCCGACCGAGCGGCCGCTGACGCTCTACCTGAACAAGCGCGAGATCGTCACCATGATGACGATCGGCGACTACCCCGAATATCTGGCGCTGGGGTACCTCCTGAACCAGAACATGCTGAAGGCCGGCGATCCGGTCGACGGCATCGACTACGATCCCGATATCGAGACGGTGGTGGTGCGGACGCCGACGACCACCGACTTCGAGACCAAGCTCCGGAAGAAGACCCTGACCTCCGGCTGCGCCCAAGGCACCGCCTTCGGCGACGTCATGGAGACCTTCGATGCCTCGCGCCTGCCGGCCGAGGCCGAGATCCGCACCTCCTGGATCTACACGCTGTCCCGCAAGATCAACTCGGTGCCCAGCCTCTACCTGGAGGCCGGCGCCATCCATGGCTGCGTGCTCTGCGAGCAGGACCGGCCGCTGGTCTACATGGAGGATGTCGGCCGCCACAACGCCGTCGACAAGGTCGCCGGCTGGATGGCGATGAACCGGGTCTCGGGCGCCGACAAGATCTTCTATACGACGGGCCGGCTGACCTCCGAGATGGTGATCAAGACCGTGCAGATGGGGATCCCGATCCTGGTCTCGCGGTCGGGCTGCACCGCCTGGGGCGTCGAGCTGGCGGAGAAGGTCGGCCTGACCATGATCGGCCGGGCCAAGGGCAAGCGCTTCCTGGTGCTCTCAGGGAAAGAGCGGGTGGTCTACGACGCCGATGCCCGCGCCGTCGCCGAGGAGGCCCGGCATCTCCGCCGCAAGGGCACCGAAGAGGACGCAGCCTAGGCGTTCGTCAGGCTCGGTAGGCGCCATCCCTCAATCGGGGCGCCTGATCGGACCCGTCGAGCTCGGCGGCGATGTCGACATCGCTTGAGTGGTTCTCGGCCGCCAGTTCCTGTCCGGAGAGGCTGCCATGCATCAGGCGCATCAGGTCCGCCTGGGCTGCGCGCCAGGCGGTCCGCGCGAACTCGGCCTCGGCGGAGAGCGAGGCACCGGCAAGCGCATCGACGATCGCGCCGGCGCCCAGCCAGTCTTCGATCGCCGGCCGCAGGCTCTGGTCCAGCCAGCGCTCTCCGGCGGCGACGATGCCGACACGAGCGAAGCCGGCCATGGCCCCGGCGACCGCGCGACGGTTGCGAAGGCAGCCGGCGAAGACGACGACCTCCGGGGCACCGGAGGCGATCGCCGACAGGGCTGAGCCGTTGGGCGAGGGGAGGACGACGGTGCTGCCCGGCGCTGCCCCTAGAAGGCTCATTGGTGACAGGCTGAGGTCGTTCGAGCCGGCTTCTCTGCGCCGCTTGGCGAGCCGGGCGCCGAGGCGTCGGGCAAGGTCGACGCCGTCGAGGCCGATCGCCACCGGATGGATCGCGATGTTGCGGTCGGCGGCGACCGAGACGCAGGTGGAGAACGACAGCACGTCGACGATGGCGACGGCATCGACGCGAACCAGGAGGCGGGCGAGCCCGCGCTCGCCCCAGTCGACGTCGACCGCGGTCACGAGCCTCAATACCCCTGCTGGATGCCGTCTTCGGTGACCTTCAGCAGGAACCGGGCTCCGTCGGCACTGCTGCGGTCGTGGCGGTTCGGGGTGAAGTCGGCGAGTACGCCCGCGTCTCGGGCGATCGGGCGCGGCGGGTTGAACGGCCGGCCGCTGCGGTCGAAGCGGGCGAGCTCACCCGGGAAGGCGAAGGGAGTCGAGGCGTCGGCCGGGTAGTTGAAGGCGGCGACGACGAACCGGCCGTCGCGGCAGCCGGCCGTGGTCCAGAAGAAGCGGTCGGAGCGCAGATGATCGCCGGGGCGGACGGCCCGCGGCAGGTCGTTTTCCCAGACGCTGACGATCTGACGGAGGTCGGTCTGCGTGATCGGCGTGCGCACGGCGGCGCCGCGCATGAACTGGTCGAATTCGATCGTGCCGAGATGCGCGAGGTTGGGGCGATCGAAGATCCGAGTCTCCAGCCCCCCGGCCTCGATCTCGTAGACCCGGACCTGCTCGGAATAGCTGCCGTTGTAGATGAAGCGCCAGCGTTCGGGAGCACCGGGTCCGCAACTCCGGCGGAGGTCGTTGCCGGCCATGACGTCACCCCACTGGAAGGTGCGGGTGATCGGATCGCCGGCGATGCCGGTGGCGGCACAGCCGGCGAGGGCGAGAAGGGCGGCGAGGCGGGGAATGAGGCGGATCATGGTCCTATCCCATACCGGATTTGTGGCGACATGTGGACGGTCCGGAATGGAAAACGGGCCGCCGGAGGTCCGGCGGCCCGTCTTCGTCACGTCCAGGCGTTCGCTTACCGCAGGGCGATCTCGACCCGGCGGTTCCGGGGCTCGCGGGCGCCGTCGGCCGTGGGCACCAGGTTGTCGCCTTCGCCCCGTCCAGTCGCCTGGATGGTGTTCGCGGCGATGCCTTCGCGGATCAGCGCGCCCCTGACCGCATTGGCGCGGCGCTCGGAGAGGCGCTGGTTGTAGTCGGTCGGACCGGAACGGTCGGCATGACCGGTGGCCACGACGAGGCGGACGCTGCCGCGTTTCGCATCGTCGGCGGCCTGTTTGATGATCCGCGCGGCCTCGGGCGTGATCTCGGACTTATCGAAGTCGAAGAAGACGAGATAGGTCTTCGGCGCGGCGGGGGCGGGCGCCGGTGCGGGGGCCGGAGCCGGCGGCGGTGCCGCTGCGATCTGCCAGAGGGCGGGATTGAGGCCGCACCCTGCGAGGTCCTCGACGTGGTCCTCGGACATTTCCTCGAGCCAGCACTCGAAGGCGACCTGCTGGGCCGCGGCCGTCGCGGGGTCGCGTGCCTTCGTCGCCTCGATCCAGGGCGCCAGCCGTGCCCGGTAGTCGAGCGCGGTCGCGAGGGTTCGCCGATTGTCGAAGCCGACGACCCAGCGGCCCCACATCGGCGGATGGCCTCGCCGGCGATCCCATTCCATCGGGTCGCCGACCGGGACGTTCTGCCCGCGGGCGGCGGCACCGGCCTTCTCGTACATCATGTTCGCGCCGACAGGATCGGTCTCGGCGGCCTCGACGTCGCCGCGCGCCTTGTAGGCGTCGGCCAGCGCGAGCAGGAAACGATCGGTGGTGGTTCGCGGTCCCGCTGCGAGGTTCGGGTCGGCGCAAGCCGCCAGCAGCAGAGCGATGGCGAGGCTTGGTATCAGGCGGTGAAGCTTCATGAGCGTGCCCCCCTTTTGGAAATGACAGCCGCTGCGCGGCCGTCTTTCGGTCGGCCCTTCACGGACCGACATTTTCGGCGGGCTCATGTTACCTGGATACCGCGCACCTGTTGCGGACGCCTCGCACTCTTAGGATTTCGGTCGTGTTTTCGGCCGAACGGCAACCCCAAATGGAACGGGCCGCCGGAAGTCCGGCGGCCCGTTTTCGTCACGACGTGGTGCTCTGCGGTTTACCGGAAGGAGATCTCGACCCGGCGGTTCCGCGGCTCGCGGACGCCATCGGCGGTCGCGACCAGGTTGTCGTTCTCACCCCGTCCGGTGGTCTGGATCGAGTTCGGAGCGAGGCCTTCGCGGATCAGCGCACCCTTGACCGCAACGGCACGGCGCTCGGAGAGACGCTGGTTGTAGTCGGTCGGGCCGGAGCGGTCGGCGTGGCCGGTCGCAACGATCAGACGGACGGCGCCGCGCTTCGCGTCGTCGGCAGCCTGCCGGATGATGGCAGCGGCCTCAGGCGTGATGTCCGAGCGGTCGAAGTCGAAGAACACCAGGTAGGTCTTCGGCGCCGGGGCCGGCGTCGGGGCCGGGGTGACCACGGTGGTCGTCTGCTGGGCGACAACCCAGAGTGCGGGGTTCAGGCCGCAGAGCTCGACCTCTTCCCAGTCGTCCTCAGCCGTCTGCTCGAGCCAGCACTCGAAGGCGACCTGCTGGCGGGCCGTGGTGATCGGATCGCGCGCCTTGGTGGCGACGATCCAGGCCTCGAGGCGGCCGCGGTAGTCGAGCGCGGTCGCGAGATTGCGCTTGTTCTCGAAGCCGACGACCCAGTGGCCGAACATCGGCGGGTGGCCGCGACGACGATCCCACTCGATCGGGTCGCCGACCGGGACCGGCTGGCCGCGACCGGCCATGACGGCCTTCTCGTAGAAGATGTTCGCCGGGATGTAGTCCCAATGCCAGCGGCTGTCTTCGAACTGGCCGAGCTTGCGATAACCGTCAGCGAGTTCCTGCTGGAAACGATCAGGGTGCGGCGGGAGGTTCATGGCATCGGTCCGATTGGGCTCGGCGATGCCGCTGCAGGCGGCGGTCAGCAAGACGGCCGCGAGGCAAGGCAGTAGGCGATGGAGTTTCATGGATCTCTCTTCCCCATTCGTGGGTTGGCGGCAACACGGCCGTCGAGGTGCGGACCATGCGGGCCCGCGCGCTTCCGCAGATAGTGATCCGTTAATACCCAGGTACCGCCCTTTGGTTCCGCCCT
>CAXNIC010000152.1:0-11237 GCA_964201945.1 Alphaproteobacteria bacterium
GGCTACAATACCCCCGACCGCAACGCCGCCGCCTTCGAGCCGAACCATCTCCGCATGTTCCACAACGACCTCGTCCTCCAGGCCGGCGCCTACCAGAATTCCACCTGGGTGGTGGCCGTGGCCAAGGCCGGGGTCGAGGAGGGTGTCGGCATGATCGGGGGCACCTGCATCGTGCAACCCTCGGGCGAGGTGGTGGCACGCGTGTCCACGGTCGGAGACGAGCTGATCGCCTTCGACTGCGATCTCGATCTGGCGCGCATGGGCAGGGAGACCATTTTTGACTTCGCCCGTCATCGCCGGATCGAGCACTACGGCGTGATCACCGCCCGGGCCGGCGCCGTCTCGCCGCCGGAGTGAAGCCATCGAACCGTCACCTTGCCGGTGTATCGATCGGCCAGGGACGTTGAAGGAGTCGCGTTAAGGTGAGGATCTTCCGCTCCGTGCTGCTGCTGGCTCTGGCCCTGACGGTCGGGGCGGCGGACGCGCGAGCCCAGGCCCCCGCCAGCCCGCCGATCGCCGATCCCGGCGCCTTCCGGCCGCTGACGGTGGGGTCCGACCTCACCTTTCCGCCCTTCGCCTACCGCCAGCCCGACGGCAAGATCGCGGGCTTCTCCGTCGACGTCGCCTGGGAGATCGCCAAGCGCCTCGGGCGTCCGGGCGTCGATGTGATCGAGACGCCGGTCGCCGGCCTCTTCCCGGGCCTGAATGCCAAGCGCTATGAGTTCATCGCCGCGCCCATCGCCGTCACCCAGGAGCGGGCGCAGCAGATGCTGTTCACCGAGCCCTATCTCTCGATGGGCTTCGGCGTGCTTCTGCATTCCGACGACTCGGACCTCAAGTCGCTGGACGAGCTGAAGGGCAAGACCGTAGCGCTCGTTCGCGGTAGCGCCGCCGACGGCTGGGCCGGCGAGAATGCGAGCCGGATCGGCTTCGAGGTGCAGAGGCTCGACCGCGCCGCCGACGTGCCGTTCGCGGTGGTCGACCGGAAAGTCTATGCCGCCATCCTCGACCTGCCCCTGGCGCTCCAGGCGGTGAAGCAGGTGAAGCTGGTGCGGAACGGCTTCACCGTGCTGACCGGCCGCTCGGTCGCCTTCGCGTTTCGTCAGGACGATGCCGCCTTCCGCAACCGCGTCGAGCTCATCGTCGAGGACATGAAGCGGGACGGGGCGCTCGCCGGCATCTACCTGGCATGGTTCGGCGCCAAGCCGCCGGAGGGTTCGGCGATGCTGACCATCGACGCCACCAGCTACGGCGCCGCCGGCTTCCCCGGCCACGGGCCGAAGTAGCGGCCGTCTCTAGCGGGGGACGATCACGGTCGTTCGTGCGGCGGTGATCTCGCCGGTTTCGACGCCGGCCGTCTCCGCCCAGTCAGGGAACGTGCGGCGGATCAGGACAGTGGCGGTCACCCGGACCGGCCCCGGACGATCCGCGCGGAAGCGATAGAGCGAGCGATCCTGACCGTCTGCGGGGATGCGCGTGTCGCTCACCTCCGCCGTTGCGCGCCACGGCGGAACCCGCTGACGTCCTTCGCTGTCGGCCAGCAGCTTGGTGAAGGCGCGGCCCGGGCGCCCGTCCAGTGGCGAACCGCTCCAGACGGGCAGGATCGATCCCTCGGACATCGGCAGGACCATGCCACCGGCCTCGGCATTGACCACCAGCAGCATGTGGCGCATCGGCGATCCCGCCGGCAGGTGATGGCCGGCGCCGCGATTGGCAACGTCGACCTCGGCGATGATCGTGTCGCCATCGATCCGGGCCGTCAGGCTGAGGCCGATGGAGTCGGCGAGGAAGCCGGGCGAGAGCGCGTCGTGGAAGCGATGGCTCGAAAGCGTCTTCGGGTCGCGTTCGATCCGCCCCGGCCCGAGATCGCTCATCGTCGTCGCCTTGCCGTCGCCCTGCATGTGGCAGGACTGGCAGGTGACGCCGTCGCGGGCGAAGCGGCTCGCCTGCCATTCCTCGAACTCCGAATAGGTGAAGACGCTGCCGGCGCGGGCCTGATGGCAGGCGGCGCAGTAACGGCTCTCGGTGAAGACCGGGGCGAAGACGTCGCGTCCGCGCGGCACGTCGTCGAAGGGGCCGAAGATGGTCTGGCGGCCGAACGGCGGGCGCCGCAGATCGACGGCGCGAACGCCGGTCTGGTCGCCCTGACCCGGCCGCGCTTGTGTGATCTTGTGGCAGAGATCGCACCCGACTCCCTCGGCGGCGACGCCGGTCGCCTCTCTCGGGTCTTCTCCCGTCGCCATCGGCGCGTGGCAATTGCCGCAGCCGTCACTGGTGACCGGGTTGCTGCGCTTGAAGGAGAGAGGATTGCGGCCGTCGAAGAAGGCGAGGAAGCGTTGGTTGGTCGCGGCACGCGCATGGGCCGAGCCCTGCCATTCGGCGAGGATGCGTCGGTGACAGGCACCGCAGGGCTCGCGGCCGAAATCGGTCCGGGGTGCCTGATCATCTTCAGGGAAAGCGGTGACCCAGGGATAGGTGGGATCGTCGCCGGCGGGGATCGCCGGCAGCTGGATCCGGTAGTCGAGACCGTTTCCTTCAGCGTCGCCCCGCCGATGATGTGGCCGGGGCTGGCGGCGGTGATCTCGCCTCCGGGCGCGGCCTTGGGATCGGCGAGGGTGAAGCGGCCGTCGGGCGTAGTGAGAGTGAAGGCCGACGACGAGCGGAGCCGCACGCGGGCGCCCTCGACGGGCTGTCCGGCCGCATCGACGACGGTTCCGGTGAGAGTCTCGCCGGGCGCGGCGAGGAGGAGCGCCAAGATCAGGAGCGCCAGGCGCCGCATGGCGCGAAGCCGCTACTCCGCGGCCTTTGCCGGCTTGGTTCCCGGCGCGGCGGCAGCGAAGATGCCGGAGTAGGGCTTGGCCCGCGGCTGCTCATAGGCGCAGACCTTGCTGGTCCTGAGGCCGAGGCCGACCAGCGCCTCGACCATCTTGACCGCGGCGGTCACGCCGTCGAGCACGGGCACGCCGGTCTCGTCGGTGAGGCGGCGGGCGAGCTCGACCATGCCGGCGCATCCCAGCAGGATCGCCTCGGCGCCGTCTTCGGCGATCGCCGTCTCGACGATCGCCTTGACCTTGTCGGCCGCGCCGGACCTGGGATCCTCGAGCTCGAGCACAGGGATGCCGGCGGCCCTGACTTTCTTCAGGTGCCGCTCGAAGCCGTATTTGCGGGCAAGCGCGTATTGGACGGGCACCGATCGCGGCAGGGTCGAGACGATGGTGAAGCCGCTGGCGATCAGGCTCGCCGCATGCATCGCCGCCTCGGCGATGCCGACCACCGGACCGGTCGCGATCTCGCGCGCAGCTTCCAGCCCGGGGTCGCGGAAACAGGCGACGACATAGCCGTCGAAGCCCGAGGCCTCGCCGGCGCGGATCAGCTCCAGCATCCCGGGGACGCAATAGGCCGAGTCGTACTGGCTCTCGATCGAGACCGGGCCTTTGTCGGGGTTGAGGGTGACGATCTCGGTTCCGGGCGCGGCGACGCTGCGCGCGGCGTGATCGATCGTCGCCGTCATCAAGGCGGTGGTGTTCGGGTTGACGACCAGGATGCGCATGGTGTCCTCCCTTGGGCGGTCAGCGCGTCTGCCGCCGCCTGATCCACTCCCGCTGCTCGTCGGTGAGCTGCAGGCCGAGAAGGATGGTCCAGTTCGGGCCGGAGTTGCGGTCGATCAGCGGGATGCGCTGCGTCAGCACGTCGGCGACGACGAGCTTGGTGGCGTTGCCCTTGAACTCGATCGTCGCGTCGAACGGCTCCTTGGCGACGATCTCGCCGGCCGGGTTGGTGACCGCGGCGAAGTACTGGAAGCTCGCCTTGCCTTGGGCCATGGCCGGCCCACGTGCCGCCTCGACCTCGAGGTCGATCTCGATCTCGACCGACTGCTTGTCGTATTTGCAGCCGAAGGCGAGGGTGCTGAACTTGGCCTGGAGCTCGACGTCGGTGAGGTCGCGTCCGGTGCCCGGGCGAAAGCGCACGAGCTCGGCCAGCTCGCCCAGCACGGCGACCTTGGGACAGCCGCCGGGCGGGGGCGCCTGCGTCGACGTGCAGGCGGCCAGACCGAGGAGCAGGAGGGCGCCGAGGGCGCGGATCGGGTGGGTCACAGGCGGTTGTGCGAGCCGTCGCAGAGCGGCTTGGTCCCGGAGGTCTTGCATCCGCAGAAGAAGACCTGCCCGGTCTTCTCGGCGCGGTACTGAACCGGCGTGATGCCGGTGTCCCGATGGCTTCCGTCGCAGAAGGGCTGCGTTTTCGACCGTCCGCAGGCACACCAGAAATAGACTTTGCCCGCCTCGACGGCGACCCCGTAGGGTGCCTTCTGAGCGGGGATCGCATCGGCCATGAACGCGCTTCCTTCGGCTCTCGCCGTGTATTAGGGTCGCCGCGACTTTAGTTAAGGGTCACGGCCGGCACAAGGCTGCGAACCCGACCGGAAAGCGCCGTGACCTCGACGCCCGAACTCGCCTCCCTGACCGTTCTGCTCGCCAGTCCGCGCGGCTTCTGCGCCGGCGTCGACCGGGCGATCCAGATCGTCGAGGCCTGCCTCGCCAAGTACGGCCGCCCGGTCTATGTGCGCCACGAGATCGTCCACAACCGCTTCGTCGTCGAGTCGCTGGAAGCCAAGGGCGCGGTCTTCGTCGACGAGCTCGACCAGGTGCCGGACGGGAAGCCGGTGGTCTTTTCCGCTCATGGCGTGCCGAAGGCGGTTCCGGCCGAGGCCGACCGGCGTCATCTGGTCTCGGTGGATGCGACCTGCCCCCTGGTGACCAAGGTGCACAACGAGGCCGAGCGCCAGCATCGCGACGGCCGCCACGTCGTCCTCATCGGCCATGCCGGCCATCCGGAAGTGGTGGGAACGCTGGGGCAGCTTCCCGACGGCGCCATGACCTTGGTGCAGACCGCCGCTGATGCCGAGACCGTTGCGGTGCCGACGCCCGACCGGCTTGCCTATACGACCCAGACGACGCTGTCGGTGGACGAGACCGCCGGCATAGTCGAGATCCTGAAGCGCCGCTTTCCCGCCATCGTCGGCCCCCGGCGCGAGGACATCTGCTACGCCACCACCAACCGCCAGGCGGCGGTCAAGGCGATCGCGCCCAAGGCCGATGCGGTCATCGTTATCGGCGCTCCCAATTCCTCGAACTCGCGCCGCCTGGTCGAGGTGGCCGAAGTCGCCGGCAGCAAGGCCTACCTGCTGCAGCGGGCGTCCGACCTCGACTGGTCCTGGCTCGACGGCGTGGGCACGCTCGGCATCAGCGCCGGCGCCTCGGCACCGGAGCTTCTGGTCGAGGAGCTGATCGAGGCGCTGCGTGCCCGGCGTCGGGTTGCGATCGAAGAGATCACCGTGGCCGAGGAAGACATCACCTTCCGCCTGCCGCGCCAGCTCGTGGCCTAAGACTCGGCGCATGGCGGTTTACACCCAGGTCAGCGACGAGGATCTCGAGCGCTTCGTCGCCGACTACGACATCGGACAGGTGGTCAGCTTCGCCGGCATCGCCGAGGGTGTCGAGAATTCGAACTTCCTCGTTCGCACCACCAAGGCGAGCTACATCCTCACCCTCTACGAGAAGCGGGTGGCGCCGCAGGATCTGCCGTTCTTCGTCGGATTGATGGAGCATCTGGCGGCACACGGCCTCAGTTGCCCGACGCCGATCCATGCCCGCGACGGACAGACGCTCCGACGCCTCAACGGCCGGCCGGCGGCGATCGTCTCATTCCTCGAAGGTCTGTGGCCACGCCGCATCACGGCGGCGCATTGCGCCGGCCTCGGCGACGCGCTGGCGCGCCTGCATCAGGCCCAGGAAGGCTTCGAGATGCGCCGGCAAAATGCGCTTTCGATCCCGGGCTGGCGCTCGCTCGTCGCCGCCTGCGAGGCGCGCGCGGATGAGATCAAGGCGGGCCTCGGCGCCGGCATCAAGGCCGAGCTCGCCTATCTCGAAGGCGTGTGGCCGAGCGCGCTGCCCGAAGGCGTGATCCATGCCGACCTGTTCCCGGACAACGTCTTCTTCCTCGACGACAAGGTCTCCGGCCTCATCGACTTCTACTTCGCCTGCAACGACTTCCTCGTCTACGACCTGGCGATCTGCCTGAACGCCTGGTGCTTCGAGCCCGACCACGCCTTCAACGTCACCAAGGCGCGGCTGCTGGCCTCCGCCTATCAGCGGCGTCGGCCGCTGTCGGCCAAGGAGACGGCGGCGCTGCCGGTGCTTTGCCGGGGATCGGCGCTACGCTTCCTCCTCACCCGCCTCTACGACTGGCTGAACCATCCCGAGGGGGCGCTGGTGAAGCCGAAGGACCCGCTGGAATACTGGGCCAAGCTGCAGTTCCATCAGCGGGTCAACGGGCCGGAGGGCTACGGCCTCGATCCGGCATGAAGGCGCCCGCGGCGAAAGGGCCGGTCGAGATCTTCACCGACGGCGCCTGCTCCGGAAATCCGGGGCCTGGCGGCTGGGGCGCCTTGCTCCGCTACAACGGCGCCGAGCGCGAACTCTCCGGTGGCGAATCTGCAACGACCAACAACCGTATGGAGATGATGGCGGCGATCCAGGCGCTGGAGACGCTGAGCCGGCCGGTGAAGGTGAATCTCTATACGGATAGTCAGTATGTCCGGGACGGCATCACCTCCTGGCTGCCCCGCTGGAAGGCGCGAGGGTGGAAGACCGCCGACAAGAAGCCGGTGAAGAACGTCGATCTCTGGCAGCGCCTGGACGCGGCGGCGGCCCCCCACGATGTCGACTGGATCTGGGTCCGCGGCCATTCTGGCCACCCGGAGAACGAGCGCGTCGACAAGCTCGCCCGCGAGGCGATTCCGCGCTGAAGCCGGCCTTTGCCGGTGCCCGGTTGAAATCGTCCGGGCCGGCCCTATATGCACTTCATGGCCCGTCCCCCGCGCACATGCAGATGGCTTGAAATCGCGCGATTGGGCCGCGCCCCAAAGGGCGTACTAGCCCCGGCACCGGCCGCCTGATCCCCTCGGTGCGCCCGGCTTGCCGGGGCTCATTCTTCTTCCTTCTTCCTGACCTATGACCGCTCGGGAGAGCGGTTTTGCGCATCCCGTTTGGAGGCGACGATGAACACCGACACCACCCTTCCCCAGATCACCCTTGGCGCCGCCGATTTCAGCCGGCTGGATCAGCTGGCGAGCGCGGCCGAGTACAAGCTCCCCGAGGTCGCCTCTTATCTCGGCCAGGAGCTGGAGCGTGCCCGGGTGGTGCCGACGCGCGAGGTTGCCGCCGACGTGGTGATCATGGGCGCACGCGTGGTCTTCGACGACGACCAGGGCGAGCGCCACGACGTGACCCTGGTCTATCCGGAGGAGGCCGACATGGAAAAGGGCCGTCTCTCGGTGCTGACCCCCGTCGGCGCGGCGCTGATCGGCCTCAAGGTCGGCCAGTCGATCCGCTGGCGCACGCGCGCGGACGAGGAGCGGACGCTCACCGTGCGCGAGGTGACACAGCGCGACGGCGGCGGCCTGTCATCGCAGGAACTCGGGTGAGATCAGCGACGGCAGGAACAGCGTGACCGCCGGCCAGAGGATCACGAGCGCAAGGACACCCAGCATCGGCAGCAGCATGATGAACGTGTCCTTGAGCGCGTCGATCATGCGGATCCCGGCGATCGAGCAGGCGATCATGAGGCAGAGCCCGTAGGGCGGCGTGACCAGGCCGAAGGCCAGGGACACGATGCCGATCATGGCGAAGTGGACCGGGTCCATGGCGACGGCCTTGGCCAGCGGCTGCAGGATGCTGCCTACGATGATGATCGCCGGGATGGCATCGAGGAAGCAGCCGACGACCAGGAAGACGGCGGCGATGAAGAAGCCGGTGGTGGTCAGCCCCATTTCCCAGGCGCCGACGCCGGCGAGGATCGCCTTCGGGATCTGGTAGTAGGCGAGCAGCCAGCCGAAGGCGCTCGCCGTGCCGACGCAGAACAGCGCGACGCCGGCCAGCCTGCCCGTGTCGAGAAGCGCCTCCTTCAGCCCTTTCAGGTCCATCTCGCGATAGACGATGAGCGAGAGAACCGCGGCGTAGAGGACGGCGATGCAGGCGGACTCGGTCGCGGTGAACCAGCCGAAGATCTTGCCGCCGATGATGATCATCGGCGTCATCAGTGCCGGGACCGAAACGCTCAAGGCAACGACGAGTTCGCGCCAGGTCGAGCGCGGGTATGTGGGATATCCCCGATGCTTGGCGTAGGCGTGGACAGTCGCCATCTGGACGAAGCCGATCAGCAGGCCGGGGACGATGCCGGCCAGGAACAGCGCCCCGATCGACACGGTCAGCACGCCGCCCCAGACGATCATCAGGATCGAGGGCGGGATGATGACGGCCAGCACCGCTGAGACGGCGGTGATCGCCACCGAGAAGCTGTCGTCGTAGCCTTCCTTGCGCTGGGCTTCGATGAAGAGCTTCGACTGGCTCGCGGCGTCGGCGGTCGACGAGCCGGAGATGCCGGCGAAGAAGATCGACAGCACGACGTTGATCTGGGCGAGGCCCCCCGGGAAGTGACCGACCATGGCGCGCGACAGCCGCAGCAAGCGGTCGGTGATGCCGCCGACGTTCATCAGATTGGCGGTCAACAGGAAGAACGGCACCGCCAGCAGGATGAACGAGTTGTAGGCGTTGAAAGTCTCCTGGACCAAGGTCATCGCCGAGAGCCGGGGTTCGATGAACAGGATCGGTAGGCAGGCGAGCCCGAGCGAGAAGGCGACCGGCACGCGAAGCGCCAGCAGGAGGAAGAAAAGCCCGAACAGGATCGCCGCGGCCTCGCCCGGGCTGAGGACCGCGCCGGTCATGCCGATCTCCCGAACAGAATGCGAAGATTGTCGTACATCTGCTCGGCGAGGAAGAGCACGCAGGTGACGCCGGTGATCGGCCAGGCGATGTGGATCAGCCAGAGCGGAAGCTCGGCCAGCTCAGAGATGCGCCTCCAGGCGAAACGGGTGAACTCGATCCCCGACCAGACGAATACCAGGGCGACGGCGAGCACAGCGACAGAGACCAGGAGCCGCACCCCCGCCTCGGCCTTCGGGCCGAGGCGGGGCCAGAGATCGACCTCGAAATGGCCCCGCTCGCGCACCCCGATCATGGCGCCGATCATGATCGTCCAGATGAACAGGAACCGCGCCATCTCCTCGGTCCAGATGTAGTGCGGGATCAGATGGGTGAAGCGCGAGAAGATCTGCAGCGCGACCGGAATGATAAGGATGGCGACGGAGAAGATCAGCAGGGCGGACAGCAGGCGGTGATAGGCCGCCATCAGGCGGCGCCACGGGCTGCCGCCGATCGGCACTCCGGTCATGAGTCCCCGCATGTCAGAGGAGATGGAAGCCGCGGCCGGTGAGGACCGACCGCGGCGTCGACGAGGATGGCTATTTCAGATTGACGATGGCGGCGAAGATCCGGTCGGCCTCGATCTCCTTGGCGTATTGCGCCATCACCGGATCGACCAGCTTCTTCATGGCGTCACGGTCGGCGAACGGAATCCGCTTCAGCTTGCCGGCCTTCTCCAGCGCGTCGAGCTTCTGGGTGTCCTCCGAGGATTCCACCTTGCGGCCATAGGCGCCGGCTTCCTTGCCGGCCTTGACGATGGCCGCCTGCAGGTCGGCGGGCAGGCCCTTGAACGTCTTGGCCGAGAAGCAGAGCGGCCGGATGGTGATGGCGTGCTCGGTCATCGCCAGGTGCGGGGCGACCTCGAAGAACTTCATCTGCTCGACGCCGGCGGCCTCGTTCTCGCCGGCGGCGATGACGTTGTTCTGGATGGCGTTGTAGACCTCGTTGTAAGCGATCACGGTCGGCGCCATGCCGGCCGCGGCAAAGGTCTTCGACCAGATCGGCGCGCCCTGGACGCGGACCTTGAGGCCCTTGATCTCGGCCAGGTTCTTCACCGGCTTGTTGACGAAGATGTTGCGGGTGCCGCCGCCGGCATAGCCGATCAGCATCACCTCGGCCTTCTCGTTGATCTCGTCGGCGATCGGCTTCAGGAGGTCGGCGTCGAGCACCTTGTTCCAGTGGTCGAGGTCACGGAACAGGAAGGGCGCGTCGATGAAGGGCGCGGCCTTGGAGAAGGTCGACATGTGCGCCGGCGAGACGATGGCATAGTCGACCGCCTTCCCCTGTGCCATGTATTCGAAATACTGCTTCTCGAGGCCGAGCTCGCTGTTCTTGTGCAGCACGAAGGTGATCGGCTTGCCGTAGTACTGCTTCACCAGCTCCTCGAACTTGACCATCGCCTTGGTGAAGGCGTGGTCGTCGTTGAACTGGGACGCGCCGTGCAGCGTGATGACCTGCTGGGCGCTGGCGGGAGCGGACGCCAGCAGCATCGCTGCGGTGGCGGCCAGGCATGAACGGACGATGTCGCGACGGCGCATGGTTGGAATACCTCCCTGGTGTGAATGGACCTCGTTGCCCCTTGGCGGAGACGGTCCGATCATTGAGAGGCCATTCTGCGCACTCTCCGGGATTCCGGCAAGCGCGCAGCACACGCGTTGGTTTTGAAGGCTAGTCGGCCGCGGCGTCGCCGTAGACCGGGACCACATAGGGGCCTTCGGGAATGACCGCGACGCTGCGGTCGCCGCTGCGCCCGATGCTGGCGCCGACCGCCGCCTCGACCGACCCGATCGCTTCGACGCCGGTGATCGAGAGATCCTCAGGCCCGAGGCCGGTCGTATAGAGCTGGATGCGGCCGCGGCGCATCGGCTTCAGCTGCATCTCGGTCTGCCATTCGTCGATGTCGGCCAGGGACTTCGCGGTCAGAGTCGCGAGAAAGCGGTCGGGGCCGAGCTCGACCAGGCGCTTCTGCGCTTCGCGGAACTCGGGCGAGCCGAAGCCTTCCGAGCATTCCGACGCGATGATCAGGGTTCCGCCCGGGGCGAGGATGTCGAGCGGCGTCACCATGCCCTTGACCGTCTGGTAGTAGGTCTTGTCCAAGGGATAGCCCGCGGCCGAGGTCACGATTGTGGAGAAGCGGCGGCCGATCGGGATCCGTGTCGCCGCCTCGACGAAGGCGACGGCGGCGAGATGGCTCTCGATGATCTCGCCGAAGGAGACGAAGGCGAGGTTGCGCTCCTCGTCGATCACCGTGTTGAGCGCGTAGACGTCGCCCAGCATGCGGATGATCTCGAGCTGCTCCTCGTGCAGCGGATTGCCGACGAGGTTGCACTGGACCGCCAGCGGATCTTCCATGAAGCGGGCGGAATGGAAGGTGCGGATGGTGGTGTGATGGGCGACGCCGGGGGCGACCACCTTGCG
>CAXNIC010000153.1:0-11117 GCA_964201945.1 Alphaproteobacteria bacterium
CCGCCGCCGAGCATGATCGTCGCCTTGGGGCAGACTTCGCGCGCGATCTGGACGATGCGCTTGATCGAGGCGTAGGCTGTGGTGATGCCGCCGAGCGCGACCGTGTCCCAGTCATCGGCCCGAAGAACGGCGCGGATCGTTTCTTCGCCGCGGCGCCAGGCATTCTCGTCGTAGACCTGCACGAGATGGCCGCGCTTCATGGCGATGGCAGCCAGCAGCGCGATGCCGTAGGGCACGTGCCGGGGCACATCCTCTTCGCGGACAGTCGGGTTGATGAGCAGGACCTTGGCCAAGCGACCCTCTGATCTCCAGCCTTAGGCGCGGTCGGCGGTGAGGAAGCTCGCCAAAGGCGCGAAGCGGATGGATTCACCGAAGACGATCCCGCCTTCAGTGCAGTTCACGGTCTCGCACCCGGCGTCCTTCGCCATGTCGAGCAGTGCCGTGCGATACCACATATAGGCAGGATCCGTATAAAACCACTGATCCAAATACGGATTATGGACCCAGATGAACACGTCGTCGAGATTCTCCTCTCCGACGAGGTCGATCGCCTCGCGGTAATACTGGGTGCGGGAGTGCGGGGTCTCGGCGTAGTAGGAGAAATCGAACCCGACCAGCGCCACCGCGCGCTTGCCCAGGACCGCATGGGCGATCATCCACGAGGCCGAGCCGACGTTGCCGCCGGCGTTGATGCAGGGCATGCCGTTCATCTCGAAGACCCGGCGGGTGACGCTGTCCGGCAGGTCCGGATCGTCGTGCATCGGGTTCCACCAGTAGATGTCCATGCCGAGGTCGATCGCCCGGCGGACCACGGCTTCCGACGCCGAGGTGGAAAGCGCGATCCGGATGCCCTTGGCGTAGCGGCCCATCAGGTCCAGGGTTTCGCGGTTCGCCCGGAGCTCGTTGGCATGCCGGGGATCCAGATCCTGGCGTCGGAAGTAGTCGTCGCCGCCAGGCGCCTCCTGAACCAGGGTCGGGTCGCCGAACCACCTGACGATGCGAGTCGGATGAGGGTCGACAGTGACCACGAGATCCGGCACGACGCCGTTCTTCAGGCAATAGATCATCGCGCTGTCCGCGACGATCAGCGCACCGTCATAGCCGGCGCTCTTGATCGCGGCGATGGGGTCGCGTCGGGCGACGCTGGGTCCGTTCGCCAGGACGATGGCGCTGTCGCGGCGCCCGATGGGTGCGTCGCGAAGCTCGGCAATCGATCGACCGTGGTGAAGAACCGCCTGGTTGCGCTCGGCATTGGCGACGGCCATGGGGCCATGGCGTTCCCAGGTCAGCGGGCCGAGTTCCTCGACCAGCGCCCGGCCGACGCTGCCGGCCCCTGGGGCAGTCGGCCTGGTCGGCGGGCCGTCCGGGGATGTCACCCCTTGTCGTTCTTGAGGTCCCACATGACCTTCTTCTTCGAGACATAGGCGATGCTGCCGCCGAGCCGCTTCATCGCTTCACGTTCGAACCGGTCTTCGAGCGTCTCTTGCTTCGCCGGGGCGTCGGTGACCTGGGACTTGGTCTGGAAGTTCCCCTTGAGGAGCTCGTTCATCGGCTGGGTTTCCCGCTGAAAGTGGCGCTGTTGCCGGTAAATAGGGCGCTGATGAGCGTCATGTCCAGGGCAGAGTCGACCTCGAGAGACCGCTCGGGCGGCATCACATAGGGTGTCGTGTCCCGGTCGACGAAAGTGAGATTCCGGCGATACCAGTCGACACGCGCGACATAGACGGCCCCATTCGGCTGATAGACCGCCGGGAGTTCCTGGCGACGGCGGGTCTGCCACTGGCTGTCCAGCACCGGTTCGAGGCGTCCGGTGCCTCCGATGGCGAAGGACCAGTAGACCGACTTCGGCGCGGGAACCACGGAGATGCAGGTTGTCGCGCCGGCCGAGTCGCATGCCTCGATGGCGCCGTCGATGTCGGCGCCGATGCGCAACGGGGAGGTCGCCTGCAACGCCACCACGTAGTCGAAGGGCTGGCCCAGCTGGTCGAGGGCGTGGATCAGCGACTCGTGGACGGTCGCCTCGTCGCGCGCGAGCTCGGCCGGGCGCATGAACGGCACCTCGCCGCCGGCGTCGCGGGCTGCCTCGGCGATGGCAGGATCGTCGGTCGAGACGATGGTCCGGTCGACGAGTCGGGACGCGCCGGCGGCGATCACCGACCAGGCGACCATCGGCTTGCCGCCGAGCGGCAACAGGTTCTTCCCCGGCAGGCCTTTGGACCCGCCGCGGGCCAAGACCACGGCGAGGATGCGGCGCCCGTTGATCACGAGGCTTTCTAGTCTGGAAGGCGACTCCGGCACAAGTCCGGCGGGGCTGAGGTCGCCTTGCACTGCCTGGGAAAACCCGCTAATCGTGCCCGGCCGCGACGGAAGCACGTGATGGACAGGGCGCTGCAGCAGATCTTCGAGGCGGCGTTCAAGAGCCATCAGGCCGGGCGGCTCGAGGAAGCCAAAGAGCACTACAGCAAGCTTCTCCGCCGGGCTCCGCTCAACGCCGATGCCCTCCACCTCCTCGGTTTACTGCGCCATCAGGAAGGATACTCGGCGGATGCCGAGGGCCTGATCGCGCAGGCGGTGAAGGTGCGACCGGATGTGGCCGTCTACTACGAGAACCTGGCGACCATCCAGAGGTCGCGAGGCGCTCTTGCGGCCGTCATCGACACCTGTCGCATCGGCCTCGGCCATGCGTCGTCGGCGCGCCTGGAGTCGATGCTGCTCGATGCGCTGATCGAAGTCGGTGACTTCAGCCGGGCATTGGACCTGCTCGACCGGCTCGGCCGGACCGGGCCGGTCTCCGCCGACCGGCTGGCCGACCGCGCCCTCTGCCTCTTCCGCCTCGGACGATTGGCGCAAGCGAACGCGGCAGCGAAGCAGGCCCTCTCCATCGACCCCGGCAATGGAAATGCGGTCTCCGTCCTCGCGGACCTCGCCTCCGCCCGAGGCGATCATCGGCGAGCCGCCGGGCTCTGGCGTCGGGCGGTGACGGGGCGGCCGGACTGGGTGGCGGCGCGGATCAATCTCGGCGTGTCCTACCTCAGGCTCGGCGACGCGCAAGCCGCCGCGGATTCGCTCGCGTCGATGCCGATCCCCGATGACGCCGGTCAGGCAGCATCCCTGCTCAACGGTCGTGCCGCGGCCCTCCGGAAGCTCGGAAAGGTGGAGCCGGCTCGCCGATGCCTGCAAGCGGCCTTGGCATTGTCGCCCGGCTCGGCCGAGTATCTCGCCAACCTGTCGGAGCTGTGGCGGCGGCTGGATGCCGCCTATGCGTTGCGCCTCGCCGGCTGGTCCATCGCCTCCGATCCTCACGGAGCGGGCGGGCATACCAATTACGGTCTCGCTCTGGAGGAGGTCGAGCGCCTCGGCGACGCGGTTGCGAGCCTGCGCCGGGCCATCGCGCTGAGCCCGAGCGACGTCGAGGTGCTGAACAACATCGGCAGTCCTCTGCGCTGGCTTGGCCATTTCCACGAGACCATGGTCGTGTACCGCCGGGTCCTGGCGGTGGATCCGACGTTCGCTCCCGGGTGGTATGGGCTCGGGACGGTGCAGTTGACGACCGGCGATCTCGACCGGGGCTGGGCCGGCTATGACTGGCGGACGAGCGGCGAGCACATCACCAAGCCGCGGCCATTCCGCATGCCGCTATGGCGAGGCCCGTCGGAGCCGGGTGGCGCGCTCCTGGTCTGGGGCGAGCAGGGCCTCGGCGACGAGATCGTGTACGGCTCGATGCTTCCCGATCTCGAGCGCAGCGGCGTGCGCGCGCTCGTCGAGTGCGACTCGCGGATGATCGGTCCGTTCTCCCGCGCGCTGCCGGGGCTGGAGTTCGTCGCGAGGCGGGAGCCTTCCGATCCGCGCCTGACGGCGGACGATGTCACGGCGCAGGTGCCGATGGGCAGCCTCGCCCGATGGTATCGCGCGCGCCTCGAGGACTTCCCGGCGGAGGGAGGATACCTGAAGCCCCGCCCGGACCTGGTCGAGCACTGGCGCCGACGCCTCGCCGAACTCGGCGAGGGGCCGAAGATCGGCTTCGCGTGGCGGAGCCGCCGGACAGACGGCGTCGCCCGCCGCTTCCATCCGCCGGTTCTCGAGTGGGCGCCCGTTCTCACTCGTCCGGGAGCCCGCTTCATCTCGCTGCAGTACGGCGAGTCGGAAGACGACATCGAAAGCGTGCGCTCGGTGCTCGGGGCGACGGTGCACAAGTTCCCCGATCTCGACCTGCTGGACGACCTCGAAGGCATTCTCGCGCTTTCGGTGGTCCTGGACCTGGTGATCTCCACCGGAACGACCGCGTTCTGCCTGCCGGCGGCCGCCGGAGTCCCGCTCTGGCTCCTGACGCCGGAGAGCGATTTCTGGATGCTCGGCACCGACCGCTACCCGTGGTTCCCGAACGTCCGCGTCTATTCGCACCGCTATCGTCTTCCGTGGTCGTCGACGATCGGCCGCATCGGCGACGACCTTGCCCGGCGATTGCAGGGCGCGCCGACGGCTCGGCCGCTATAGAGCCAGGAAGTTCTTCAGGATCGTCAGGCCCACCTCGCCGCTCTTCTCCGGATGGAACTGGCACCCGTAGACGAGCCCGGACTTGACCGCCGCGCAGACGCGGACGCCCTCATGCTCGCACTCCGCGAGTCGCGCGCCGTCGTCGTCGGGATCGACAGCAAACGAGTGGAGAAAATAGGCTGCCGGCTCTTCCGGCAGGCCAGCCAGGATCGTCCCCTCCCAGCCGTTGACGCGGGCAGCCGGAATGAGGGCGTTCCAGCCGATGTGGGGAATCTTGCGCCGTGTACCATCCCCGCGGCTGCCCGGGATCATCCGGACGCGCCCGCCCAGCAGCCCGAGCCCCGGGTGGACGCCGAACTCCTCGCCTGCATCGAACATGACCTGCATGCCGACGCAGATGCCGAGGAGCGGCCGGTCGCTGCGGGCGAAGGCCCGGAGGGGCTCGACGAGACCGCGGGCTTCGAGGTTCCGCATCGAATCCGCCATGGCGCCGACACCGGGAACCACCAGGCGGTCGGCACTGGCGAGCCCGGCGCCGCTTTCGACGACCGAGACTTCGGCCCCGCAATGGCGGAGCGCCCGGCACACGCTCAGGAGGTTGCCGCTGCCGTAGTCGACGACGGTGACCTTGCTCATATCGGTCGGACCTTCAGTCCGTGGACGCGCGCCTGCCGGCGGATCTCAGGAAGGCCAAGAACGCCGTAGTGCAGCACATGCGCCATGGCGATGGCGTCGGCGGTCCCTTCGATGGCCGCGGCCAGAAGATGGTCCATGGATCCCATCCCGCCGCTCGCGATCACGGGGATCGAGACGGCCTTGGTGACGGCGCGAATCAGGTCGATGTCGAAGCCGCGGCGCGTACCTTCGCGGTCGACAGAGGTCAGGAGAATCTCGCCGGCCCCCAATCCCTCGGCGCGCTTCGCCCATTCGACGACGTCGAGGCCGGTGCGCTCGCGCCCGCCGTCGCGCAGTGCTTCCCAGCGCTGCGGCTGCGCCTGCTTGGCGTCGATCTGCAGCACCATGCATTGTGCGCCGAAGCGCTCCGCCACTTCGCGGATCAGCTCCGGCCGCTGCGTCGCCGCCGAGTTGATCGCGACCTTGTCGGCGCCGGCCCGCAGCATGGCGCGAACGTCGTCGGCGGTGCGAAGGCCGCCGCCGACGGTGATCGGCACGAACACCTCCTCGGCCGTCCGTCGCACCAGCTCGGTCAGCGTGTCGCGGCTGTAGAGGCTGGCGACCGCATCCATGTAGATGATCTCGTCGGCCCCGTCGGCATAGTAGCGCCGCGCGAATGTCCGTGGGTCTCCGACCTTGCGCACGCCTTCGAGCTGCACGCTCTTGATCAGGTCCGGACCCTTGATGTCGAGCCGCGGGATGAGCCGCAGGTTGGCCAAGGTCAGTTGCCCTGCCAGACGGTGTGCCTCAAGCGCCACTCCTCACCCTCCCGCCGCCACAGATGCGGCGAGCGGAAACGGTCGGCGAGATGCATGAAGTACGCCCGGTCCATCACCGGCTGCTCGAACAGCTGGGAGGCGACCGGGAACTCCGCGGCGGGCAGGCTGAGATAGGCGAACAGCTCGTCGATGAACCGCTCGGGGAATTCGCCGTCGTAGCGCCTGACCAGCGCCACCGCCTCCTCGCGGGTGATGTCGCCCGACCTCACCTCCTGCGCCGCATCGTAGGTCGCGCGGCCGATCCCGAACTTGACCTGGGTGGTGTAGTAGTGGAGGTCGTCGACCCGGTCGTCGATGCTGTTGTACTTGCTGTAGGTTCCGGGCGTGCGTTCGGGCGAGGCCTCGAAGCCGCCATGCTCGACTGCGTAGTAGTAGCAGCTCTGCGGGTGCCAATTGAGATAATAGCCGAGATAGTGGACCTCGGTTCCGGTGCGGCGGAGAGCTTCGGGATCCGCCGGCATGTACGGTGACAGATCGTTGGCGTCGAGCCCGAACTCGCGCCGGAGCTCGCCGATGGAAACACCGCTCAGGTGAATGTGGTCGCTATCCGCTGCGGCGAAGAAGGCGCGGTCGCGTGTCGCCTCGCCGATCTCCGCGATCGGATTGCCGTACTCGGCTTCGCTCTCGCCGTAGAAGACGAGCGGCACGTCGTGCAGGATCGACATCTTCGGGGCAACGGCCTTCTGGCCGATGATGAACGGCTGGAACGGATGAAACAGCGTCTCCACCGCCAGCCGCGTCAGCAGCCGATGCACGAGCGAGTTGGGCGTGGTCAGGCAGTTGTCGAAGCCGCTTCCGATCCATCGCTGGAAGTTCCGCCATCCCCAATCGGTGTAGATGTGGGGCGCCCAGGTCACCGTCAGCGGATGCATCCCATAGCGGTGCTTGAGGATGTGCGAGGCGTAGAAGCTGTCCTTGCCGCCCGATCCGGGCGCGATGCAGTCGTAGCGTCCGTCGGTGCGGCGGTGGCGGTCGCAGAGGTCGCGGAGCTGGCGCTCGCGCTCGGCCCAGTCGATTTCCTTCTTGCGGGCAGCGACCCGGCAGGCATCGCAGACCCCGTCGTCGTCGAGGCGGATGGTGGCCTTGGCGCTGGCTTGCGTGTGCGCGTATTCGACCGCCGAGTTCGGACGCTGGTTCGAGATCACGCAGGACCTGCAGAAGCGGACGCCGCGCGGCAATCCGTACTTCGCTTCGAGCGATTGAGGGGCGGCGGAGAAAGCCGTGAGGTCGACGGCCTGGCGACGAGGAAACCGAAACATCTAAGTGCTGAACCTCATTCGGAGCGGGATGTCACCTGGCGAACAGGTGCGGATAGTCGACGTTCGCCCTCTCGAAATCGTCGATGCGCCCGACGTCGATCCAGTATTCCCAGATCGGAAAGGCGGCAGCGGGGCGGCCGGAGGCAATCAGGCGGCTGAACAGGTCCGTCATGTCGAACTGCTTGCCGGCGGGCACGTCATCGAGGACCGACGGATCGAGGACGTAGATGCCGGCATTGACGAAGGAGCGGCTGGTCGGCTTCTCGACGATGCTGCGGATCCGGTTGTCCTCTAGCTCGACCACGCCGAAGGGGATCTTGGTTTCGTATTCTCGAACGCACATCGTCGCGACCGCGCCCTGCTCCTGGTGGAACTTGAGCAGGTTCTCGAAGTTCACCTTGGTGAGGACGTCGCCGTTCATGACGATGATCGGCTGGGTCGGGCGCCCGGGCAACAGGCTGAGGGCGCCGGCTGTCCCGAGATGAGTCTCTTCCTCGAGATAGCGGATCTCGCAGTTCCAGCGGCGCCCGTCGCCGAAATGCGTCTTGACCATCTCGGCCTTGTAGTTGACCGAGATGAAGAAGGACCGGAACCCGAAGGACAGCAGCCCCTCCAGGATCGATTCGAGCAGCGGCTTCTGCCCGACCGTCAGCAGCGGCTTCGGCTGGTGCTCGGTCATCGGCATCAGGCGATGGCCCCTGCCGCCGGCCATCAGGATCACCCAGTTGTCGCGGATCCGCTCGCTTTGCAGCAGGTCGTTCCAGGACTTGAGATCGACGATCCGCCGGTTCGCGTCGACGATCGGTATCTGGTGCAGATGGGTGAGCTTCATGACGTCGAGGAGCTGGCCCGGCGCGTCGGCAGGGCTGCCGACCAGCGGCTCGCGGTTCATGATCGTGGAGACGACGGCATCGAGCTGGATCGCCTTCAGGATGCCCCGGCGGATGTCGCCGTCGGTGACGGTCCCGAGCAGGCGCCCGTCATCGTCGGCGACGAGGCAGATCTGGGCACCGGTCCGGTGCAGCGACTGAACGGCATCGAGGATGGTCGCGCCCGCGGGGAGCAGCGTGTCACGCCACGATGTCATGCCCGGAGTCCGGCGGGCACGTGCTGTCCGACCATGCTGAAGTGACCGCTTGCCATCAATACGACCTGGGTTCGGCACGAACCTGGGCACTTTGCCCAAAAACGTCAACAATTCATCGTCTGCCGGCCCTATTGCCCGGCCGGCGGCGCGAAGGTCCGCTCGCGCTCGAGCCGCTGCTGCTCGGCGCGGTGCCGGTCGCTATCCGACTCGATCCGCCTCTGGTCGTCGCGGAGGCGATCTTGCTGTCGCTGGCGGTCATAGGCGGCGCGGGGATCGGAGCGGGTCGTGGTCGGCGGAGCCGGGTTGGAGAAGCCTGAGCGCTCGCGTTCGATGCGGGCGTTCTCGCGCGCCGCATCCAGCCGTCCGATCTCCTGCTGCTGGCGGAACTGGGCGTCGTCCGAGACCTGGGCGTGCGCGGGAAGGGCCGCCAGAGCCAGGAGCAGGAGGGGGGCGAAGCGTCGCATCCTCCTGATTTTGGTGCCGGCTCGCCGGGTTACAAGGCGCCGGATCGGAGCGGAGCTAGTGCCGGCGCATCTCGGTCGGCTCGACCGGCGTCGCCAGCGCCATCTCGATCAGGCCTTGCAGCAGCTTGGCCCGCCGGGCCACGTCCTGAGCCTCCAGCAGGGCCTGCTTCTCGGGCGGCGCGAACGGGCAGACCATCGCCAGCATGGCGATCAGGCGCTCGTCCTCGGTCTTCTCGACCAGCTGCCAGTCGGCCTTGAGGCCGCGGCTTTCGAAGTAGGGTTTGAGGGAGGCCAGCAGCGCCTTGCGGTCGACCGGCCCGGGATCGGTCGCGAGATCGCTCTTGAACCGCTCCCATCTCGGGATGACGCGGCGATAGCCCGAGCGCATCGGCAGCTCGGCCTCGACCTCGAAGCGGGCGATGCCGGTCAGCGTCATCAGGAAGCGGCCGTCGTCGGTCTCGCTGAACGAGACGATGCGGCCGGCGCAGCCGACGCCGTAGAGATCGGGCTTCATCAGGACATCGCCCTCGCCCTCGGGGCTGATCGGCTGGATCATCCCGATCAGTCGCGGCGGCGCCAGCGCGTCCCGGGTCATCGCCAGATAGCGCGGCTCGAAGATGTTGAGCGGCAGCCGCCCGCGCGGCAGCAGCAGGACGCCGGTCAGCGGGAAGACCGGAAGCTCGGCCGGAAGATCTTCCAAGCGGGTCGCGTGTTCCGACTCCGCCATGACCGGCTCCTTCCCTTTTAGGAGAACATCAGCGAGGACAGCCGCTTCCGCCCGCCGATGGTGAGCGGGTCGGTCGGGCCGAAGGCCTCGAAGAACTTCACCAGCTGCTTCCGGGCCGCTTCCTCGTTCCATTTGCGGTCGCGGCGGAACAGCTCCAGCAGCTCGTCCACCGCCTCCTCGCGCTGGTTCTCGGCGAACAGCGCCATGGCCAGGTCGAAGCGCGCCTGGTGGTCGGCGGGATTGGCCGCGACCTTCTCCTTCAAGGGCGCGGTGGCGCCGGCCTTGGCGCCGGATTCGGTGAGCTCGAGCGTCGCGGCGACCGCGACGATCTCCGGGTCCTTGGCGATCTCGGGCGGCAGGTCCTTCAGCATCTCGCGGGCGGCCTCGCTCTGACCCGCCTTCATCAGGCAGCGGAGGTGGCCGGCGATTGCCTGCGGGTTCTCGGGATCGTGCTGCAGGATCTGGGCGTAGAGATTGCCGGCGGCGGCGTGGTTGCCGGCCTCCAGCAGGTCCTTCGCCTGGCCCAGAGCCTCCTCTATGACGTTGTCCTCTTCCGAGGGCCCGCCGCCGCCGGCGACGACCCGCTGGACGAACTGCTTGATCTGGCTTTCCGGAAGCGCGCCGACGAAACCGTCGAAGGGACGGCCGTCCTTGAAGGCATAGACCGCCGGGATCGACTGGATGCGCATCTGGGCGGCGATCGACTGGTTCTTGTCGATGTCGACCTTGACCATGCGGACCTTGCCCTTGGTGGCGGCGACCGCCTTCTCCAGCATCGGACCCAGGGTCTTGCAGGGCCCGCACCAGGGAGCCCAGAAGTCGACGATCACCGGCACTGTCTTCGATGCCTCGATGACCTCGGCCATGAATTCCTTCTGGCCGATGTCCTTGACCGGCGCGGGCGCGCCTCCGGCCGGCCCTTGGCCGAGTCCGAGCAATGGCTCCATGGTGCTCATCCTGAAATATCCGTCAGATATCGAGATTTAGGGTGCGAGGGCGGTGCCCGCAAGCCTCGATAAAGCGAAGCAGGTCGGCCGGCCGGATCGCCGTGGTCCGGGTGTTGACCAGCGGATGATAGTTGAGAAGGCTTTCGGCCATCATCGCCTGGTCCAGGATCACCTCGACCTGGACGGCGGTGTCGTTGACCAGGGCGAAGGGGGTGACCGCGCCAGGCCGGATCCCCAGCACCTGCCAGAGCCGCTCGGGGCTGGCGAAGCTGAGCCGGGTGCCCAGCAGCTTGTCGAGCGCCTTCAGGTCGACCTTGCGGTCCTCGGATGTCACCACCAGCCAGTAGCGGTCCTTCCGGTCCTTCAGGAACAGGTTCTTGCAATGGCCGCCCGGAAGGTCGCCGCGGAGGCGCTTTGAGTCCTCGACGGTCATCAGGGCGGGATGGTCGTGGGTGGTCGTCTCGATGCCCAAATCCTTGAAACGCTGGAGCAATTGCTCAGGCGAGAGGGGCTCGGGGCGGGCGTCGGCGGGCGGAGAATCGGTCATGGCGGGCGCGACCCTAGCGGCCGGGCGGCGGCCTTGCAATGAGCCCAAGTTTCGCTATAGTCCGCCGCCTCGACGGCCGGGCCTATCGCCGCCGCCGAGCGGAGCGCGGGCGTAGCTCAGGGGTAGAGCACAACCTTG
>CAXNIC010000154.1:0-11094 GCA_964201945.1 Alphaproteobacteria bacterium
CGCCGGAAAACAGAGCTCCATAAATTCCAGTCATGTCACGTCTCCTTGCCTGATCTCGCTTGGCTTAGGGCTGATGCCTAGGCGTTCTTGATCCGAATGATGTCGGCGATGTTGATGATCTGTTTGCCCGAAAGCAGCACGGCGCCTTCGGTGTGCATCTCGACCGCGTCGACGATGAGGTTGACCGAGGTCGAGGTCTTGACGTTGTTGCCGGCCGCGTCCTTTGCGCTGACGGTGAACTTGTAGTCGCCGGCGGGTGCGGTGAGGCCGTTCATGTCCTTGCCGTCCCACTCGAAGGAGTTGGCTCCTGCACGGGTCTCGCCGGTGGTCTGGAAGACGACGTTGCCGTTCTTGTCCGCGATGAAGAGCTGGACGTTCGCCGGCGTGCCGTCGAAGGCGTAGCCGTAGGTCGCCTTGCCGTCGACCAGCGGCTGGGTGTGGCCGATCGACTCGACCTTGCGGCCGATGTAGCTGGTCGCCTGGGCGTTCTGGCCGGCCTGCTGCAGCGTCACCAGGCTCTCGAGGTTCTTGTTCGTGGCGATCGACTGCTCGACGCCGGCGAACTGCACGAGCTGCTGGGTGAAATCCTTGGTGTCCATCGGCTTCAGCGGATCCTGGTTCTGCAGCTGCGTGGTCAGCAGCTTGAGGAAGCGCGTGTAGTCGCCGGACAACTTGGCGAGCGAGGTCGCGGAGTCAGTGGTGGTGGTCGTCGGGGTCGTCTGGGCGATACTGGATACGGACATGGTCGACTCCTTAGATCCTGACGTCCACACCGCCCCGGGCCATCCGGCGAGCGGCAACCTCGGCCAACCTGGCTTCGGCCATTCGACCCGCGGGCTCCGTCCCGCCGCCGAGGTCAGGGCCGCGACGCGCCCCCGACCTTGCGAAGCCTCCTGAACCGTCCTGCCGCTGCTCGCGGAGGGCAAAGTTCAAGCTGCCCGAGTCAGTCTTCACACCAACCTCCTGCAAGGCCCGTTCCAAGTGCTGGGCGTCACGCTTCAGCCACTCCAGGGTCTCGGGCTTTTCGACCGAAAGGACAGCCTTCATGCTGCCGTCCTTCCGCACTTCGATATCGACATCGACGATGCCGAGCGTTTCCGGGCGGAGCTGCAGCGAGATCCGACCTTCGCCGCCCTGCGCCTGGCGGGCGATACGGATCGCGAGCTGATCGGCGACGGGCTGCGGCAGCGGCAGATTCTGCCGGGTGGCCTGGGCCTGCTCGGCACGAACGGTCTGGTCGATCGAGGTGCGGCGATCGGCGACGTTCTGCGTAAGCTGGGTCGTCTCGCGGGCAGGCTGGTCGGCGGTCACGGCCTCGACCGGCGCGTCGGCGGTCTCGATCGCGTCGGCGAAGGTCGAGGCGTCGGCCGGGGCCGCGGTCGGTGCGACGACCGGAGCCGGCGTCTGCGCCTCGGTCTGCGAGGTGAGGGTCGCCGTCTGGCCGGTCGGCGGGACGGCGGAGGCCGTCACAGGCGCCGTCGCGGCGGGAGCAGCCTCGGCCGGCGCGGCCGGAAGGACCGGTTCCTCGATCGCCTGGAGAGCCAGCGGTGCCGGAACGGCAGGCTTCACCGGCAGCTCTGCGGCGACCGTGATCGCCACGATCGGATCGGTCGCCGGGGCGGGCGTGGCGCTTGTCGGGGCGGTCGAAGCCGGCGTGCCGGGAGCCGGGGCGGTGGCCGCAGTGTCGTCGGACGACGCCGGTGTCGCCGGTATGGCGGCGGCCTGAACGGAGGGAGCCTGGGCGGGAACCGGCTGGCTCGGCTGAGCCGTCGGCGCGGGCGCCGTCGTAGCGGTTGCGGCAGCCGGCTCAGGGGTCGTGGCCGGAGCGGCTGTGGCCGTCGCAATGCCGGAGGGCACCGCGGCTTCGCTCGGCGAGGGAGCGGCGACGAGCGGCAGCGTGCCCTCATCGGCCGGGATGGGGGCGGCCGGCGTCGCCGCTTGAGGCGCGATGGCCGGAGCCGGAGCCGCCGCATCGGCCGCCACCACGGCCGCGACGTCCGCAGCTACCACGGCGGTCGCCACCGGGGTCACAGGGATCGCCGGCGAGGCAGGGATCATAACGACGGGCGCAACGGACGGATCGGTCTGTCCACTCCGGGTTTTTGCATCCGGAGCCGGTGTCGGCGTCGAAGGGGTTGCTGCCGCGGTTTCGGTTGCGGCGATGTCGGCGGTCGCTGCCGCCTGAACTTCGGAGGTCTCGTCGTTGCGCGCCTCGGCGGCCCGGGAATCCTGGCGTGCGTCGCCGGCGGCGATGCGGTCCTGGTCGCGGCGCTCCTGGCGGGCGGTGGCACGAGCCGCGGCATCGGCCTGGCGTCGGGAGCGGGGCTCCGACGCTTCGTTGCGGCGGGGCGGCGGCTCGGGGCGCTCGTTCGCAGGCGTGTTCCTATCCTCAGACCGGGCCGGTGTCTCCGGCCGGGACGCAGCGTCTCCCCGGCGCTGGGCCAGAGCCTGGTTGAGTTCGGCGTGGAATTGCCGGCCGGTCTCGTTCCCGGCTTCATCCCGCTGCGGGCGGGAGGTCGTCAGGGCGAGCGATGCGTCGAGAGCCTGGAGATCCATGTCGGGTCCGCTGGACAGAATGAGGGCGGGACATGACATGCAAGCCCGAGGCCAGCAGCGGATCGGCGGATTTATCGAAGGCGGGGAGTGCCCGGAAGCGACCTAGAGCTCTGCGGCCGGCAATTTCTGCCGGCCGGCCTGGCTAATAATGCCCGGCGAGCTCGGTTTCGGTCTCGACCTCGACGAGCTGGCCGGAATGGTAGTAGGCGCCACGGCGGTGGCCGTACCACACGATCTCGCGGCACCAGTCGCCGAAGTCGGCATAAGCCTCCTTCGACCGCTCGATCCGATAGGTCGACCGCTTGGCCTTCAAGGCCTCCGGCTCGCCCTGGAGGATGCCGCGGAAGAAGCGCCAGATATCGTGGCCAAGAGTGACCTCGGCATCGTCGAAGACGAAGGGCTGGCTCAGCAGGACGCGGTTGAGGGCGAAGGCGTCCTCGACTGGCGCGAACGGTGCGGGCGTCCCATGCTCTTGCCACAGATCGAGCAGGCGCTGGCGGGCCTCGACCAGGAACGCCTCGATCTTCTTTTCATGTGTCAGCTTGATGAACATGTACTCGTCGGCCGGCCACCAGATTCCGAGGAATTCCGGCGCATAGTGCAGCTCCGGACCGCCTTCCTGGATCGTCCTGGCCTCGCCTTCGAAGAAGGCCCCGATCTCGGCGATGAGCGGATATTTCTTCGGATCGGCGTCGATGAAGGCATCGAGCAGGGTGCGGTAGCCGATGCCGGAAACCTCATGAGCGATGACCAGCGGGATCTGGATGAGCTTGTCGAAGTTCAGCAGCGCGGTGGTCCAGGCGAGCACCCGCGCCCGCCGCCAGTCGGCCGGAGGCAGGGCCGCTGTCGCGATCACCATCTGCTGCATCTCGGCGATGCCGTCGATGTCCTCTTCGAGCGTGCCGTGGACGTTGATGATCTTGGTCTCGACCAGCTGCATGCCGTACTTGGCCTGGTAGGCGGGATCGCCCATCTCGGCGTTCGGCAGGATCGAAAGATTGTTGAACTGGATGCGATTGTGCTGGCCGCCCTCGATCACGCGGGCGATGCCGTTGGCGAAGCTTTCGTAGGTCTCTCCCGGCAGCCCGAGGATGAGATCGGAATACGTCGCCACCCGGTCGCGGGTGAAGCGCTTCTGCAGCTCCTCATAGGTGCTGAGCGAGATGTTCTGGCGCTTGATCGCCTCGAGGGTGTGCATGTCGACGCTCTGCAGCGCCAGGGCCACGCCCTTCGACAGACCGGCATCGGACAGGATCTTCTGGGTGAGATAGGCCCGCTCGGTCGCGTTCTTGGTGTTCTGGACCGAAAGCGCCTTCGGATAGCCGAAGACGCGCTTGTTCTCGGCCGCGGCCTGGGCGATCTCAATGTCCCTCGGCAGGATGCCGAAATTGGCATCGCAGCAGAAGATGAACTCGATCTTGTGTTCGGAAAACCAGTCGATCTCGCGCTTGAGCCGCGGCAGGTCGAACTGGAAGACCTTGGCCTGGGTGGCGGAACCCCAGTCGCAGAACGTACAGGCGAAGGGACAGCCGCGGTTGGTCTCCCAGAGCGCGATCCACACCTCTTCGGGGTGGGCGGCGATCAGCGGCTTGAAGGTTCCTTCCAGGTAGGGGGAGGGGACCGAAGCGATGTCGCGGAGCCGTTCGAGTCGCGGCTGGAGGACGTATTTGCCCTCCGCATCGATGAAACTCGAGCCCTGGACACCCTTGAAGTCGCGAGAGCGGCCCCGTTCGATCAGGTTGAGGAAGGTCTGTTCGCCCTCGCCGTGGCAGACCACGTCGATGAACGGATGGGCGCGAAGGAAGGCCTCGGACCGATCCGGCACCTGGGGCCCGCCGAAGATGATGACGATGTCGGGCCGTTCGGCCCTGAGCCGGCGGGCGACCTCGAGCGTCAGGCGCTCATTCCAGACGTAGAGGCTGAAGCCGACCACGTCGGCGTCGCGGAGTTGGGCGACGGCGGCATCGACACGGATGCGCTTGTAGACAGGCAGTAGAAAGCGGAACCGGCCCGGCGTCGTCGCATTGCGCTCGGCATAGGCCTGCAGCAACCCGATCGCGTACGGGAGATAGTTCTGGCCTGAAAAACTGTTGTTGATCTGGGCCAGCCCGACGGTCAGCACATCGCCGTCCTTGCTGTCGCTCATCGCTTCCTGCATCGCCTCATCCGAGCGGACGCCTCGAAATACCTGGATAACAGATAGGCAAGTCCCGGGCCAGTCTCGGTTCGCCGCCTATCGCGGCTGGGCGCGGTACCAGGCGACGGTGCGCGCGATGGCGTCGGCAAGCGACACGTCCGGCCGGAAGCCGAGGATCTCGCGCGCCCGTGTCGTGTCGGCGATCTTGGACGGCTCGCCCGCCGGCTTCGAGGTGTCCCAGGCGACCGGGCCGGGGTGGCCGGTCGCTGTCAGAACCGCTTCCGCGAGCGCTCGAATCGTATGGCCGGTGCCGCTGCCGAGATTGATCGGCCCTTGGCCGAGGCCCCGTTCATAGGCGAGGAGCAGCCCGCGGACCGCGTCTTCGACATAGAGGAAGTCGCGCACGGCCGAGCCATCTCCCCATACGACGAAGGGGCTCTCGCGCCGTTCGGCTCGGGCGATGAGGGCCGGTACCACCAGGGCGGTCTTCGGGTCGAAGTTGTCGAAGGGGCCGAAGGTGTTGACCGGACGGACGATGGCGACATCGGCGAAGCCATGCTCGATCGCCAGCGCTTCGACGTATTTCTCGGCGATGCGCTTGGCCCAGGCGGCGTACTGGTCGCCGGGATGGGGGTTGGCTGACCAAGCCAAGTCTTCGCGATAGACCGCCATCGGCGGATAGACGGTCACCGTCGACACGTAGACGAAGGCCTTGACGCCCGAGCGCTGCGCGGCAGCGAGCGTGTTCAGGCACACCAGCGCGTTCTCGCCCAGCATGGTTGCGGCCTTGGTCGTCTGGATCCCGATCGACCCGCGCCGTCCGGCGAGATGGAAGACGGCGTCGATCCCCTCCGTCACCGCTTCGGCGAAGCGACGGTCGGTCAGGTCGCCGACCCGATGCTCACTGGAGGCCAGTGCCGGCGAGGGTGTCGTCCGCGAAGTGGTGCGCACCTCGGCACCGAGGTCGAGGAGGCGGGGAACCAGCGACCGGCCATAGAGGCCGGGGGCACCGGTGACCAGGATGCGGCGGCCCCGATAGGGTCGGTCGCCGAGGGGGTGAGGGCGGTCCATCGCGTCGAACCTAAGGCCAAGGTCGGGCCGGTGTCACGGGCGGCGCTTGGCCTTGCCGGCCGACTCGGGCTAAACCGGCCGCCATGTCGACGGTCGCCGAGGTGCTGGCGGAAGGGCTCGCACATCATCGTGCCGGCCGCCTGGCGGAGGCGCGTCGGATCTATCGTCGCGTGCTCGCCTTCGACCAGGCCCAGCCCGACGCGCTGCACCTTCTGGGCGCCCTCGAGCTTGAGAGCGGATCGCTGGACCTAGCGACCGCGTTCCTGGGCCAGGCGGTGGCGGCCGGCCCCGACAATGCGATCGCCCATGCTAATCATGGCCGGGCGCTGCGACGGCAAGGCGATCTCGGGCGCTCGTCAGGCGCGCTGAGGCGCAGCCTGGCTCTCGCCCCGGACGCGCCGCCGGTCTGGACCGAACTCGGCTTCGCTGCCGCGAGCCCCGAATGCTTCGGTCGAACTCTCACGCTTGATCCGCAGGCGGTCGACGCACTCAACAACCGGGCGACGCATCTGCACGGACGCGGCGACGCGGCGGCCGCCACGCGCCTCCTCAGGCGTGCCCTCGCCATCCAGCCCGGCGGCACCGGCCTCTGGCAGAATTTCGGACTGGTCCTGCGAGGTGCGGGTAGCCTGATGCGGGCGATCGCCGCCTTCGATCGGTCGGCGGCCCTCGATCCCGGCAACGCCGTCGTCCTCGAAGCCCTGGGCTGGACCCTTCATCTCGCCGGCGACGCGCCCGGGGCCGCCGCCGCGTATCGTCGAAGCCTTGCGCTCGATCCGGATCAGGCCGAGGTGCACGCCAATCTCATCCTCACCCTCAACTGCCTTCCGGAGGCCGGACCGGAGGCGATCCTCGCCGAGCAGCGTGCCTGGAATGTCCGTTTCGCCCGCCCGCTGGCAATGGCGCCGGCGGAGACCGGGCGAGATCCCGACCGTCGACTTCGGGTCGGCTACATCGCCGTCGAGGGCTTTCGTGCGCACACGGCCGCGGTCACGCTGCTGCCGCTGATCGAAGCGCATGACCGGCAGGCGGTCGAGATCGTCTGCTATTCCGACGTCGCGACGGCGCGGGCCGACGGGGTGACCGGCCGGTTCCGCGAGCTCGCCGATCTCTGGCGCGACTCGGGCTCGCTGGACGACGCGGCGCTGGCAGACCAGATCCGCGCCGACCGCATCGACGTCCTGGCCGACGTCTACGGCTACCCGCCGGGCAACCGCCTTCTCGCCCTCGCACGCCGGCCGGCGCCGGTTCAGGTCAACATGCTGCCCATGGGCAGCTTCGGCCTCGATGCCGTTCCCTGGATGGTCGGCGACGATCGCCTCACTCCGCCGGGCTCGGAGAGCTGGTTCCGGGAAACCGTCGTCCGGCTGCCGTTGGCCTTCTGCTATTGGCCGCTCAGGCAGTCGCAGGCGGTCGGACCCGGTCCGGCGCTCCGCGGCCGCGCGGTCACCTTCGGCAGCTTCAACCAGCCGGCGAAGCTTTCCGACCGCACGCTCCGGCTCTGGGGCCGCATCCTCGATGCCCTGCCCGAGGCGAGCCTCGTGGTGAAGGGGATGGCGTTCGCCGATGCCGAGGCGCGTGCGCTCTTCCTTCGCCGCGCGGCGGCGTGCGGCCTTGATCCATCGCGGGTCGATGCGCGCGCCTGGATCAACGACGGCGCCAGCCATCTCGCTGCCTATGGCGATATCGACATTGCCCTCGACCCGACGCCCTATGGCGGCGTCATCACCACCTGCGAGGCGATGTCGCTGGGCGTGCCGGTGGTGACGCTGGCCGGCGACCGGCTGCTGGGCCGCTACGGCGCGACGCTGCTCGATGCCGTCGGGTTGGGCGATCTCGTCGCCGAGACCGAGGACGCCTATTTCGAGATCGCGGCGAGGCTCGCTGGTGATCACGCGCGCCTCGCCGGGCTGCGCGCCACGCTCGGCGACCGGTTCATGGCCTCTCCGGTCTGCAACGCGGAAAGCTATGCGTGCTCGATGGAGGCGGCCTATCGCCGGATGTGGCGAGCCTGGTGCGCCGCGGCATGACCGACATCTTCGCCGAGGCCGTGGAGCTGCACCGGGCCGGTCGTCTCGCCGACGCGGAGGGCCGCTATCGCAAACTCCTCGATCGCGACGCGAACCATGCGGATGCGCTGCACCACTTAGGCCTGATCGCGCTCGAGCGCGGCGATGCCGGTCGCGCCCTCGACCTGATCGGCCGCGCGCTTCGCAGCCGGCCGTCTGATCCGATCATCAACAACAATCTCGCCAACGCGCGCCGCAGGCTGGGGCATCGACAGGCCGCGCTCGTCAGCTACCGGCGGGCGCTGGCGGCGGCACCTGACCTCGCCGATGGCTGGGGAAACCTGGGCGCGCTGCTGGGCGAGCTCGGTGACGCCGTCATGTCCGTCACCATTCATCGGCGCGCGCTCGCCCTCGATCTCGACATTCCGGAGCTGCACTTCGCCCTCGCCCTGGCGCTGGGGCCGGAGGGACAGGGTGCGCTCCGGCGGACGCTCGCCCTCGATCCCCCATTCGCCCAGGCCTGGGTGGTCGCTGGAGAGTTCCGTCGCGCGCTCGCGCTCAGGCCCGATCTTCCCGAAGCGCTGATCGCCGCCGGTGCCGCGATGCTCGCCGGCGGCCGGGCGCGCGAGGCCCTGGCGTTGCTCGAGCGTGTGCCCCGTCATCCGGCGGCCGCCTTCCATCGCGGCAACGCGCTGTTCCAGCTCGGCCGCCTGGACGAGGCGGCGACGGCGTTCGCTGCCGCCGGCGAGCGTATCCCGGAAGCGCTGGCGAATCTCGCCGGCGTCCGTCGCGACCAGGGACGCACCGAGGAGGCGCGCGGCCTCTACGACCGGGTGATCGCCGCGGGTGCGCCCGACTGGGTCCGGGTGAAGCGGGCTCTGTTGCTGCCGATCATTCCGGACTCGGATGCTGCGATCGTGGCGGCGCGGGACCGTCTCGCCGATGATCTCGCCGCCTGCGACGGACTGCGCCTCGACGATCCGGTTTCCGAGATCGGTCACGGCAATTTCTATCTGGCCTATCACGCCCGCGACGACCGTCCGCTGCAGGAGGCGATCGGCCGGTTCTACCGCGCCGCCGCGCCGTCGCTCTCGGAGGATCTCGCCGGACCGTCACGGCGCCCGGATGGCCGGATCGCCGTCGGCTTCGTCTCGACCCTGCTGCGCACCCACACCATCGGCCGGCTCAACCGCGGGCTGATCGAAGGCCTCGACCGCCGGCGCTTCCACGTCACCCTGATCGCGCCCGATCACGGCAGCGATCCGCTGGCGAAGTCTCTCGCCGGGTCCGCCGATCGGGTCCTCACCCTGCCGCCGCGTCTGGCCGAGGCCAGACGCGCCATCGCAGATCTCCGGCTCGACCTCCTCTACTTCCCGGACATCGGCATGGAGCCGATGACCTATTTCCTCGCCTTCGCCCGGCTGGCGCCGGTCCAGGTCATGACCTGGGGGCATCCGGATACGACGGGGCTCCACACCATCGACTGGATGCTGTCGGCGGCCTGCATGGAGCCCGAGGGCGCCGAGGCCCACTACGTCGAGCGCCTGGCGTCGCTGCCGGGACCGACGATCAACCTCGCTCGGCCGTCGATGCCGGCACCTCTGAAGACGCGGGCCGAGCTTGGTCTCCCTGATGGGCGCCTCTATGTCTGTCCGCAAAGCCTGTTCAAGCTGCATCCAGACGGGGATCCGGTCTTCGCGCGAATCCTCAGCCAGGATCCGGGCGCGCGGCTCATCCTCATCCATGGCCGCCATCCGAACTGGGCGGCGCTGACGACAGCGCGGCTGGCGGCGGCCGGGGCCGATCCGGCCCGCATCGTCGTGCTGCCGCATCTCGGCGGCGCCGATTACCTGTCGCTGCTGGCCGTCGCCGATGTTGTGCTCGATCCCATCCACTACAGCGGCGGGCATTCGAGCCTGGAGGCTTTCGCCATGGGCGCGCCGATCGTCACCTGGCCCGGCCGGTTCATGCGCGCACGCCATACCGCCGGCTTCTATCGCCTGATGGGCATCGACGAGCCGGTGGCGCGCGACCTCGACCACTACGCCGAGCTCGCGCTTACCATCGCCAACGAACCTGCCCGGCGTCAGCGCCTCTCGAACGAGATCCGCGGTGCCTCGTCGGTCCTCTTCGACAGCGTCTCGTCGGTCGCCGCGATCGAGGATTTCCTCGAAAGCGCGGTCGCGAGCGCATAGGGTCTCTGGCCATGCGCGTCGTGCTTCTCGATCCCGGCCTGCAATCGGCGATCGGCCATCACTACAATCTCGACCTCGGCCTGGTTGCCGAGCTGCGCCGCCTCGGCGTGCCCTACCGGCTCCTGGTGAGCCGCACGGTGACGCCGGAGCTGGCCGAGCGCCTCGGCGCCGAGCCCTACTTCCTCTTTCATCCCTACCTCCGGGTCTCGGAGGACCCGATGATCCGCGACTTCGAGGACTACCTCGATCTCAACGATCAGGTCCTGGTCGAGCTGATGGCGCTCTCGGGCGCCGTCGATCTCGCCGACACGCTGGTCATCGTCCACACCGCGACGAACCGCATGCTGCTCGGGCTGGCGCGCTGGCTTGCGTCCGGCACGGTCCCGGCGTCGATGCGGCTGGTGCTGGTGCTGCCGCATGTTTCCGGCCTCAAGCAGGGCGATGCGATCTCCTGGGATGCGACCTTCTATCGCCACGCCTTCAACCGGCTGAAGCCGCATCTCGGCCAGGTGAGCCTGCTGACGCTTTCCGATCTCCAGGCGCGCGAGTTCACCCAGCTCGCCGGATCGCCGGTCGAGGTCATGCCCTATCCCAATCCGGCGTCGGCCTGGCTTCGCGATCATGCGGCGACCAATCGCCCCTCCCGGCCGAAGCGCCGTATCCTGTTCTGCGGCGAGGCGACGCTGAGGAAGGGTTTCCATCTGCTGGCGGACATCATCCGGGCGGTGGGTGCGGTCCGGAAGGACGTCGAGTTCGTGGTCCAGCTCAACGGCTGGCAGTCGGACCAGGAGCGCGTCGCCGAGTTCCAGAAGTTCGCCCGCGCCCGCTACGACACCAAGACCGTGGCCGGGTTCATCGGCGAGGACGACTACTACCGGCTGATCGACGACGCGGACGCGGTGCTGTTGCCCTACCAGTCGATCGTCTATCGCTCCGGAACCTCCGCCGTATTCGAGGAAGCGATGTATCTCGGGCGGCCGGCGATCGTGCCGCCGGGAACGATGATGGCAGACCAGCTCGCGCCGCATGCCGATGCCGGCCTCGTCGCGGCGGGCCATGACGCGCCCGCCTATGCCGCCGCGGTCCTGGCCTTTGCCGCCGATCCCCAGCGCTTCGCCGCCGGCGC
>CAXNIC010000155.1:0-11047 GCA_964201945.1 Alphaproteobacteria bacterium
TGACCACTGACCATTTCCTTCCGGAGCCAAGAGTCCCATGCCGAACGACGCCGAACAGCCTCCGAGTACCATCCTCACGCGCGGCTGCGATTCAAGCAACGCCGCGGCCATCGAGGCCCTCACCAGCCGGTTGATCTCCGGCGGGACCAAGGCCTCGCCGAAGAGACGCGCCTCTACGCCGAAGTTCCCGGTGAGCGAGCGCACCAACGCCTTCCGCAAGCGGTTCTTCCCCCAGGCGACGCTCGCCGAGTGGAACGACTGGCAATGGCAGGTGCGCAACCGCATCCGCTCGCTCGACGGCCTGTCGCGCATCCTCAATCTTTCGGAGGACGAGCGCGGCGCGATCGAGCGCCACAGCGGCTCCTTGCCGGTCGGCATCACGCCCTACTACCTCAGCCTCTTCGATCGCGATGATCCGATGCAGCCGCTCAGGCGGACGCACATCCCGGTCGGTACCGAATACCTGAAGACGCCGGGCGAAGCCGACGATCCGCTGGGCGAGGACCACGACACCGAGGTCGAGGGGCTGGTGCACCGCTACCCCGACCGCGTGCTTTTCCTCACCACCGGCTTCTGCTCCACCTACTGCCGCTACTGCACGCGCAGCCGCATGGTCGGCGAGGGCAGCAACGAATACAGCTTCAGCTACAAGCAGTGGGAGAACGCGCTCGCCTATCTGCGGCGCACGCCGCAGGTGCGCGACGTGCTGCTGTCCGGCGGCGACCCGCTGACCCTCTCCGACGACCGGCTCGACTGGCTGCTCTCGCGGCTGCGCGAGATCCCGCACATCGAGTTCGTGCGAGTCGGTTCGAAGGTTCCGGTCGTGCTGCCGCAGCGCATCACCGCCAAGCTGGCCAAGATCCTGCGCAAGCACCGCGCCTGGCTGTCAATCCACTACACGCATCCCGACGACGTGTCGCCGGAAGTGAAGTTCGCCGCCGACCGCCTCGCCGACAACGGCATTCCGATGGGCAGCCAGACCGTGCTGCTGAAGGGCATAAACGACGACGCCGAGGTCATGAAGAAGCTCATGCATGAGCTGCTCAAGATCCGGATCAAGCCCTACTACCTCTACCAGTGTGATCCGATCACCGGCTCCTCGCATTTCCGTACTTCGGTCGACAAGGGTCTCGAGATCATCGAGGCGCTGCGCGGCCACACCACCGGCTACGCGGTGCCGCATTACGTGATCGACGCGCCTGGCGGCGGCGGCAAGATCCCGCTGCTTCCGGACTACGTGGTCGGGCGCGAGGGCGATGACCTGCTCATCCGCAATTTCGAGGGGAACGTGTATCGCTACACCGACCCCGAGGGACGGGTGGGACAGGATCGCCGGACCGCGGCGCTGTCACGCGCCGCGGAGTAGCCGGCATCCGCCATGCGGGTCGGCTTCACCTATGACCTGCGCGACGACTACCTCAAGGCGGGATACAGCCTCGAGGAGACCGCCGAGTTCGACAGCGTCAACACGATCGAATCGATCGAGGGAGCGCTGCTCGGGCTCGGCCACCAGGTCGAGCGCATCGGCAACGTCAAGGCCCTGGCGGCGCGCCTGACCGAAGGCAGGCGCTGGGACTTGGTCTTCAACATCACCGAAGGCATGCACGGTATCGGCCGCGAGGCGCAGGTACCGGCGCTGCTCGACGCCTACGCGATTCCCTACACCTTCTCCGACACGCTGGTCATGGCGCTCACCCTGCACAAGGGCCTGACCAAGCACGTGGTCCGTGCGCATGGCATCCCGACGGCCGACTTCGCGGTGGTGGCGAAACTGGAAGAGGCCGAGCGCGTCGACCTTCCCTATCCGCTGTTCGTCAAGCCGGTGGCCGAGGGGACCGGGCGCGGCATCGGCGGCAAGTCTCGTGTCACCAGCAAGGCCGACCTGATCGAGAGCTGCCGCGACATCATCGCGACGTACAAGCAGCCGGCCATCGTCGAGACCTTCCTTCCGGGACGGGAGTTCACCGTCGGCATGGTCGGCGAGGGCGGGGCGACGCGCTCGATCGGCGCGCTCGAGGTGGGATTCCTCGGCACCGCCGAAAGCACGATCTACGGCCTGGTGAACAAGGAAGAGTGTGAGACCCGTGTCACCTACACGCTGGTCCGCGACGAGACGGCGCGCGCCGCCGAGGCCGTCGCCATCCGCGCCTGGCAGGTACTGAACTGCCGGGATGCCGGCCGCATCGATCTCCGCTGCGATGCCGCCGGCAATCCCGTCTTCATCGAGGTCAACCCGCTGGCCGGCCTCAACCCGCTCCACTCGGACCTGCCGATCCTGGCGACCCAGGCCGGCATCGAATACCGGGCGCTGATCGGCATGATCGTCGACGCCGCGAGCAGCCGCGTCGCCGGGAGAGGCAAATGAGAAGCAGCGGTGGCCGCTCCGTCGCCGTTGTCCATGGCCGGGTCGCGCCGGACGCCCCGCCGGACGAGCAGGACACGCTGCTGCAGGTGACCGAGGTCTCGGCGCGTCTCACCGAGCTCGGCTGGCGGCCGGTCTCGATCCCGGTCGATCTCAACCTGCAGCGCCTCACCGACCGGCTGAAGCGGCTGAAGCCGGCCTTCGCCTTCAATCTGGTGGAATCGCTCGACGGCAAGGGCAACCTAATCGGCTTGGTGCCGCAGGTGCTGGAATCGATCGGCCTTGGCTATACCGGCTGTTCGGCGGACGCGATCGCCGCGACCGCAGGCAAGCTGACGGCCAAGCGCGCGATGGCGCTGTCCGGCATCGACACCGCGCCCTGGATCGAGCCTGAGGACCTGGCGGCGGGGCATATCCCGCCCGGCCGCTTCATCGTCAAGTCGGTATGGGAGCACGCGTCGATCGGGCTCGATGCGACCTCGATCGGCGAAGGCCAGTCGCTGCGGGCGATCCAGGCCGCGCGCACCGAACGTTTCGGTGGGGCATGGTTCGCGGAGGCCTTCATCGACGGCCGCGAGTTCAACCTGGCGCTGCTTGGCAGCGCCGAGGCGCCGCGCCTGCTGCCCCCGGCGGAGATCGAGTTCGTCGATTTCGCACCGGGCCACCCGCGCATGGTCGACTACGCCGCCAAGTGGGATCCCGACTCCCACGCCTATCGCAATACGCCGAGACGCTACGACTTCGCCGGGGAGGATACGCTGCTCGCCCGCCTCGAAGAGGCGGCCCGGCGGTGCTGGCGGGTCTTCGGGCTTTCGGGCTGCGCCCGCATCGACTTCCGCGTCGACGCCGGCGGCCGGCCCTGGGTGCTGGAGGTGAACGCCAATCCGTGCCTCGCCAGCGATGCCGGCCTGGTCGCGGCGGCGGGCCGCGTCGGCTGGAGCCAGACCGATCTCATCCGCGAGATCATCGGCGTCCTCGACCTTGAGCCTGCCCGACGTGCTGCCGCCGGCTGACGCGATGGCCATCACTCTTCGTCCTGGTGTCCGAGCGGAAGACGGCGATGCCGTCCGCCGCCTCGTCGCCTCGACCGGCTTCTTCACCGGGCCCGAGGAGGAGATCGCCGTCGAGCTGGTCGCCGATGCGCTGGCGAAGGGCGAGGCCGGCAGCGGCTATCACTTCATCTTCGCCGAGGAAGCGGGATGCGCCGTCGGCTATGTCTGCTTCGGCCCGATCGCCGGCACCGAGGCGAGCCATGACCTCTATTGGATCGTCGTCGACGCCGCCCGCCGTGGCGGCGGCGTCGGCCGGCTACTGGAGCGGGCGTGCACGGAGGCGATCCGCGCGCTCGGCGGGCGGCGCCTCTACGTCGACACGTCCTCGCGCGCGCAATACGAGCCGACCCGCGCCTTCTACCATGCCTGCGGCTACACCGAGGTGGCGCGGCTGGACGACTTCTATGCCGCGGGCGACGGCAAGGTGATCTTCGTCAAGGCGCTGGACGCGGGATCGGCATCGGGCGCAGCTTAAGGCCGCGCTCCGAGATCACCACTTCGGGACTTCCCTCCAATGCTCGCGTCCATCTTCGGATTCATCAGCGACATGGCCTGGGAGCTGATCGAGCTTCAGATGAATCCGTTCCTGGGACTGGCGATCGTCGCCGTGGCCGTCTTCGCGGCGTGGAGCGTATTTGCGTTGATGCGCCGATGATCCGGTCACCCGAGCGCCGAGGACTCGCATGAACTTCTATGCTGGCGGCGGCCTCGATCGTCTGGCCCATCTCCGCACCGAGGATGGCTGGATCGAACGCCTGCTGGGCGAGGATCGCGTCCGCGTCGTCGCGGTCTGGCAGAGCCGCAACCTGGTGATCGTCGGCGACACGCCGCGGGCGGCGCTGCTGCCGGTCGATGCCGTGCGCTCATGGTTCGACGAAGCACCGACCCGCGCCGTGCTGGGCGAGGGCGGCGAAAGCCTGCACCTCGCCATCGACGTCTCGCATTGGAGCGAGGAAGAGGCGCAGCGCCGCGCTGCCGGTATCGGCGAATGGACCGACCTCCGGCGCGTCGGCTCGCTGATGGGACGGGAAGAGGGTTCGCTTCTCGCCTATGCCCGCGGCCTCATGTGGTGGCATGCGCGCCACCGCTTCTGCGGAGTGTGCGGGGCGCCGACCGAAAGCGCCGAGGCGGGACATGTCCGCCGCTGTACCAACCCCGACTGCAAGACCAGCCACTTCCCGCGCACCGACCCTGCCGTGATCATGCTGGTCCATGACGGCGACCGGGCGCTTCTCGGCCGGCAGAAGGTCTGGCCGCCGGGCATGTATTCGACCTTGGCCGGATTCGTCGAGCCGGGCGAAAGCCTGGAGGAGACCGTCGCCCGCGAGGTGTACGAGGAGTCTGGAATCCGCGTTTCCGAGGTGCGCTACCACTCCTCCCAGCCCTGGCCGTTTCCGGCTTCGCTGATGATCGGCTTTCATGCGGTTGCGGCCAGCCGGGAGATTCGTCTCAACCAAAGCGAGCTTGAAGATGCGGCCTGGTTCAGCCGGGCCGAGCTCCGGAATTTCGCCGCCCAGGGCAAGAATCTTCCGCGGATAGATTCCATCGCCCGCCGGCTGGTCGAGGACTGGTTGGCTCTAGGGTGATACGCCGGATGTAGAGGCCGCCGGAAAGCGCGGCCACAACCGCTGGCAGTGCTCGCCTTTCGTTCGCATCTTCGGGGTGCCGATTCGTTCCGACGGGACCGAAAGGGAACACGCGGTCTCTCGCTTGTGGATTTTTTCTCGCCCCGCTCCCGGCCTGTGGCATGGTCGCGCCCCATGCCGATCCTCTCCATTCAATCCTCCGTCGTTTACGGTCATGTCGGGAACTCGGTCGCAGCGCTTCCGCTGATGCGCCTCGGCCACGAGGTCTGGCGCCTGGACACGGTCGCCTTCTCGAACCATCCGGGTCATGGCGGCTTTTCCGGCCGCGTCGTGCCGCCGGCGGAGATCGCCGAGCTGCTGCGCGGGCTGAAGGCGCTCGGCGTCCTCGCTGACTGCCGGGCGGTGCTGTCGGGATATCTCGGCGAGGCCGGAACCGCGGCTGTCGTCGCCGACGCCGTGTCATCCGCCAAGTCCGCCAACCCCAAGGCAATCTATCTCTTGGATCCGGTCATCGGCGACGGCGGCCGGGTCTTCGTGCGACCGGGCGTGCCGGAGGCGATCGCCCAGAAGCTCGTGCCGCTCGCCGACATCTGCACGCCAAACGTGTTCGAGCTGGAGCAGCTGACCGGCATGTCGGTGACCGATCTCGACTCGGCGCGTGTCGCCGCGCATGCGCTGCGCCGCCATGGGCCGAGGATGGTGATCCTGACCGGCCTGCCGGAGAACGGCCGCATCTCGACGCTGGCGGTGACCAACAAAGGGCTCTGGCGCGTGACGGCGCCCCGCGTCGACCGGCCACTCAACGGCACCGGCGACCTGATCTCCGCCCTCATCCTCGGCCACTACCTCGATTCAGGCTCGGTGCCGGGCGCGCTCGGCCTCGCCGCGTCCGGCATGGCGGAAGCGATCGAGGCGACCGTCGCTGCCGGCCGGCGCGAGCTGGCGCTGGTGTCCGCGCTCGAGCGCATCGTCCATCCGCCGAAGCCGATCGAGGTCGAGAAGATCGACTAGTGCGGCCGCGCGCGCCTAAGGCTCTTCGTAGCCGATATAGCGGACGATCTTCCAGGTTCCATCCGGCTGCTTGCGGAACACATCCATCCCCGGCTCATCCGCTATGGCCGTCTTTGCGACGCCCACCGTCGCAACGGTGAGCGTCCAAACCAGGCGCACCACGGCAAGGTCGCCCGACACCAGGATCTCCTTGATGTCGAGCGCGTAGGTGTAGGTCTTCGCCCGATCGCGGAGCGAGCGCTGCAGGAGATCGCAGATCTCCGGGTACCCCCGCTCCGGGAAGCCGCGATAGTAGTAGCGCAGGTCCGGCGAGAAGAGATCGCAGACGGCATCCGCCTTGCCGGCGTTGAAGTCCGTGGTCCAGCGGGCGAGCGCCGCGCGTATGGCGGCTTCGGCCGGGATCCCGGGCTGCGCGATGGACGGGCTCGAAGCCGTGACGATCAGGAAGCCGATCAGCATCGCCAGGATGTTGCGTCGTGCCATTTTCCGCTCCTCTGCTAGCTCTATCGTCGTGCCATCACCGTGTGAACGACCAGGGCCGAGACGACGATGGCGCCGCCTCCCAATACCCAGGGACCGGGATTCTCGCCATAGGCGAGCCAGACCCAGAGCGGCCCCAATGCCGTCTCGACCAGCGAGATCAGCGAGGATACCGCGGCCGGGAGGAAGCGGGCACCGGTCGTGAACAGCGCCATGCCGACGCCGAGCTGGCCGGCGCCGAAGAAGATCAGCAGCGGCAGCTCACCCTCGGCCAGCGACAGGGTCGGCGCCAGCGGCAGTGCCACCAGGGTTGCGAAAGTCGCGGCGAAGAAGGCGCCTGGAACCATCGGCACGTCGCGCTGCGAGCGAACGGTGATGATCGTGCCCGAATAGGCGAAGGCGCTGACCACCGCCAGAACCGTGCCCAGCAGGTCGTCGCCGCTGGGAACGCGTCCCAGCATCACCGCGATGCCGCAGATCGCGACGACGATCGCGATCCAGGTGCGGCGGTCGATCGACTCTTTCAATATCACGCGCGCGAGCAGCCCGGCGATGATCGGTGCCAGGCTCTGGGTCATCAGCGCATTGGCGACCGAGGTGAGCCCGAGCGAGAGGATGAAGGTGATCGAGCTCAAGGCGAAGCAGGCGCCGACGGTGACCGCCGGCCATCCGGCGGCGCGGAAGAGATGCAGCGGCAGGCGGCGCTCGCTGATCCAGAGATAGAGGAGCAGGAAGCCGGCACAGCTGATCGAACGCCAGAAGACGATGGTCCAGGAATCGGCGGTGACCGAGCGGACGATCAGCCCGCCCGAGCTCCAAACGATCGCGGCGGCGAGGACCAGGGCGAAGCCACGGGCATAGGACGACATGGCGACGCCTTAGAACGGCTGTGCTGCGGCGAGGCGGTTCCCGACGGCCTTCCTCAGATCCTGGATGCCGGTCTCGACATGCCGGGTCGGGTGCACGCGGTTGGTCAGAAGCGTCCAGGCATAGCCGCGGGCGAAGTCGATCCAGAGCCCGGTGCCGGTGAAGCCGGTATGCCCGATGGTCTCGGGCGAGCAGAGATCGCCGCCGGACCAACCCTCGTGATGATGCTGCCAACCGAGGTTGTTCGTCGCCGAATGCCGTTTCCTGATCTCGGCGATCGACTCCGGCTTCAGCTCCTTGCCTGCGAGCAGGCGCTTTGCATATCCGAGCACGCCGTCGACCGTGCCGAACAGGCCGGCGTGCCCGGCGAAGCCGCCGAGGCTGAAGGCGTTCTCGTCATGCACCTGGCCGACGATCATCCGGCGGCGCCAGGTGCAGGCCTCGGTCGCAGCGAAGCTCTTGCCCTTCGGCAGGAATCCGAGGCCGGTGCCGCGCGGCAGCTTGGCCAGCGTGCGGCCGCGGCGGCGCTCGATCAGGATGCCGAGCAGCATGAAGTTGATGTCGGAGTAGACATTGGCGCCGATCGGCCAGTCGCGCTGGAGGATATGGGCCTTCAGCGTTTCGGGGTCGTTGCCCCAGGTGTAGATCGGCTCGACCGCCGGAAGGCCGGTCTGGTGCGAAAGGCACTGGCGGAGGGTGATCCGGCGGATCGGTACGGTGACGACGTATTGATGCAGGTCGGGGATATGCGCCGACAGCGGATCGTCGAGCCCGACGATCCCGTCCTCGACCAGCTTCAGGATCTCCGTCGTCGTCGCGATCACCTTGGTGACGCTGGCGAGGTCGAACCAGGTGGCGCGGGTGAGCTTCCGCTTCTTCGGCACGCGCTGGGCGAAGCCGGTCACCCGCACCGCCGTCTTTCCGTTGGGCGCCAGCACGCCGAGGATCGCGCCGGGAATCCGTCCGGAGGCGACCGCTTCCTCGGCCGGGGCGAAGGCCCCGCGCGTTGCCGCCTCCAGGCTCACGGGCTTAAGCTGCCCGGCGCGCGCGGTTCAGGACCCCGCCGGTCATCGGCTTCGGCGCACCGGTGGTCGTCGGCACGCTGAGGGGAAGACCGCGAAGGCTGCGGACGGCGAGGAAGGCGAAGCACTGCGCTTCCAGCGCGTCGCCCTGCCAGCCGACGGCCTCGACCGGCGCCACCGGCGTCTTCAGTGCCTCGGCGAGGGCCGCCATGATCGTCGGGTTGAGCCGGCCGCCGCCGGTGACCAGCCAGCGCTTCGGCCGTCCCGGCAGGTGGTCGAGCGAGCGCCGCACTGTCTCGACGGTGAAGGCCACCAGCGTCGCCGCGCCGTCGGCCGGTGCCAGGCCCTGCACGGGAGCGGCGGAGAAGTCGTTGCGGTCGAGCGACTTCGGCGGCTTCAGCGCGAAGTAGGCATTGTCCATCAGCTTCGCCAGCGCCGCCTTGTCGACCTTGCCGCTGGCGGCAAGCCTGCCGTCGGCATCGTAGGACTGGCCGCTGTGCTTCAGCATCCAGTCGTCGATCATGGCGTTGGCGGGGCCGGTGTCGAAGGCGATGACGGTCTCGCCTTCGAGGTAGGTGACGTTGCCGACGCCGCCGAGATTGAGCACGGCGAGCGGACGCTCGAGATCCTGGGCGAGTGCCCGATGGTAGAGCGGGGCCAAGGGCGCGCCCTGGCCGCCGGCGGAGAGATCGGCATCGCGGAAGCGGTTGACCACGTCGATGCCGAGGCGCTCCGCCATCGCCGCGCCGTTGCCCAGCTGGTAGGTCACCCGCTTGTCCGGCCGGTGCAGGATGGTCTGGCCGTGGAAGCCGACCACGGCGATCTTGGCGCGGTCGATGCCGGCGCCCTTCAGGAGCTGCTCGACGGCCCGGGTCTGGGCCTCGGTCACCCGCCGGTCGAGATCGGCGTGGTTGCCGGTCTCGGCGCGCTTGGCGTCGGCCACCAGCGCGCGGAGATCGGTCGAGACGTCGTCGGGATAAGGATATGTGGTGGCCGGGCCGAAACCGGCGACCCGCTCGCCGTCGGTCTCGATTACCGCGACGTCGATGCCGTCCATCGAGGTGCCGCTCATCAACCCGAGGGCGGTCACGATTCCGCTCATTTTCGAACCTCTTTTCCGGCCGAATCGGCGGGATCATGGGGGAACCGTCGGTCCTGTCCAAGCGGAAGTTGCCGCGGCTGGAAGGACGCTGACGCCGAGTTGACGAGGGGCGTCCGGCAGTGTGAGATGCGGCACTAAGCCTTCTGGGAGGAAACTCAATGATCCGTTTCGTGAAGCGCGCCGCCTTTGCGGCTGCGCTCGTCGTGCCGCTGGCCGCCACGGCCCAGGTCCTGGAGGTTGCGACCGACGCCTCGCCGGTCGGCCTCGACCCGCATGTCGCGACCGCCTTCTCGACCTCGCTCGTCAACGGCAACATCTACGAAGGCCTGACCTCGATCGATAAGGACCTTCGGGTGGTGCCGGCGGTGGCCGAGTCCTGGAGCGTCAGCGCCGACGGCAAGGTCTATACCTTCAAGATCCGCAAGGGCGGCACCTTCCACAACGGCAAGCCGATCACCGCGGCCGACGTCGTCTACTCCTTCGAGCGCCTGCTCAAGAAGGAGACCGGCTCGCCCTACGCCAGCCGCTTCACCCTGGTGAAGTCGGTGTCGACCGTCGCCGACGACGTGGTCGTCGAGCTGACCGACCCGTCGGCGCCGTTCCTCTCCCAGCTGATCGTGCTCGCCATCGTGCCGGCCAATCACGGCGACCTGCAGCGCGAAGCCAACGGCACCGGCCCCTTCAAGCTGACCCAGTGGGTGCCCGACACCTATCTCCAGCTCGCCAAGCATGACGGCTACTGGGACAAGGGCCTGCCCAAGCTCGCCGGCCTCAAGATCAACATCGTGCCGGAGGCGTCGACCCGCCAGGTCGGCATCTCGACCGGCATCTACCAGTTCATGCCGTCGCTCGACGCCTCGACCGCGGTGGCGCTGAAGGGCAACTCGGCGATCAAGCTGCTTGAGACCCGTGACCTCGCCTATTCGCTGGTCGGCTTCAACACCACCGTCGCGCCCTTCGACAAGCCGGCCGTCCGCGAGGCGTTCAACCTCGCCGTCGACCGCGCCAAGGTCGTGCAGGCCGCCTATTTCGGCCACGCCGTCCCGGGCGGTCCGCTGTCGCCGGCGCTCACCGACTGGGCGACCCCGGTCAGCCAGTTCTCCTGCTATACGCCGGATGCCAACAAGGCGAAGGCGCTGCTGAAGGAGGCGGGCTTCTCCGGCGACGTGCCGGTGACGCTGAAGGTGCTGGGCTCGATCCAGACCGTCCGCGACGTCGCCCAGGTCGTCCAGGCCCAGCTCAACGCCGCCGGCTTTAAGGCGACGCTTGAGATCCAGGAGCAGGGCAAGTTCATCCAGGACTGGCGCAACTCGAACTTCGAGGCCTTCGTCTCGCAGAACGGCGGCAGCCCGGACCCGGACGACTACTTCTACCGGACCTTCCGCACCGGCGGCTCGACCAACGTGTTCAAGTACACGAACCCGGCGCTGGACAAGCTGCTCGACGAAGCCCGCACCATGCAGGACAAGGGCAAGCGTCAGGCGGCCTACAAGGAGGCGCAGAACATCCTCGCCTGCCGCGGCCCGATCTCGCATCTGGCCTACGCGACCCTGTTCACCGCCGTC
>CAXNIC010000156.1:0-10790 GCA_964201945.1 Alphaproteobacteria bacterium
TGGATGCCGGCGGCGCGGCGCACGATCGAGACCAGCTCGTCGACCTCGTAGAAGTTGAGGCGGAGCGGGATGCCGAAGCGCTCGCGCAGCGGCGTGGTCAGCAGGCCCGAGCGCGTGGTGGCGCCGATCAGGGTGAAGGGCGGCAGGTCGATGCGGATCGAGCGCGCCGCCGGCCCCTCGCCGATGATCAGGTCGAGCTGGAAGTCCTCCATCGCCGGATACAACGTCTCTTCGACCGCCGGGTTGAGGCGGTGGATCTCGTCGATGAAAAGCACGTCGCGGGGCTGCAGGTTGGTCAGCAGCGCCGCGAGGTCGCCGGCCTTGGCGATGACCGGGCCGGAAGTGGCGCGGAAGCTCGATCCCAGCTCGCGGGAGACGATCTGGGCGAGCGTTGTCTTGCCGAGGCCGGGCGGTCCGTGCAGCAACACGTGGTCGAGCGCCTCGCCTCGCGCCTTGGCCGCCTGGATGAAGACGCTGAGGTTGCCACGCGCCTGGCGCTGGCCGACGAAGTCGTCGAGACGCTGCGGGCGAATCGACGCCTCGACGGCATCGACCTCGGCCTGCGCGCCGGAGACCAGGCGCGCCGTTTCGGCCAGCTTGCCGGTCATTTGCCGAGTTCCCTGAGGCCGGCACGGATCAGGTCCTCGAGCCGGGCCTTGGCGCCGACCACCTGGCTAGCCGTGGCGACGGCGCCGAAGGCCTCGGCGCGGCCATAGCCGAGATTGACCAGGGCCGAGACCGCGTCGGCGGCGACGCCGACGGAGGGATCGAGCTTGGCGCCGGCGCCGGCCGGCGTCGTCTTCGCCGCGTGGCCCAGCATCAGCCCGGCTGCCTTGTCCTTGAGCTCGATGGCGATGCGCTGGGCGAGCTTCGGCCCGACGCCGTCGGCGCGGGTGAGGAGCGCCTTGTCCTGGGCGGCGATGGCGCGCACCAGCTCGTCGACCTCGAGGGCCGACAGGATGGCGAGCGCGATGCGGGCGCCGACCCCCTGGACCTGCGTCAGCAGGCGAAACCAGTCGCGCTCGGCCGCGGAGGCGAAGCCGATGAGGCGGAGGCTGTCCTCGCGCATCAGCGTCTCGACCACCAGGCTGACCTGGCCGCCGACCGCCGGCAGGCGGGCCAACGTCCGCGTCGCGCATTGCACGAGGTAGCCGACGCCGGCGCAGTCGACGATGGCCCAGTCCTCGCCGGTCGAGTCCAGCCGGCCGGTCAGCTTGGCGATCATGCGCGCATGCCGGCGGCGACCAGGCGCCGCGTCGAGGCGTGGTGCGCGTGGCAGATGGCGATGGCGAGCGCGTCGGCGGCGTCCGCGCTGCCGGGATCGGAGCCCGGAAGCAGCATCCGCACCATGCGCTCGACCTGCTCCTTCTCCGCCTGGCCGGCACCGACCACCGACTTCTTGACCAGGCTGGGCGCGTATTCGGCGACCGTGAGCCCGGCGCGCGCCGGGGCCAGGATCACCACGCCGCGGGCAAGGCCGAGCTTGAGGGTCGAGGAGGGGTTCTTGTTGACGTAGGTCTCCTCGACCGCCGCCTCGTCGGGGCGATAGAGGCCGATCACCTCGGTGATCCCGTCGTGCAGACGCACCAGCCGCTCGGCGATCGTCCCCTCGCCGGAATCGACCCGGCCGGACGCGACGTGGCGAAGCCGGTTGCCTTCGGCATCGACGATGCCCCAGCCGGTATGGCGCAGGCCCGGGTCGAGGCCGAGAAGCCGCATCGTGCGTCGCTCACCCCGCGAGCTTCTCGAGGACCGCGTCGGCGACCTCGTAGTTGCCCCAGACCGTCTGGACGTCGTCATTGTCCTCGAGCGTCTCGACCAGCTTGAACAGCGAGTCGGCGACGTTTTCGTCGACCGGCACCGTCGTCGAGGGCTTCCAGGCAAGCTTGGCGCGCTCCGGCGCACCGAACTTCGCCTCCAGCGCGTCCCTGACCTGGGCGAAGTCCTCGACCGTGGTCACGATCTCGTGAAGCTCGGCCCCTGACTCGACGTTGGTCGCCCCGGCCTCGAGCGCGGCCTCGAACATCGCATCGGCGCTGGCCGCTTTGACCGGATAGACGATCTCGCCGACCCTCTCGAACATGAAGGAGACCGAGTTCGTCTCGCCCAAGGCTCCGCCGCCCTTGGCGAAGGCGGAGCGGACTTCCGAGGCGGTGCGGTTGCGGTTGTCGGTCAGGGCCTCGACGATCAGGGCCACGCCACCAGGGCCATAACCCTCGTAGCGCACTTCTTCATAGGCGGTGCCGTCATCGGCGCCGGCGCCGCGCTTGATGGCGCGGTCCAGCGTGTCCTTGGGCATGTTGGCGCCGCGCGCCGCTATGATGGCCGCCTTGAGGCGATGGTTGGATGCCGGATCCGGCGAACCCGCCCGGGCGGCGGTCGTCAGCTCCCGGATCAGCTTGGTGAAGAGCTTGCCTCGCTTGGCGTCCTGAGCGCCCTTGCGATACATGATGTTCTTGAATTGGCTGTGTCCTGCCATTCTCGCCGGCCCGAAGAGTTCGTAGAAGGATGTGAACGCTTATACCAAATATAGTGGTTATAAGCACCTATGGCGTGTTTCACGACTAGAGTCTCATTGTGGCGGGAATGGGGCGGCGGAAGCGGTCCGGCCACGCCGGGGACGGCGAACCTCGCCTAGGCAGGCCGGAGCGCATCGGTATACATTTGAACGAAGTCCGGGGGAGGATCAGGCGGGAATGAGCGAGCCGGCGGGGGCCGCCTCAAAATGATGGGTTATCGGCTCGATCGGTTGACGGTGCTGGTTGTCGACGACAATCAGCACATGCGGAGCTTGGTCCGGACCATCCTTGAATCGCTGGGCGTCAGCCAGATCCTGGAAGCGCGGGATGGCGCCCATGCGCTCGAGAAGATGGGCCAGACGCAGATCGACCTGCTGATCATCGACTGGAACATGGAGCCGATGGACGGCCTGTCGCTGACGCGCCATCTCCGCACCTCGGCCGAAAGCCCCGACCAGTTCGTGCCGGTGATCATGCTGTCCGGCCACACCGAGCGTGCCCGCGTCATGCAGGCTCGCGACGCCGGGGTGACCGAGTTCATGGCGAAGCCGGTCTCGGCCAGATCGCTCTATGCCCGCATCGTCTCGATCATCGAGAACCCGCGGCCGTTCGTTCGCACCAAGGATTATTTCGGGCCCGACCGGCGCCGGCAGATGCTGCCGTTCGACGGGCCCGACAGGCGGAAGGCTTCCGGCGGCGGGGAGGCCGCCGCCAAGCCGGGTCAACCCTTGACCGGAGCGCAGCAAGCGGCGCTTACCCGGACCAAGGACACGATCAAGTCGATGCAGAAGTCGTGATGCGTGGGGACGCCTAGGAGAATGTCATGAGCGGCGACAAGCCGAAGGGTGCGGTCGAAGTCATCCATCCGCCCAACAAGATCAAGGCCCGGGTCGGGCCTGCCGGCAAGGGCATGGACCCGAACCTGCTGGCGCGAGCGGAGGCAGCGGCGGCGAAGGCGCAGGAGAATGTGGACTTCACCGTCCAGGCGAATCCGGAACTCGCCAAGGCGGCCGAAGAAGTGGCGCTGCTGCTCAGCGACCGCGAGAACCAGACGAAGCACCTGAACAACCTGTTCAACATCGTCCACGACCTTCGCGGCGGCGGCGGCAATTTCGGCTATCCGCTGGTGACCCGGATCGGCGGCATGCTGTGCCGCTATCTTGAGGGCCGGAGTTCGGTCGGCGTGGCCGAGGTCGAGGTGCTGCGATCTCTGGTCGACGCCATGCGCGCGGTCGTCGCCAACAAGCTGAAAGGCGACGGTGGTCCGGTCGGCCAGGAACTCTGCGCCAGCCTCGAACGGCTGGTGGGGTAGTCGTCTAGCCGGTCGCCGTCACGCCGGCCACGCCGGTTGCAGCCGCCCGCCGACGCGAAGCGGCGAGATGCGCTTGGCGAGTCCGGTCTTGTCGTCGGTCTCGACGAAGACACCGCAGAGGGTCGCCGGCCCGTCCGCGGGCTGCAGCTTGTCAGTCGGCAGCTTGCGGGTGAAGCGCTGGACCGGAACGGCCTTCTGCATGCCGATCACCGAGTCGTAGTCGCCGCACATGCCGGCGTCGGTCTGGAAGCCGGTGCCGCCAGTCAGGATCTGGGCGTCGGCGGTCGGCACATGGGTGTGCGTTCCGACCACCAGCGAGACGCGGCCATCCAGCATGTGGCCGATCGCCTGCTTCTCGCTGGAGGCTTCCGCATGGACGTCGACGACGATGGCGGCGACGGTCGAGCCTAAGCGCACCTTCGCCATCTCCGTCTCGATCGACCGGAACGGATCGTCGAGCGGGTCCATGAACAGCCGGCCCATGACGTTGATCACCAGCACGCGGCGACCATCGGCGAGCGCGTATTCGTTGGCGCCGCGGCCCGGGGTTCCGGGCGGATAGTTGCTGGGGCGCAGCAGGCGCGGGTCGCGGTCGATCTGGCCGATGAATTCGCGCTGGTCCCAGGCGTGATTGCCGTTGGTGACGCAGTCGATGCCGGCCTTGAACAGCTGCTCGGCGAGGCTGAGGGTGAGGCCGAAGCCGTGCGCGGCGTTCTCGCCATTGGCGATGACGAAGTCGAGGCCGAGTTCCTTCCGAAAGCGCGGCACGTCCTTGATCACCTGGTCGCGGCCGGAGCGTCCGACGATGTCGCCGAGGAAAAGGATCTTCACGCCAGGCGCTCCCCGCCGGTCTCGGTCGCGATCGCATCGAGGCGCTGGTCGTAGGCGCCGTTCGGCACTTCGTCCACCTCCTGGAAGGCATAGCCGACGCCGATGGCCAGCACCGGGCCCCTGGCGCGAAGATCGGCCAGCGTGCGGTCGTAGAAGCCGCCGCCATACCCTAAGCGGTGGCCGCGGCGGTCGAAGGCGAGAAGCGGCACCAGCAGGATCTCCGGGATGAGGTCGGCCGCGCCCGCGGCCGGGAAGGGAATGCCGAACGCGCCGTCATCCAGCGGTTCGCCCGGCGACCAGGAACGAAAGACGAGCGGCTGGCGGCGCCCCGCCACCGCCGGCAGGGCAGTCGGGTGTCCGCGCCCGGAGAACCACGACAGCACCGGCAGCACGTCGATCTCCGGCGGCATCGGATAGAAGCCGGAGACGGGTGCACCCGGCCGGAACGGGCCGAGGCCGGCGACGCTCTTCGCGAGAGCGCGACCGGCATCGACGTCGGCGAGCCGCTTTCGCCGCTCGATCATCTCGGCGCGGAGCCGGCGCTTCGTCTCGTCGATCTCGGGTGGAGTTGGCGGAGCCACCACAGCCGGTGGCATGAGCAGTTCCTCCAAGGCCTGCCTAAGCAGGTGGGCGCCGTGTAGCCAAGGCCGAGGGCCAAGGCCAGGGACAGCTCCCTGAGGATCGGTATTGGCCCCGGGGAATGTGCAGCCTGTCGAACCGGGCAGCCCCGCCAGCCATCAACTTAGGAAGCTTCGAGCCTGGCCGCAAGCGCGTCGATGCGCTTTGCCACAGCCTCGATCGCCTGGGCAGCAGCATCGTTGGGCTTCCCGGACGGGGGCGAGGACGTGGCGTCGATCCCGCCGCGGGCTTCCGCCAGCTCGTCGGCGATCATCAGACTCGCCATGGCGAGCAGGCGGGCATCGCCGATCTGGCCTGACTGGTTCACCAGCTCCTGGACCTTGCCGTCGATGTAGCGGCCCAGCTTCTCGATGTGCGGTTCCTGGCCATCGGCGCAGGCGATGCGGTAGCCACGTCCGTTGAGGAAGAGGGTGACCTCGGCCATGCGCTAAATCAGTCTCCCGCCATCAGCCGGAGCCGGCCGATGGCGCCGTCGAGGCGCGCCGAAACCGTGTCGGCGGCTTCCGAGAGCCGGGTGTGGTCGGTCTTCAGCTGGGCCATCGCCTGCTCGAGTTCGGTGCGCGCCGTGGCCTCGCGCTCGGAACGGCCGGCCGTGGCCCGTTCCAGCCGCGCCAGGGCCTGATCCAGCTTCGCCGTTGCCTCTTCAAGACGTGTCATGGCCGCGACCATAGCAGGGGCTTGAGCGGGGCGCACCTTGCCCGCATGGGGGTATCAGCGCCGGCCGACAAACCTCGGCTCCTTGTTGAAGAAGCGATAGACCATCGCCTCGAACGCTTCGAGCGGCAGAGTCGGATAGTCCGGTTCCATCGCATTCTCGTCGTATTTCTCGCAGAAATAGGCGGTGAGCTCGAAGGCCGGATGCCCCCGGAACTTCTCGCGGCCCATGCGGTCGGACGTCGGGTGGTTGAAGCGGTGATAGCGCTGGAAGACCGTGTGGTAGTTCAGCAGCCACAGATAGTCGTCGGAGAGGAACTGCTTCAGCATCGCCGCGCAGAACTCGCCATGGGTCACAGGCGCGATGTTCTGGCCGATGTCGTGCAGCAGAGAGAGCACCACCATGTCCTCGTCGGCGCCGTCGCGGAGCGCCCGCGTCGCGGTCTGCAGCGAGTGCCCGTAATTGTTGGACTGCCAGCCGTAGCTCGGCTCGTCCTTGGATGCGGCGAGGAAGGTCAGCACCTCCTTGGCCTGGCGGTCGTGATGATAGATCGCGCTCTGGCGCTCGATGATCGCCCAGTCCTCGGCGGTGTTGGTCTGGAAGGTGTTGCCCGACGTGCGCTGCCAGTCGGCACCGGCCAGGGGCACCAGGATGCTCTTCGCTTCGAAGGCTGCCATCTCGCGCTCGAGTGCAGTCGGTCGTGCCGCGCCCGCATAGGCCGGCTGCCAGGGCTCGCTGGGGTCCATCTTGGTCGCAAGCGTCATCGCTCTCGCCTTCCGAATTGCCTTCTGGAAAACAGATTGCCATTCGGAAACGCCGGCCGCTAGGCTCGTTTAACCACAACGGGGGGATCGGCAATGCGGGCGACGATGCGGAAGGCGGCCCTGGCGGCGGCGGCGCTGCTGGCGGCGACGGCGGGCGGAGCGGCGGCTCAGGGCGTGCTGCGCTATGTGCCGCATGCCGATCTCAAGGTCGTCGACCCGATCACCAACACTGCGGCGATCACCGGCCAGCATGCGTACATGGTCTACGACATGCTGTTCGCCTATGACCGCGACTATCGCCCGCAGCCGCAGATGGTCGAGGCCTGGTCGGTCACCCCGGATGGCCTCAACTACCGCTTCACGCTTCGCGCCGGTCTCAAGTTCCATGACGGCACGCCGGTCAAGTCGAGTGCCGCCGTCGCCTCGCTCAACCGCTGGGCGGCGCGCGACTCCAACGGCACCATCCTCCGCGGCCTCGGCATGCAGCTCGCGGTCGTCGACGACCGCACCTTCACCCTCACGCTGAAGGAGCCCTGGGGCCTCGTGCTGGACTCGCTCGCCAAGGACGGCTCCTACGCCGCCTTCATCATGCGCGAGCAGGAAGCGAAGAACGACCCGAACACGGCGATCACCGAAGTGATCGGCTCCGGTCCCTTCCGCTTCTCGCGCGAAGGCTGGGTCCCCGGCAGCAAGGTCGTCTACGTGAAGGACCCGGACTACATCCCGCGCGCCGAGCCGGCGAGCCTGTTCGCCGGCGGCAAGCAGGTGAAGGTCGATCGCGTCGAATGGGTGATCATCCCCGATGCGGCGACCGCGGCCGCGGCGCTGAACGCCGGCGAGGTCGACATCTTCGAGCAGCCGCCGACGGACCTGCTGCCGATGCTTCGCCGCAACAAGGACGTGGTGGTGAAGGTGCACAACCCGTTCGGCGAGGTGGCCTACCTCCGCCCGAACCACCTGCACCCGCCCTTCGACAAGCCTGAAGGCCGCCAGGCGCTGCTCTACATCGCCGCCCAGGATGAATACATGCAGGCCTCGGCCGGCGACCCGGCCTATTGGCGGCGCTGCTTCTCCTGGGTCGGCTGCGGCTCGGCGAACGAGACCGAAGCCGGGACATCCGATTTCCAGAAGCCGAACATCGCCAAGGCGAAGGAGCTGCTGCAGAAGGCAGGCTATGCCGGCCAGCCGGTGGTGGTGCTGCAGCCGAACGACCTGCAGGTGCTGCGCGACATCACCCAGGTGCTGGCCGCTCGCCTCAAGGACGCCGGCGTCAACGTCGACCTGCAGCTCTCCGACTGGGCGACGATCACCGCGCGGCGGGTGAAGAAGGACGCGCCGGACAAGGGCGGCTGGAGCCTGTTCGTCTCGACCGCCTTCGGCTTCCGCTTCTCAAGCCCCGTCACCAACTTCGCGCTGCCGATGCCCTGCGGCGGCACCGGCTTCGTTGGCTGGGCCTGCGACGAGAAGATGAACGGGCTTCTCACCGCCTGGGCCAGGGAGACCGATGCGCCGAAGCGGAAGGCGGTGACCGAGGCGATCCAGCTCCGCGCGATCGAGACCATCCCTTATCTGCCGATGGGCCAGATCACCCGGCCGGTCGCCTACCGCGCCAATGTCGAGGGTATGATCGAGGTGCCGAGCCCGGTCCTCTGGAACGTGTCGAAGAAGTAGCGTGAGCGAGCTGAAGCGCGTCGCGCTCCTGGGATTTTCCCTGGAGTCGAACGGTCACGCCCCGGTCGCGACCGAGGCCGAGTTCAAGGCCTATATGTGGCTCGAAGGCGAGGCCTTCGGCCGCGACATCCGCTCTCCGGCGCCGGAATCGCCGCCGGAGATCAGGGGCTTCGTGAAGGAGATGGACCGGCACGGGGCCTGGACGCCCGTGCCGATCCTGATGACCGCGGGCGGCGCCAGCGGCCCGGTCGACCAGCGCTTCTTCGAGGACGTCGTCGCCCGCATGCGGAATGCCTTGAAGGCGGCGCTGCCGGTGGATGCGGTCTACCTGCCCGAGCATGGCGCGGCGACCGCGACCGGCGACGACGATCCGGATGCGACCGTGTTCGAGATGGTGCGCGGGCTGGTTGGCCCCGACGTGCCGGTGGTGGCGACGCTCGATCTCCACGCCAACTGCTCGCAGCGCATGGTCGACGCCGTCGACGTGCTGATCGGCTACGTCACCAATCCTCATATCGACATGGAGGAACGCGGCGTCGAGGCCGCGGAGGTGGTGCGCGAGATGTGGACGGGGATGAAGCCAAGCTCGGCTTTCATCAAGCTGCCGCTGATCCCGCCCTCGATCACCCAGAACACCGATGTCGGCCCCTATGCCGACATCCTCCGCTACGGCAAGTCGAAGCAGGCGGCCGACATCGTCAACGTCACCATCCTCTCAGGATTCACCAACGGCGACACACCGAAGAACGGCATGTCGGTCGTCGTATCCTCGCGCGCCGGCAAGGATCGAGCGACGGCCGTTGCCCGCGACATCGCGACCGCCGCCTGGGCCGACCGGCAGCGCTATGTGCCGGAGATGATGAGCCTGGACGAGGCGGTGGCGCTGGCGGTTAAGACCGGCGTCGACGCCTCGCTGCCGGCGCAGCTTCTGGCCGACGTCGCCGACAATCCCGGCGGGGGAGGGCGCGGCAACACCACCTGGATCCTGAAGGCGCTGGTCGAGGCGAACGCGGACGGCGTCATCCTAGGCACCTTCTTCGATCCGGCTCTCGCCGCCGAAGCGCATCGCCTCGGCGAGGGGGCGCGCTTCCGCGCCCGCTTCAACCGGGAGGAGACCGACGAGCTGTCGGAACCGTTCGAGGCGGATGTACGCGTGCTGAAGCTGCATGACGGCACCTGCGTCGGCCGCCGCGGCATCTTCGCCGGCCGCACCATGCATCTCGGTCCCTCGGCGCTGCTGGAGATCGGCGGACTCCGCCAGGTGGTGAACTCGATCCGGCTCCAGATGCTGGATACGGTCTATTTCGAGATGTTCGGCCTCGACATCGACGCGGCCCGGACGGTGGTGGTGAAGTCGCGGGGGCATTTCCGCGCCGCCTTCGACCAGTGGTTCCCGCCCGAGCGGATCTGGAACATCGACGTTCCCGGCCTCAACATGCCGGTCCTCTCCCGATTCGGCTTCAAGCGCTGCCCCCGTCCGATCTTCCCCCTCGACCCGGAGATGACCTGGACGCCGGGGTAATTTTAAGCGGCGCGCTCGAGGGGACGGGCGCGCTCTATGCGCTTCCGACGCTCGTCCGTGTTCAACGCTTCCCAGAGATCGCCGCGTCGCTGGATATTCAGCCAGAATTCCGGGGTATTGCCGAAGACGCGGGCGAGCATCAGCGCCGTGTCCACCGTCACGGCCCGGCGACCGTTGCACAGCTCGTTGACCAACCGGCGCTCGACGCTCATCGCCTGGGCGAGGGCGGTCTGAGTCAGTTTCAGCGGCTTCATGAACTCTTCTTCGAGCATTTCGCCGACCGATACGGGCTTTCGCTTGGTCATCATCTTGGATCACCGATAGCTGTGGTTATCGAGATATAGGTTAGAGGCCTCGCCACGCTTTCCGTCCCACTGGAAAATCAGGCGCCAGCTGCCCGTGACGCGAATGGAATGCCAGTCCTGCAACTTTCCCTGAAGCTTCTCGAAATGATTCGACGGCGGTACGCGTAGGTCCAGGTCGCTGGTCGCATCGTCGATCAACTGAAGCTTCCGAAACAGGCGATCATCGGCGTCGGCAGGAACATGCTTCGATCGCTTGTCGTTCCGGTAGAACTGCTCCAGCCAGCTGTCACGGAAGCTTAAGATCATCGGCACAGCCTATGTTGTCGTATTGTACCGTACTAACGTACAAGCGCAAGGACCCGGAGATCATCGAACCGCCGGCCTAGGTTGGGGGCTGCCGCAGGTTGACGGAACCGCTGCCAACCGGCATTTTCCGGGCCTCCTCCGCTCCCGATCGGATCCTCCCTTGACCGTGCGCCACGACGATCTTGCCAACGCCATCCGGGCGCTCGCCATGGATGCGGTCGAGCAGGCGAAATCCGGCCATCCCGGCATGCCCATGGGCATGGCGG
>CAXNIC010000157.1:0-10724 GCA_964201945.1 Alphaproteobacteria bacterium
GTCGTATCTCGCCGATCTTGTCCACGCCGACCATCCCCCGACACCCTTCCCGGCAAAAGGAAGGGACGCTGACACACAGCGTTAGAGGGGGTCAGAATTGGACGCGAAAACCGCCCCTCAGGGGGTCACTATTGCGCGCGAATTTACAGAGTTGCTGACCGGCGAGAAGGCAGCGAAGCTCGCCGTCTCCCAGGACCTCGATCAGCGCGATGCGATCGAGGCCGAAGGCCATCTCCGCCGGGTCGATGTCATTGCGGGACGGCGCCGGGCGGTCGCCGCGAAGGCCCTGCCAGTAGGACAACAACCGGCTCAGGACGGGATCTGAGGGCGGCGCATCCTCCGCCCCTCCACCGGTTCGGCGCATCTCCAAGGTCACTGATTTGACTTTCTGCACGAGAATTGCGCGAGGCCATGAAGACTGGCGCCTCGCAAGCGCGGCGTGAATCGCCGTTGCCACGGGGTTATACCGGCAGCTCGTAAACGCAGAGTAAACGGAAGGGCGGCCTCGACTGGGTTTCGACGACACCCGGGGACCGTCGAGGGCGGGTCCCGGGGCGACCGAAGGAAGCGGGAGCGGAGCCGCGCGGCTCCGCTCCCCAACCGCCTACTTCATCACGACGTCCTTGAGATACACGAAGTCCAGCGGCGACTGCTGGATCGTGGCGACGCTGTCGCGCGCCGCCCACACCGTCGCCTGCTGCAGCAGCGGGATGTGGCCGAAGTCGTCCTTATGGATCTTGAGGGCTTCCTGCATCATCGCCCGGCGCTTGACCGGGTCCATCTCGGTGCCGACCAGCTTGGTCAGCTCCTCGACGCGCGGGTTCTTGTACATGCCGGCGTTCCAGATGCCGCCTTCGGTGATCAGGTTCACCAGGACATGGTGGGCATCGAAGGTGCCGGGGATCCAGCCCAGCATGTACATGCTGGTGTTGTAGTTGCCGGGCTTGCCGGCCTTGGCGAAGTGCAGCGCCTTGGTCTGGGCGTTCAGCCTGACCCTGACGCCAATCCTGGCCAGCATCGGCACGACGGCCTGGCAAAGCGCCTCGTCATTGACGTAGCGGTCGTTCGGGCAGTCGAGGGTGATCGGGAAGCCGTCGGCATAACCGGCTTCCACCATCAGCTTCTTGGCGCCGTCCGGATCGAAGGGATAGCGCTTGTTGAGCTCGGCATCGAAACCCTCGATGCCGGGCGCGATCAGGAGCCCGGTCGGCTGGGCGGCGCCGCGCATGATCACGCGCGCGATCGTATCCATGTCGATCGCCTGGTACATGGCCTGGCGGACGCGCCGGTCCTTGAGCGGGTTCTTGCCGGTGCCGGGCATGTCGAGAAGCTCGGCGCGGCCCTGGTCGAGGCCGAAGAACACCGTCATCACGCCCTGGCCGGTCAGGATGCGGACGCCCGGCGTGGCGGTCAGTCGCTGGGTGTCCTGCGGCGCCACCGGGAACATCATGTCGACCTCGCCGGAGACGAGCGCGGCGAGCCGGGTCGCGTCCGCCTTGATCGGCCGGAACACCACCTCGGTCAGGTTATGCTGGGGCTTCGCCCACCAGCCGGCATGGGGCACCAGCACGGTCTGCTGGTCCGGCACCCGCTCCTTCACCTTGAACGGACCGGTGCCGTTGGCATTGAGGTTGGCGTAGCTCGTCGGGTTGGCGCCGCTGGCCGGGTCGGCCGAGGCGTTCTTCTCCGACCAGCCCTTGGACATCACGAACAGGAACGGCAGCCCCTGCAGGACCACCGGATCCGGCGCCTTGGTGCGGATGTCGATGGTGAAGTCGTCGACCACGGTCGCGGCCTCGATCCCCGGTGCCGCCGGCGCCATGGTCGAGTTCGGATGGCTGAAGCGCCGGATCGAGAAGGCCACATCGGCGGCGGTGAAGGGCGAGCCGTCGTGGAAGGTGACGCCCTTCCTCAGCGTGAAGCGCCAGGTGGTCGGCGAGGTCTGGGTCCACGAGGTCGCCAGGCCAGGCTCGAGCTTCAGGTCGGGCGAGCGGGTGATCAGCCCCTCATAGACATTGCCCTTGAAGCCGTTGGTGAGCGCTTCGTTGTTGAGATGCGGGTCGAGGCCGAGAAGGTCGCCGGACGTCGCATAGCGGAACGTCTTCGCGTCCGCGCCGGCCCCCCACAATGCCAGGGCCGCAGCGCCGGCGAGCAGCGTTGCCAGAGTGCGCATTCTTTGTCTCCCGTGTTTCGTATCTGAAAACCTTAGGGAAACCTGTCGCCGCCTGCGCCCCCGCGCAAGCGCCATCCCGCAACTGAGAAACGCCGCGGTATTTTTCTGGAGGTGGCGACGTCGCGCCGACGGCGCCGTCAGCCTTGCTGGAACAGTCGCCGATGACGAGCGAGCCAGTGCCTGGCCACCCTGCTCCCGACGTCACCCCGCGAGTATGGCCCGATGAGATCCTTCCACCGCCGCTGCAGCGCTTCGTCGTCGGCGGTATAGAGGGTTCCGCCGTCCCGCCGCCGCAGCATCTCGTCAACCAGCAGGCGGATATCCTCAGGCTCCGTGTCGACGACATCGAGGCCCATTTCAAATACGCGCCGAGAATCATAAGTCAGGGCAAGCGGCATCGACAGGCATTCTTCGAAGCTCAGCAGGCGCCCGGTCGCTCGCTCGCGGAGCAGCTTGGGCATGTAGACATCGGTGTTCGTGTAGAGCCGTTCGCCCGGCGGGAAGAAGTTGGCGCAGGCACTCGGCGTCCCGAACGCCATCGCCACCGCAAACATTCCCGATGTCGTGCCGAGGAGGAACCTGGCGCTGGCAACGAGAAAGACGTCCATCTCGCCGGAGCGCACGCTCGTCAACGCGTAGTCGACGACTTGGTCCATCTGCGGCAGCGGCGTGACGCTCGGGTCGCCCATCCGGACCACCCAGCCGCCGCGTCCAACGATCTCCTCGACTGCCGGGAGATAGGTCATGACATCGGCATTCCGCGCCGATTCCGGGGAGTTCGGCTCTTCCTTGAGATATCCGCCTTCCCGGACATGCAGGCAGACGAACCAGGCACCCTCGGGAATCCCAAGACTGCGCAGACCTTCGCGGCCGTGATCCATCTGCGCCTGGGACAGTCGGAGAAGGGGCTCCCGTCCCTGGCGCTGCCATTCCTCCTGAACGGTGTGATAGGCCCGGTTCTTCGATACCGCGATCCCGTCAGGCAGGCGCACATAGACCGGGTTGAAGGCGATGCGATTCTTGAGCGGTTCCAGACGCGCGACTTCGTCCGGATCATCGACGACCGTCACATAGGGCCGCCAATAGTCAAGAAAGCTGCGGTTGACGATGGTCTCCGGCGGTGCCGCCAGAATCGTCACGAAGGGCGGGATCCAACCGAGCTTCTGCATCTTGACGTAAAGGTCGAGCTGGAAGGCGAACTCCCCGATGCGGGAAACGAGGGAGTCCGGAAACAGGATGCGGATGCCGAAGCGTCCGATCTCGTCCGTTTCGGCCGCCGCCATCTGTCGGTCGATCAGGCCCGTCGCGAGACGCTGAGCCTCAGCCTCGTCGCCGATGTCGCGCAGGTATTGCACCACGGGAACAACGGCCTGGGGCTGATCGGGGTGGCGCTCGGCGACGACCTTCAGCGCATTCATGATCTCCTGCATCGGCGCATCGATCTCTGTCAGCGCAGCGGCGAGCACTTGATAGGCCAGTGTGTATGCTGGGGTCTCTCGTGCCGCGTCACCAGTGATCTGGATCGCTTCACTCAGACGGCCGGCCTTGCACAAAACATAGCCGAGAAGGACTTGCGCTTCCGCATAGGGGCGCTTCAGCGCGATCGCCCGGCGCAGCCATCGCTCGGCCTCGTCCAGAAGATCCCAGCTCTGCCAGATCCGTCCGAGCTGATAGATCAGATCCTCGCGAGTCGGTGCCAGCGCAACCGCGCTGCGCGCGTGCCGTCGAGCCGAGCTGCGATCGCCGAGTGCCGTGTAAGCTTCGGCGAGAGCCACCTGGCGGTCGGGATTGGTCGGCGCCAGGGCAGAGGCAATACCTAGAGTCTTCGCCGCCTCCGGTAGCCGCCCCGCGGCCGTCTGGGTCAGGCCCAGCTCGTGAAGGGCGCGCCCACTCCTCGGATTGTGGTTCAGAACCAGCGTGAGAAGCGCCTCCGCCTCGCTGAGGCGGCTGGCTAAACGATGAGCCTTTGCGGCTTCGATCATTCCCGCGTGCTGCAAGGCGGTGTCACGATCCGGTTGCAGGCCTTCGGTCATCGCCCTTCCTAGACTCGCGAGAACAGCTGCCGATGGCGAATGAGCCAGTGCTTGGCCACCCGGCTCCCGGCATCGCCGGTCGAATACGCCGCGGAGAGTGCCTTCCACCGCTGCTGCAGCGCGTCGTCATAGGGGGTGTAGACGATTCCGTCATCCAGCCGACGCAGCATCTCGCCGGCGAGCAACCGGATGTCCTCAGGCTCGCTGTCAACGACATCGAAGCCCATTTCATGCACACGCCGGGAATCATAGGTAAGGGCAAGCGGCATCGACAGGCATTCCTCGAAGCTCAACAGACGACCGGTCGACCGGTCGCGGATCAGCTTGGGCACGAAGACATCGTTGCTCGTGTAGAGCCGCTCGCCCGGCGGGAAGAAATTGGCGCAGGCGCTTGGTGTTCCGAACGCCATCGCGACCGCAAACATCCCCGATGACGTGCCGAGGAGGAACTTGGCGCGTGCAACGAGAAAGACATCCATTTCGCCGGAGCGCACACTGGTCAGCGCGTAGTCGACGACGTGAGCCATCTGAGGCAGCGGCGTGACGCTCGGGTCACCTATCCGGATCACCCAGCCGCCGCGGCGCACGATCTCCTCGATCGCCGGGAGGTAGGTCATGATGTCGGCATTCCGCGCCGATTCCTGAGAGTTCGACGCTTCTTTCAGATATCCGCCCTCGCGGACATGCAGGCAGACGAACCAGGCCTCGTCCGGCACGCCAAGGCGGCGCAGGCCCTCCCGCCCCAGCTCCGCATGCGCAGGGGTCAGTCGGAGAAGGGGCTGCCGTCCCTGGCGTTGCCATTCCTCCTGGACGGCGTGATAGGCACGATTCTTCGACACCGCGATCCCATCGGGCATGCGAACGTAGACTGGGTTGAACCCGATGCGCTGCCTGAGCGGCGCGAGACGGGCGACCTCGCGGGGATCGTCGACGACGGAGAAATAGGGGCGCCAGTAATCGAGGAAGCTGTGGTTGACGACGGTCTCCGGCGGCGGCGCCAGGAGCATCACGAAGGGTGGAATCCAGCCGAGCAGCTTCATCTTGGCGAGAAGGTCGAGCTGGAAAGCGAACTCGCCGATCCGAGAGACGAGGAAGTCGGGATCGACGATACGGAAGCCGTAGCGCCCCATCTCATCCCGGGCGGCCGCGTCCATCTGCCGGTCGATCAGGCCGGTGAGAAGACGACGGGATCCGGCGTCGTCGCCGGTGTCGCGCAGATACTGCGCCACGGGAATGACCGCCTCGGGCCGGCCAGGCTCCAGCTCGGCGAAAAGCTTCGCCGGCTTCATCACCTCGGGCAGAGGCGCACCGATCTCAGTCAGGGTCCCGGCGAGCACCTCGTAGGCGCGGGCATAGGACGGCGTCTCCCGCGCCGCGTCGGCGTAGGTCTGAATCGCCTCGCCCAGGCGACCAGCCTTGTAGCAGACGAAGCCGAGCACGACCTGCGCCTCCGCGTAGGGCCGCTTCAGCGCCATCGCGCGACGCAGCCATCTCTCGGCCTCGACCAGTTCATTCCAGCTCGAACAGGCGCGCCCGAGTTGGAAGAGCAGGTCCCCACGATCCGGCCCGAGGAGAGTGGCTAAACGCAGGCGGCACCGAGCTGCGGCCTGGTCGCCCAGCGCGCGATACACCTCTGCGAGGTCGACGTGACAATCTGGATCGGCCGGCGCATGAGTTGACGCCTGCCCGAGAGGTATCAAGGCCTCTGGCAGCCGCCCCGCGGCCACGAGCGTCAGGCCGAGTTGATGGAGAGCGTTCCCGTTCCGAGGATCGGCGGCCAGCACGAAAGAGAGCAGAGCCTCGGCCTCTCCCAAGCGCCCGGCTTCGCGATGCGCGCGTGCCGTCTCCAACAGGTTCCCGTGCTGCGCGCCGACGTCACCTGCGGCCGGCATGACCCGCGTCCTCCCTCCAGGCCCCGTGCGCCACCCGACGAACCGCCCGCTCGATGAACAGCGGATCGGCTCAGAAACGGGAGGCGCTTCGACGTCCTTCCATCCATTCCCGACACGACTGAGCCCTAATCCGGCACTCCGAGCCGCGCCTTCCTGACGTTCAGACGAAGTTGATGTGCATGGGCGAGATCGAACCCTTCGTGGCTTCGATCGGCCTGATACCCTTCACGTGATCGTCCAGGGCCTCGTTGAACTTGTGCTGCAGGCACAGCGTCGGGCAGCTGGCCTGGGCGTTGAACTTGGGCGACGCCAGGTGGTTCATCACGTCCCAATACTCGTCACTGAAGACGATGTCCTTGAACCGGCGCTCACAGATGTTGCCCAGATGGAACTTCTTGTAGCGTTCGTTGAACATCATCGAACAGGGCGCCAGCAGGCCGGTCCCGGACATCTGCACCAGGAACGGCGCCCCGTAGCAGCGTTGGTAGGAACGCGTGCCCTTGGCCTCGATCTTCGACCACTTGACCACGACCTTGTACTCGTCGTCAGAGTAGCTTTCGGCCTCGCGGAGCTTGTCGTAGAAGCTCTCGTACTTGCCGTAGTCGACGCCGAGCGAGCCGTCCTCGTCGTCGCTGCAGTGCTTCAGCACCAGATAGTCGGGCCGGAGCTCCTTGCCCAGCTTCGCCAGCGGAACGAGCTGGTCTTCGAACTCCGGCATGACCACCATCTGCATGCCGACGGTGACGTCGAGGCCATCCCTCCGCTTGATCTCCATCATGTCGCGGATGTTCTGGCAGACGCGGTCGAACCAGATCTCCTTGGCGCCCATGATCTCGGCGTAGCGCTTGCGCTCCCCGCCGGAGAAGTTGATGCGGAGGTATGTCAGGTGCGGAAGGATCGCCTCCGCACGGCGCTTGGTGATGGTCAGCCCGTTCGAGGCGCAGGCCATCGAGATGCCGTTCTCGCTGCCGCGGACGATGGTGTCGACGAACACCGGCGAGATGGAGCTCTCGCCGTCGCCCACCAGGCTGATCCCGCGTACACCGACTTCAGCCGCGTCGTCGAGGAAGGCGTAGGCGATCTTCTGGTCGATGACGTGGTTGTCGTTCTCCTGAAGCATGGCGTAGCAGAAATGGCAGCCATAATTGCAGGCGCGCGTCAGCGCGATGTCGACGGTCACCGGCGCGAATTTCTCGCCCCGCTCCCATTGGGCTAGCCGGTCCGTGTGCCAGGCGATCTTCGTGCCGTCGAGGATCAGTTCCTTGCCTTCAAGGATGACGGGTTCGGCCATGTCGACTGCTCCGATGTCGGCCGGGTGCGCACCTCGAACACGGTCGAGGCTATCCTCGGGGAAATCACCCGTTCAGCGGCGTCCTAGATAGCATCGGCACCCGCTGGGCGCTACTGGGCGGCAGGTCCGATACGCCGATCCCGAGTCGGTCAGGAGAGGAGTCGCCGAAGCGGGCTCGTGTCCTTGGCCCGATCGGCCACCAGCTCGATTTCCGTCTCCAGGTCCCGGCGCAGCCGCCGCTCCAGGCGACGCATCAGGACCGGCTTGTCACCGACCGCGATGCGCTCGGAGAAGACGATCACGCCCCGGACCTCGTAGCCGTACTTGTTCTTCTCCAGCCGCAGGAGCTCGATGTCGTCGGGATAGAGCCCCGCCGACTGAAGAAAGCCGCGAAGCCCGCCGACGACCTTCTCTCGCCGGTCGGCCGCGGTCAGCGCCAGCCAGCTCGAAGACGGCGGGGGGTAGTGAAAATTTGTCTCGGTTCCGATCGACATCGACGCCCGGTACGCATCGTAGGCCTTGCGGGCCAGGCGGGGGCCGAGCATGAACGGCTGGCCGGCATTGATCGGAAGCAGGACGCCGCCGACCGGCGGCGGCTTTTCCTCATCGACCAGCGAGTCGACGACCTTGAGACCGACATGGTCGGCGACTTCCTGGATCGGCAGGGTCTCCGCCATCCGGCAGAAGAGATCCAGGGCGACCCGCTCCGACGGGGTCCGCCCGCCGTCGTGGTGCGCCCGACGCACCGTGTGGGTGGCCGGATCGACATCGAGAGTCAGCCTGGCCGCCCCCTCCTGCACCTGAAGGCGCTTCAGGGACACATCTTCGGGAGCGGCGTCTCCTTCATGGGAAAGGCCGGCCGACGCCGCCTTCATGGCCGCGCGAAAATGCGGGTGGGCATCGGCGAACTCGGGAAGCTCTCCGGAGGTCCACCGAGCGGCCGGGGTAGCACCGATGGCAGGGCCGGCGAGGGCCTTCTCCGCGTTCCAGTAGCTGGGCTTCGCCTTCGCCCGCTTCTGGCTCCTTGCACCTGCTTCTTCGGCGCTCGCGGTCATCCCGGTCGCGCGGAGAACGACGCTGTCGCCCTGCCGTTCGATCGTCACCTCTGAAAAGCGGCCGACGGCCCTTTCCAGCTCCGCCAGGCGCCCCTCCGCCACGGTCGCGAGCATGAAGCGGACGGACAGCGCCGGATGGCCGGCAATCCGCGCTGAATCGACCATGCCGGCGATGCCCAGCACCGGATCGGCGTCGGGAACCCAATAGTCGAGGAACGTATCGGCGACGCTGTGCTTGCGCAGCGTGTGGAGCAGCGCCTGGTTGAAGGTCGCCGCCAGGCCTTCATAGTCGAGGATGTCGCCCGCCATGGCCTTACCTTAGCTCGCCTGGTGCCCTGCCCGCTGCCGCTCGCCGACACCGGCGATCCTTGGAAGACAAAAGGCCCGGACCTCAACAGATCCGGGCCTTCCGATTTGGTGGAGCCAAGCGGGATCGAACCGCTGACCTCTACAATGCCATTGTAGCGCTCTCCCAGCTGAGCTATGGCCCCGAAGAATTCGTGGCGCCCTGGGATCGGCGCCGGTGTTCAGATAGTTCGCTCGCGCCCGGGGCGCAACAGGAAACTCCGGGAAAGGCGACCGCAGACCGTGGCAGAGCGCCTAGCGCTCCTCCTCGTCCTCGACGTTCTCGATCACCTCGGCCATGTCGTCCTCGTCCTCGCCGAGGTCCGAGGTGTCCTCGATCAGGGCCTCGTCCTCCTCTTCGGCCTCGCCCTCGGCCGGCGCCTCCGCCGCCTCGGCCGGAACCTCCGCCTCCTCGACTACCGGCTCGCGGGCGGCGGCTGCCTTTTCGGCGGCCGGCCGGCTCCGGCGGGACTTTGTCGCCGCTTCCGGGTCATAGACCGTCCCGCACTTCGGGCAGGCGATCTCGGGCTTCATCAGGTCGTAGAAACGCGCGCCACAGCTCGTGCACTGGCGCTTCGTTCCCCATTCCGGTTTGGCCAATTCTCACTCCTCCGCAGCCCGGCAAAGATGTCGGCATGGGCCATTCGTCAGGGCGGCGGGATTGCCATGATCGCGCCCACCTGTCAAAAGCAAAATCATTCAGATCCCTCCGCCCCACCCCGATCCAGGTGAGATGACCGCTTCTTCCTTCGTCGTCGCCATCGACGGTCCGACCGCCTCGGGCAAGGGTACACTCGCCAAACGCCTGGCCCGCCATCTGGGTTTCGCCCACCTCGACTCGGGCCTGCTTTACCGGGCGGTCGGCCTCCGGCTGCTTCGCGCCGGCAGGGACCCGGCGGCCCCGGGAACCGCAGCCGAGGCCGCCCGCGCCCTCGATCCGGGCGATCTCGGCGATCCCGAGCTCCGGGCCGAGCGGACCGGCGTGGCCGCCTCGGTGGTCGCCGCCATCCCGGAGGTCCGGGCCGCCCTCCTCGACTTCCAGCGCCGCTTTGCCGCGGCGCCCCCCGGCGGCGCCCCGGGCGCGGTGATCGACGGACGTGACATCGGAACGGTGGTCTGCCCCTCTGCCGACGCCAAGATCTTCCTCGATGCCGGGGTCGAGGTCCGGGCGGCCAGGCGCGAGAAGGAGTTGCGTGAAAAGGGCGCGCCCACTATAGAAGGGGCCGTTCTGCGGGATCTTCAGGAACGGGATGCGCGCGACCGAAATCGCGCCGCTTCGCCGCTCATGCGTGCAGACGACGCCTTCGTCCTCGACACGACGGACATGGATGCCGATCAGGCATTCGCAAAGGCGCTCGCCTACATCCGCTCGCGGAACTCTGGCGCTCCGGGGGGTCCGGTCGCCGAGATGTGATGACCCGAAAGCCCGGCTCGAGATCCAAGAGCAAGACCGGGCAGGACGGGACGGCCGCCCCTCACACAAGAGATCGGGGCAGAAGGCCGGACCCGGATTACGGAGAAAGAGATCCAAATCATGCCCAATGCCACCGCGGCCGCCGGCGCCGTCAAGGAAAGCTTCGCCGCCCTTCTGGAGGAGTCACTCGGCAAGGCCGACAACCTCGAAGGTTCGGTACTCAAGGGCCGCGTCGTCGCCATCGAAGGCGACACCGCGGTCGTCGACGTCGGCCTCAAGAGCGAAGGCCGCGTCGCGCTCAAGGAATTCGCCGCCCCGGGCCAAGCGCACGAGCTCAAGGTCGGCGACGAGGTCGAAGTCTACCTCGAGCGCATGGAAGACAAGAACGGCGAGGCCCAGCTGTCGCGCGAGAAGGCGCGGCGCGAGGAGGCCTGGTCGCTGCTCGAGCGCTCGTTCCAGGAGAACCAGCGGGTCACCGGCGTCATCTTCGGGCGGGTCAAGGGCGGCTTCACCGTCGACCT
>CAXNIC010000158.1:0-10693 GCA_964201945.1 Alphaproteobacteria bacterium
TTGCGTCCGCGCTCGGCCGGCAACAGGTCTTTCAGCAACCGCCATTCCGCTTCGCTCAGATCGCCTCGGCTCACGAATCCCTCCTCCAAGAGGAATCCTTGAATCAAGGTTCGAGTCACACGTCAATAACTTTGTAAACACCGCCTAGCAGGGTGTTCGGAAGCATGCTCGGAGATGTTGATGCGATGGACAAATTCAGGCGCCCGGGGGTTCGCCCGAGGGTGCTTGCGAGTTGACTTGTCGGTGCCGCCGTCTCACCTTCGCCGACACGACTGGAAGGGGTGTGGTCGTTGGCTGAACCACCGAGCGACGATGCGCGCCAGCGGCTGAGGCAGTGTGCGCATGACTTAAATAACGTCCTCGGCCAGATCCTGGGCTTCAGTTCGCTCCTGGTCCGCGACGTTGCCAGCGCGCATGCGGAAGGCAAGGTAGAGGCAGGCGTCGTCGACTATGCCCAGGAGCTTCTGGCCGCCGGCATGCGCGGCGAAGTCATCGCAAAGCAGCTTGCTGCCATCATCCGGTCGATGCCCGCGGGGCCGGAAGGCGAGAGCCCGCTGACGTCGCCCCAGCATTTCGGAGGCGGCGCGCCGGCAACGGCCCAGCTTCGGCGCCTTTTGCTCGCCGGCGCCGACGACGCGCTCGTCAGGCCGATGGCAGAGGCATTCACTGGCGCAGGCTGGCAGGTAGAGGCATACCGTTCCGGCGCCGATGCGCTCCGGAGCTTCCGGGCAGGCCCCGCCTTCGAGGTGGTGATGGCCCATCCGTCGACCGACGAGATCCCGGGCAGCGACCTGGTGGCGGCGGTCAAGGCACTGAGCGCCGCCACGACCTGCATCCTCGTGGTCGGCAATGCCGCGGACGAGGCCGCCGCGAAAGGTGCCGGCGCGGACGCCTGCCTTCCCCGCTCGGTCACCGGGCTGTCGGCCGTGGCGACGGTCGAGGACATCGTCCGGCGACGAGACCCCGCCTAGCTGCTTATCTCGATACCGCGCCCGCCGCGAACGGATCGTCGACCAGCGGCCAGAGCGGGCGGACGAGCTTGGTGTAGGGAACGTCCCGCACATTGAGCGTCAGCGGCCCCGGACCGCCGGTATAGAGAACCGCGCGGGCGATCGGCTTGAACGATGCGTTGAAGTGCGTGAACGACTTGACCACGACGATCCGGCGATGGTCGAGGTCGATCCCGAGACCCGAGAAGAGATCGCGGCCCAGCGCCTGGGTCCGCGTGGTGACGAGAACGACCGCAAGCCCGTCATGGTCGACGAGCTCGATCGACGCCGCGTCGCCGAGATCGTCTCTCGCCCCGGCGAAGGTCTGGGTCGCGCCGTGGACGCAGCGCAGCACCCGCACCCGGGCATCGATCGGCCGTCCCGAGGTCGGCCCCATCTTGCCGGCGAAGCGAAGCGCGAAGATGCCGCCCTCGCCGGCAGCGAAGCACTGCTTGACCGCGATCGGGTCCCAGACCGGCCCGACGGCGACGCCCGCGATCCGGCGCTGGATGATCCGGTCGAGAAAATAGGTGGAGTCCGACGGCGCCCCGCCGCCGGCGTTGTCGGCCCGGTCGGCGATCACCACCGGCCCCTGCCCCGGCCGCGCCAGCAGCGCCTCCGCCGCGTCGAGCGCCCGGTCCATGGTGGCGCTCTCGGGAAACAGCGAGTGGCGCAGAGCGTAGAGCTCGCGGCCGAGCGCCTCGGCCAGACGATCGCCCCCCGCCTTGGCATCGTCGGTGACGACCAGGATCTTGGTGCCGAGGTCGGCGACGTCGCCGAGCGTGTAGCCGTGAACGATCGAGATCGAGAGGACGCGGTTCTTGCCTTCGAGCCGCTTCACCTTGTCGACGAAGCTGCGCATGGGCTCGTCGACCGTGGGCATGAACTGGATCATCCGGCAGTCGTAGACCGACGTCACGGGCCGGATCTTCTTGCGCGCGCAGTCGGCGATCAGGTCGACCAGCTCCTCGCCGCGCTCGACATAGTCGGTGTGCGGCGACTCCTTGAAGCAGATCAGGACGTCGGCGCTCCTCGTCATCGTCTCCGTCAGGTGGCAATGGGGGTCGAGCTCGGCGCCGACCGGCACCTCCGGCCCGACCATCGCCCGCACGCGGGCCAGCAGATCGCCTTCGCAATCGTCGTAGCCGTCGGCAACCATCGCGCCGTGGAGGCCGAGGACGACCATGTCGACAGGCATCGCAGCCCGGAGCTGAGACAGGATCTCGTCGCGGAACAGCTCATAGGCCTGGCGCGTCACCGTGCCGGCGGGCTGCGCGAAGGTGCAGGTGCCTTCGATCACCTGCCAGTTGTTGGACTGACCGCGCTTTCGCGCCGCCAGCAGCGGGCCGGCGAAGAGCCGGGGCTCGGTCCCGAACGCCCCTGGCCCGGCATAGAACGAAGTGCGGAATGCCTCTTCGCCTGTGATCATCGGCGAGAAGGTGTCGGTCTCGGTCGCGAGCGAAGCGGTGAAAACGCGCATTGGCGAGGATCCTGATCGCGGGCGGGCGCCGGACTGTGAGCCGCGCCGGCCCGACGCTCAATCGTTTCCCTCGCCGGAAGAAAGAGCCCGCGACGGGTCCGGCCACGGCCACCACATGCTGAAGGCGAGCGCGAGGCAGATCCCGGAAACGAGGAGACCGGCACCATAGCCGCCGGTCGCCTCGTGGAGCATCCCCGACAGCCAGGAACCCGAGGCGCTGCCGAGCCCGAACGCGAGGGTCAGCCCGCCGAGGACGCGCCCGACCGCCGGCCCGGCGAAACGGCGGATCGCGAGCCCGGCGATCAGCGGCCCGCGCGAACCCACGCTCAGTCCGAAAGTCACGACATAAAGAGCGAGAAGCCAGGGCTGCGGGCCCCAGCTCATCGCCCAGAGCGTGCCGAGGCCGAGCGCCGTCGCCGCGAAGCTGCCGGTCAGGGTCCCGTGCCAGCCGACGCGGTCGGCGAGCCATCCGAACAGGACGACGCCGCCCGCAGCGGCAAGCCCCGCGAGGCCGAACGCTCCGGCCGCGAGCAGCGGCGGGTAGCCGCTGTCGATGAGATAGACGACGACCAGAACCTGCATGCCGAAGACGGCGGCACAGGTGAGGAAGTGGCTGACGTACATGCGCCAGAGCAGGGGATCGCCGATCGCCTGCCGCCACGCTCTCTGCGATCATCGGCCGATGCTCGAGGTGGCACCCGGCTTGCGTCGGGCTCGGCCTCAACACCGCTCTCACGAGGGCCGGCGGCAATGCGCTTCCACGGCAGGAAGGCGAGCGGCAGAAGAAGAACCGACACGATCAGGGCGAGGGCATGGTAGGCGGCACGCCACCCCCATTCCTCGATCAGCACGTGAGCCAGGGGCGTGAAGATCAGCGCGCCGAGGCCGGCGGTACCGCTGATCACGCCGAAGATCGTCGCTTCCCGGCCCTTGAACCAGCGGCTGATGAGCGGTCCTTGAGTCGCCGTGCCGACACAGGCCGTGGCCAGCCCGACGCCGAGGCCGAGTGCCAGCTGCAACTGCCAGAGCGTCGTCGCGGCCGCCGTCGCAAGGAAGGCCGCGATCAGGACGAAGGTGCCGAGCGTGTAGGCAAAGCGAGGGCCGAAGCGGTCGATGAGTGCGCCGGTGAAGGGGCCGGTCAGCCCGATCGCGACCATCGCGAGCGCATAGATGCTGGTGGCTTCGGCATGCCCGATGCCGAGGCTCTCTTCGATCGGAAGCAGGAAGACGCCGAAGGTCTCGGCAGCACCGCGGGCAACCAGGACGAAACCGCAGCTCGTCGCGACGATGGCCGCAGGCAGAGACGATCCAGCCCTCGTCTCGCCCTCTCGCAAGGCCGCCGTCACTCGAAACAACCGTGGCTGCCCCGGCGCCCCATGCGATCACCATCTCGATTTCCATAAGGAAATGCAACCCAATAGCGAGAATGGGAGGGCCGAGGCGCCACCCAAACAGGCGACACAACATCTTGATGTTTTACCGTTATAGACAACAATATGTTGAGTCTATATGATTAACTTCGCCTTTAGGGGAGGCGTTGATGACCGCACAAAAGTCCACCGGTCCCGATCTTCCGCCGCTGCCGGCGCTGGCCGCCCCATCCACCCGATCCTTCGCCGTGCCGCTGCTGGATGCGATCACCGTCGAGCACGGACCGGCAGACCTTCTGGGCCAGTTCTTCGCGCTCGCCGACGGGGCATTTCGCGATCGCGGGCTGAAGCTGGCCTTCTGCAACGACTTTTCGATCCTCCGGGCGGTCAACGAGGCGAATCGCGACAGCTGGTATCCGTTGATCCCCGCCTACGACCCGCGTGGGGGCGCCGGCCCCGAGAACGCCTACTTCTTCCTGGCTTATGACGACGAGGAGATCGTCGCGACGGTCGTCGGCCGGGTCCACGACATGCCGGACGGCTTCGGTGAGCACTGCCGGTCGTTGAGGCTGATGTACGACGACCCCACCAAGGCGGCCGCCGGCGAGTCCTGCACCCTGCTCGACGAAGCCGCGGAGGTCGCGAGCGGCATCCGCGGCTGCGTCGTCTTCTCGGGCGGCGGCTGGTGCAAGCCCGGCAAGGCGCGCGGACGCGGCCTCGCCTCTCTCCTCGCCCGGCTTTCGCGAGCTTATGCGCTCAGCCGCTTCGGAACGGACTGGACCGTCTCGACCGTGCGCAGGGCGCATATCCCCGGAGGATTGGTTCGGGCCTACGGCTACACGCGCCTCGCCTTCGAGTTCCGCTGGCGTTCGCCGGCATCACCGGGAGCACCGACGTCGGCGGCCGATCCCCTGGCCCTGGTCTACATGCCGCGAGAGGAGCTGCTCTCGGACATGGCGACCTTCGCCGCCGGCCTCAACCGGCCGTCCCGGGCTGCGGAGTGAAGGCCGAATAGGCGACGGCAAGCCGCTCCCCCCCTTCGCCGAAGGGGACGATCAGGCGCGAGTACGACGATCGCCGGCAATCACCGGAGAGACGTCCGGTCGACTCGCGGATCGTCGCCCGGACACGCTCGAAATGGACGACGTTGTCCCGAGCCGCTTCGACGTAGCACCGCTCGACCGCGAGACCGTAGTTCGCATCGGGCTGATCGCGGATGGCCCTGCCGACCGCCCGCAGCGGCCACGTGCCGCCGTAATAGTCGGGGCCGTAGGGGAAATAGACGATGCGCGTGGACGCGCCATCGACCTCGGCGATCGTCAGGCGATCGCCGACGCCCGATGAAAGCAGCCGCGCATAGGCAGCGGTATCGAATCTCGCGCCGACCAGGCTCAGCAGCGCCCGGTAGGGAATGAGGTCGCGCTCGGGAACATCCTCGAGGCGCACGCGCGAGCCTTCGTAATCCGCGGGCGGCTTGTCCGGTTTCCGCAGGCTGCAGAGGCGTCGGAGCCGCTGCGCCGCGCCCTGGCCACCGGACTCGGTCTCCCGCAGCCATGTCCCGCACCACCAGACGGCGAGCTTGACCCTCTCGGAGCGGAGCGCGAGGTAGGCGGCCGCATTCTCGACCGCGCGCGTCGACCGGCCGTTCGCACGCGCCAGCACCTGAAGCGCCGGGCCTTCGGGAAAGAAGACTACCACGCCCCGGTTGCGAACCAGGAACGCGGCGACATCGTAGTCCGCATCCGGGTGGACGCCGAAGCTGGCGAGCGTCGCAGCATCGAGCGGTCTCACACCCTGATCGTCGGCGAGCATGCCCGGGCCTTCGACCAGCGCCGCCGGGCGGCCGGGCGACTCCCGCAGCCAGTCTTCGAGACGATCGAGGGCGGCGATCGGGTTGGAGACCTCGACCACGGAACCGCGATCGAGATCGGTCAGCCGGAAAGGGCGCGGCTCCGTCAGCAGCGACAGCAGCCAATGCCGCAGCGTCGCGACGCCCTGGTAGGGCGCCTGGCTCGGGCTGATCTCGAGGCTGATCCGCGACGCTTCGACCCGCCCGCGGATCGGAGCCAGCACCTGGCCTTGCGAGGCGCCCCGGATCCGCCCTTCGGCATCGATGACGAACGCGGCGTCCGGCCGGGCCTCGACCTGGGTCCGCACATGATCGGCGATGTGAGCCGGAATGTTCTTCACCTCCCGGTACCACAGCGCCTTGACCATGCGCCCGTTGATCTCCGGGTGTGCGAGGCGGGTTTCAATACGCCTGAAGATTTCCTTGGTCGACGTCCCGGCCGGCACGTTGCCGGCAATGGCGACCAGATGTTCGGCGATCTCCCGCTGGATGTCCTCAGCCGAACGCATTTTCGTGCTCATGGCATGGGCCTTCTACCCTTGAGGGGACCGTGTCCGGAATTCCGGACGATCATTCCGCCCCGTCGGACGATCCCTCCTCCATACGTGGGATGCGCGGGGGGTGAAACATGCAGCTGCCGACCGGCCGCCAGGGCCGACGTCTGATGGGAATTGGCCGCGAGCTCAGGGAATGGGCCCGGCAGGAACGCAACCGGAACCGCCGGATCGCCGCGGCGCTCGACGACTTCGCGGCGTCCCTGGAACAGGACGCGCGGCATATGAGCTTGGTTCTCGTGGCTTACTCGCCTGTCGTCCACGACGACGCTCCCTCACGGTCCTGACCGGACCGGACACCCCTTTGGCCCGTCGGCTGTTCTCGCCCGGGCTTGGGCGGAATCCTATGACAGGCCGCCCGGAGTGGCAAACCGCCCCGGGGCAGAACCGGGTCTATGCCCGGACGCGATCGGCGTAGTGCTTGACGAAGCGAGCGCAGACCTCGGTGAGTTGCTCGGTAAGGGCGGCGCCAGTCTCGACCGAACTCAGCCGGGGATCGCCCTTGCCGACACCCTGGTTGTAGACCTCGTCATACTCGTTCGGCATCGCCACCTCGGCCCCTTCGAAGCTGGCCGCACCCAGCGCGGTGAACGGCAGGTCGAGCGTGGGGTCGCGCTTGACCGGCTTCCCCGCCGGCACGAGGTCGGGCCGCATCAGCTCGGGGAACAGATGGAGCCCGATGCTGGTGAGCGGATCGGCGCCATGGCCCGAGACCGCCTTCGACTTTTCTGCGCCGACGATGCCCGGCAGCAGCCCGTAGCTAATCCGCCAGAGATAGAGGCTGGGCATGAGGACCTTCGAATCCCGCCAGAGGCCGCGGGCGACCTCGGCGATCGGCCCGACATTGCCGCCATGGCCGTTGATGACGATCAGCCGGGTGAGACCGTTCCGCCGGAGCGACTTCACCATGTCCCAGATGACGGCGGTGAGCGTCGGCTGCTCGAGAGTGATGCCGCCGATCATCGAGCCGAACCAGTCGGCGCCGCCATAGGGGAGCACCGGTGCCACCAGGGTCCGGGTGCCGCGCTCGGTCGCACGAAGCGCGATCAGCTCGGCGACCTTTTCGGCCGAGAGATAATCGCCCATCGGCGCATGCGGCCCCTGGTCCTCGTGGCTGCCCATCGGCAGGAGGATGATCGGGTTCTTCGGCAGGATCTCGCGGGCCTCGCCGCCGGTGATATGGCCCATATGCACCTTGGGCGTCGTCGTCGTTGCCATGTTCATTGCTCCAGGGAACGGAAAAGAGGATTCACGCGATCTCTTCGGCACGGATGCAGGCGACACGATGGCCCTCGCCGAACGGCCTCAGCGCCGGCACCGCCCCGGCGCAGGCCTCGATCGCATGGGCGCAGCGCGTGCGGAAGACACAGCCGGACGGCGGATCGGAAGGGCTCGGCGGATCGCCCGGCAGCAGGATGCGCGTCGCCCGCCGGGCGGGATCGAGCCTCGGCGTCGCCGAAATGAGCGCCCGCGTATAGGGATGTGCCGGCGCCGAGAAGATGCGCTCGGCCGGCCCCTCCTCCATCACCCGGCCGAGATACAGCACCATCACCCGGTCGCAGAGGTGACGCACCACCGGCAGGTCATGGCTGATGAACAGCAGCGCCAAGCCGAGGTCGCGCCGGAGCTCGGCCAGAAGTTGCAGGATCTGCGCCTGGATCGAGACGTCGAGGGAACTCACCGGCTCGTCGGCGACCAGGAAGTCGGGGCCGGTCGCGAGCGCACGCGCGATGCCGACGCGCTGGCGCTGCCCGCCCGAGAACTCGTGCGGGAACCGACGCGCGTGCAGCGGGTCGAGGCCGACCATCTGCAGGATCGCGGCGACGCGCGCCTCCCGTTCGGCGGCCGGCACAAGTTCGTGGATCGCGAGGCCGTCGGCGATTTGCGCACCGACGCGACGGCGCGGATCGAGGCTGCCGAAGGGGTCCTGGAAGACAATCTGCATGCGCCGGCGAAGGCGCCGCCACTCGGCCCGCGAGATCCCGACCATCGGCTGGCCGTCGAACCGCACGCTGCCCTCGGTCGCCGGCAGGAGTCCCAGCATGACCCGCCCCAGCGTCGACTTGCCCGAGCCGGACTCGCCGACCACGCCGACGGCTTCGCCGCGCGCGAGGCTGATGTCGACGTGCCGGAGCGCCTGCACGGCGCGGCCGCGACGGAAGAAGCCTTTCGAGGTGAAGATCTTGGAGAGGCCTTCGGCCTCGATCAGCGGGGGGGCGAGCGTCGCGCTCATGCGGCGCTCCCCGTCGCGGTCGCCAGCTCGTTCCAGCGGATGCAGCGCACCGAGCGGTCCGGCCCGCCATCCTCGAGCGGCGGCGGTTCCGCCTCGCACGCCGTCATCACATGCGGGCAGCGCGGCGCGAAGCGGCAGCCGGCAGGAAACAGATGCGGCTGCGGGACGACGCCGGCGATCCCGACCGGTGCCGTATCGGCCTCGTGCACGGCGGCCAGCAAGGCCTTCGTATAAGGATGCAGCGGCCCGCCGAACACGGCGGCCACCGGCCCCTGCTCCACCACCTGGCCGGCATACATCACCGTCACCCGGTCGGCGATCTCCGCCACCACGGCGAGGCTATGCGTGATGAAGATCAGCGCCGTCCCGGTCTCGCGCTTCAGCTCGGCCAGGAGATCGAGGATCTGCGCCTGCACGGTGACGTCGAGCGCGGTCGTCGGCTCGTCGGCGATCAGGAGGGCGGGCCGGTTGGCGATCGCCATCGCGATCATCACGCGCTGACGCATGCCGCCGGACAGCTCGTGCGGATAGGCGTTCAGCCGACGCTCCGGATCGGCGATGCCGACCCGGCGGAAGAGATCGAGCGCACGCTCGCGCGCCGCTGCCGGCGTCAGGTCCTGATGCGCGCGGATCGCCTCGATGACCTGCTCGCCGGCCCGGTGCACCGGGTTGAGGCTGCTCATCGGGTCCTGGAACACCATGGCGATGGCGCCGCCGCGGAGCCGCCGGAGCTCGGGCTCTTCGAGACGAAGAAGATCGCGCTCGGCGAACCAGGCAGCCCCCGCGATGGGTCGCGCCGCCGGCGGCAGCAGCCCCATGACGGCGGTCGCGGTCAAGGACTTGCCGGAGCCACTCTCGCCGACGATGGCATGCGTCTCTCCCGCGCGGACCGCGAGCGAGACATCCTCGACCGGGCGGATGGATCCAAGCGGCGTCTCGATCTCGACGGTCAGGCCCTGGATGTCGAGCACGGTCTCCGCCTGAGGCGAGGCCGGCGGCAGGAAGCCGGGCAGGAGGCGATCGACCATCCGGAGCCGCGGCCTGGCCGTCGACGTGCGCGGGTCGACCGCATCCCGCAGCGCATCGCAGAGCAGGTTCATCGCCAGGATGGTGAGCGTCAGCGCCAGGCAGGGCCACAGCAGCAGCAGCGGCGCCTGCTCCATGGTCGCGCGCGCGCCCCGGATCATCAGGCCCCAGGACGGCGACGGCGGCACCACGCCGAGGCCGAGGAAGGAGAGCCCGCTCTCCACCACCACGGCAGCGGCGACCGCCAGCGAGAATTGGACCAGCACCGGCCCGGCGATGTTAGGCAGCACGGTGCGCAGCAGGATGCGTCCCGTCGGCGCGCCCAGCGCCCGCACCGCCTCGACATAGTCATGGCTGCGGGCGGAGAGCACCTCGGCATAGGCGACGCGAGCGAAACCTGGAATGTAGAGGACGGAGAGCACCAGGATCAGCGTCGCCGCACCCGGCCCCAGCAGCGTCACGACCAGGAGCGCCAGCAGGATCGGCGGGAAGCAGAGGATGACGTCGACCATGCGGACGGTCAGGAGCTCGCCGATCCCGCGGAACCAGCCGCCGATCAGGCCCAGCGTCGTGCCGATGATGCCGGCGATGAATGCCGAGACGAAGGCGACGCCGAGGCTGATGCGGGCCCCCCAGATGAGGCGGGAAAGAACGTCGCGGCCGAACTCGTCGCGTCCCAGCAGCGAGCCGGGGATGGTGCCGGAGAGCCGGCGGGGGATGTCCTGGCGGACCGGATTGGGCAGGTCGAGGAACGGCGCGAACAGCGCCACGAGCAGAATCGTGGCGACCAGCGCGCCTGGGATCCAGAGACGCTTCAAGCCGCCCGTACCCGCGGGTCGAGAGCGGCGTAGAGCAGGTCCATGACCAGGTTGATCAGGAGGAAGAGCCCGGAGATGGTCAGCACGATGCCGACCACCATCGGATAGTCGCGGGCCTCGACCGCGCGCAGAAGCGGCGTCGAAAGGCCCGGCCAGTTGAACACGTACTCCACCAGCACGGTGCCGCCGAGCAGCGTGCCCATGTGCAGGCCGAGCACGGTGAACACCGGCGTCAGCGAATTGCGGACGACATGGCGGATCAGCACGCGGCGCGGCGTCAGCCCCTTGGCCTTCGCGGTGCGCACGAAGTCGCGCGACAGCACGTCGAGCACCGAGGCCCGCGTCATGCGGAACACAACTGCTGCCAGCCCCTT
>CAXNIC010000159.1:0-10569 GCA_964201945.1 Alphaproteobacteria bacterium
AGACCGAGAGCTGCAGCATCTCGTCGAGCGCGTAGTCCTCGATGTCGCACAACGGCATCGACCAGCGCTTCGCCACGTCGGCGATCCGAAACCAGCTTTTCTGCGGTAGCGGCATAGCTCTCTCCTTGCGACCCATCACGTCAATCAGACAGCAGCAATCGCGATCGGGGACTTCGATATCTACTGGACCAGCGCGTAGCGACGGAGACGCGATTCGATGAACGCGGTGGAAACCCCAAAGCGCTCCGCCAGGTCGAACAGCAGTTCCTCGACCCGCACGGGATCGCCGGCGGCCCGAAGGACAGGCTGGTCCTCGCCCCGGTCCAGCAGCGGCAGACTGAGCGCGATCGACCGGCGTACCAGCTCGCGGTGCAGCAGCGGTCTCGGCACCAGCAAGGCGCCCATGAACTCGTTGGCCCGAAACTCCCGCCAGTCCCCGCCCGTCCTCGTTGCCAGATGCGCCTCATCCGGCGTCACCATGCAGAATGCCGGCCGGCCGGCCGTCCTCAGCATCGACGGGCCGTCGAACAGCGCATGGCCGAGTTCGTGGGCCAGGGTCGAGCGCTTGAGATAATCGCGCTCAGCGATCAGCTCGGTGTTCAGGCTGATCAGCACCACACCGGGTAGCGCCGGATCGGCCTCCGTCATACCCAGCACCTCACGTCCGTCCTTGTCCCGGACCTGGCGATGGAAATCCCAATGGGCGGCGACGGCGATGCCGTTCACCTTCAGGCTTCGGGATGCCAGCATCAGGCGATCGACATCGACCGACGGCTTGCCGTAGCGCGGAAGGAACTGTCGGCGCACCTGCTCGGCGATCGCCCAGATCTGCCTGGCGGTCATAGCCCGCGGCTCCAGGCTGCCCCGGACGCAGGGATAAGCAACCTCGATGGTCATTGTCCGATCCGGATCGATTGCCTGTAATCTCCGAACACCATTGGCTCACTCCGTGGCTTTCCGGCCTCGCGAGGGGCATTAAAAGGGCCGCTTGCGAAGCTTCAATGTTCACTTTATGTTCTCGTCGAGGCGCTGTCGATTCGATTCTTTAAAACGAGCCGGTCATGGCCGATCAGATCGTCATCACCGAGAAAACCAGCCAGGCGAAAGACGTCCGCGCCGCCGTCGGTTCCCGCTACGGCGATATCCTTCCTGCCGAAGGGCATCTGTTCGACCTGCTCGAACCGGAGGATGTCGTGCCGGCGTGGAAGCGCTGGTCACCGATCTTGCTGCGGCCAGAGGGCCTTTACGGCACCCGACCGGCGATGGGCGGCAACAAGGCCACCAAGCTCAAGGCCATTCGCGAGGCACTACGCACCGCCAAACGGGTCTGGCTCGCCACCGATTGCGACCGCGAGGGCCAGCTCATCGGTCAGGAAATTCTCGAGCACTACGGCTACCGCGGCCAGGTCATGCGGGTGCTGTTCACCGCCCAGGACTCCCAGACCATCCGCGACGCCTTTGGTCGTGCCAAACCAAACTCCGAATACTCCCGCCTCTACGCCGCAGCTGTCGCGCGCCGGCAGGCCGACCAGATTTACAATCTCTCCCTCACCCGCACCGCGACGGTCATTCTGGGCCAGGGCGCTCGGGGCGTGATCGGGGTTGGTCGGGTGAAGACGCCGACCTTGGCGATCGTGTGCAGGCGCGAGCTGGAAATCCGGGACTTCGTCCCCGTCACATATTTTGAGATTGTCGCCACCGCGAAGGTCGCCGGCGGTCAATTCAAAATGCGGCATGCCCCCCAAGAGAGAATCCTCAAGCGCGACATTGCGGAGAAAGTCGCCGGCGCCGCTCAGGGTTTTGAGGGCCCGATTGACGTTCGCGTCGAGGACAAGCGGCAAGGACCGCCGAAGCTGCACGACCTGCCGTCGCTGCAGAAGCTCTGTGCGTCCCGGTTTGGCTGGCCAGCCGCCAAGACGCTTGAGGTGGCGCAGGAGCTCTACGACGGCCAGGGCAAGAAGATAATCACCTATCCCCGCGCCGAAGTACGTTACCTGCCGGAGAGCTTGATCTCGGACGTGCCGAGGATCGTGGCCGGGCTGCAGGTGGGACAAACCTTCAGCACCATCCCCGTGCCGACGCCGCCGATCATCCGCAAGGGTGCGAGCGGTTCCTTCCACGACAAGGGTCTGGAGGGCGCCAGCCACCACGCCGTCATTCCCAACGTCAACACAGTCGAAGGTCTGCGGGAAGTCTGGCCTCGCCTTTCGATCGACGAGAAGAAACTGTTCGACGTCATCGCACGCGCGTATCTGGCTGCCGTCATGCCCGACTTCCGCTACCGACAGACGACAGCGACGCTCGACGTGTGCGGTTTCCCGTTCAAGGCAACCGGCCGGCAGCCCATCGATCTCGGCTGGCGCGCCGCGTTCCCCGAATGGCAGCCGGCCGACGAAAAGGGAGACGAGGCACAATTGCTCCCGGCGCTGCGCAACGGCGAATGCGCAAAACTCAAAAACCCGACCGTTGAGAACAAGGAAACCCGTCCGCCGCCGCGCTACAACGAAGGCACGCTGATCGAGGCGATGCAGAACGCCTGGCGTTTTGTTGACGACGAGGTTCTGCGGGAGCGACTGAAGGAAGCCAAGGGCATCGGCACGCCGGCCACCCGAGCCGAGATCATCGGTGGCCTGAAGCGACAGGATTTTCTGGTTGGCCAAGGCAAGAACATCGTTCCCACCGAGATCGGGTTGTCGCTGTTCGGTGTTCTCAAGCGGGCCGATCCGGCGCTGGTCGACCCGGGCGTGACGGCACAACTCGAATGTCTGCTCGACGATGTCGTCGTCGGCAAGCAGGAGATGGTCGGCGCGATCGACGCCGTGTGCGATGTCGCGCTCCGCATTATCGGCAAACTCAAGGACGGTCAACCCAGCGGAGCAGCGTCCTTGCTCGGCACTCCACTTGGCAGCAAGGACAGAGAGCGTCCGCCGACGCCGGCGATGAAGCGATTTGCCGATAGCATCGCCCGCCGGAAACGGATCAAGCCGCCTCCTGGCTACGCAACGTCAGGATCTATCTGCCGCGCATTCCTCGAGCAACACGCCCCCAAGAAGGCTGAAAGTGACGCCGCTGGCGAGCCCGGGACTAAGCCGGAGAGTCCGGGGCAGATTTTGTCTGCCGAGAAGATCGAGCACGAGAAAGGTGTTGTAATTCCAGGCGAGGCCAAGGCCAGAACGGCCGCCATGTCCGCACGGATTGAATCGAACCGGAGTACGAAGCCTGGCAAGGGTCGTCGTAAGACCGGCAGCAATCCGGCGAGATTGGCGGCGGAGAGATCCACGACTCCAACAAAGCGGGCACGGAAGGCCAAGGCGGCGGGGGCCGTTCCTCCGCCAACTCCTGCTCAGAACGGTTTTGGAACCAACACGCCACTGAAAATTCCCTACGGCAATAAGGAAGTCGCGCAAAAGCTCGGCGCTCGATACGGCGCTGGAGGTTGGTATGCGCCGCCTGGTGTCGATCTTGCCGCCTTCAGAGAGCGGGGGTGGTTATAAATGAAATGCGAGGACGCGCTTAGCGGCGATGCGTTATAGTTACAGACGATTGACGTCACGCCAGGAGCGGCTTGTTGAAAACGACGGAACGAACCCCGATCAAGGGGCGCCTATTCCTAGTTCTGCATGATCGGGATGGCGCTGACCGGCTCGCGCGTGATCTTGATGCCAAAGGGTGGTCATGCGCGGTCGCAACCGCGGAGCGTGATCAAGGCATTTCTCGTATCCAGGAGTCGAAGCCCAGGGCGGTGATCATCGATGCGTCGCGAGCGACGGATATTGGCATCTCTACCGCTGCCGCCATGCGCGCCAACGCTGCGACCCGGGCAATACCGATCATCTTCATTCATGCAAGGAAAGCCGTCGACCGGATCAAGGCTGCCGTGTCGGATCCGATTTTTGCATCTGCGGACGCCTTGGGTTATGCGCTGGAAGAATTAGCCGGGCGGTAGCCTATCCGTCATCCCGAGAGGTCGGCCGCCATGACCGAACAGACGATCACCCGCGCGCATCTGAGCGAGGCGGTCTATCGGGAAGTCGGTCTATCCAGGCACGAGTGCGCTGACCTGGTCGAGTCCATCCTCGGCGAGATCTCCGATGCGTTGTCTCGCGGAGAGATGGTGAAGATCTCCTCGTTCGGGAGCTTTGCTGTACGCCAGAAGGGTCAACGTGTCGGTCGCAATCCCAAGACCGGCGAAGAGGTGCCGATACTGCCCAGACGTGTCCTCGTCTTTCGCGCCTCCAGTAGGATGAAGGCTCACATCTACACCGCGTTGACGTCGTCCGGCTCTGGGGGAGCGGACTAGCAGGTTGTTGAGTCCCCCTCCCGCGTGGGCCGCCTGTACGCAGAAGATGCGATCGTGAAGATCGCGGGTACCGTGGATCCGCCGCTGGTGTCCACGGATCGGCGGTGGACGCGATTGCATATGGCATTTTCGAGCTCGGACGGCATCGGCAAGCAGCGGCAGGCGGGATAGTTCTCGCGTCGCTGCTTTCTTCGCCGCACGGCTACTCTCGCCAGCGGATTTCAATTGGATCACGTCGAGGGCCGCACCCTGGATCCGGTCGACCAGGAGGAACTTCTGGCTGCGCGGGAACTTCTCGACCGTCGGCACCAGCCACAGGACGAACCGGTACATCGCCTCCAGCGCAGGCCCTGTTCGCCGCGCATGGTCAGATCGTGACATCGCTCCACCCATGACCGTGTGGCGACGCGAACGGCCAAACCCATGGTCGGCCGCCAAGGGGGCTTCGCCCCCTTGGATCCCCCAAGAGGTAAGGAACCAGGAGGTTATTGGGTCCTGGCAACGCGGAAGCCGGCATCGGCGTCCCGGTTCCCGGAGGTGACCCAGTCGCGGTTGGCCGCGCGGAGGACCCACGGATTGTTGACCCAGGAACCGCCGCGCAGGACGCGCTGGCCACAACTCCCTCCTGCCGTCCACGCGCTCCCATCCTTCGGCGCGTCTCCGTAACTCTCATGCCAGCAGTCCTCCACCCACTCCCAGACGTTCCCCAGCATGTCGTGCAGACCAAACGCGTTCGCCTTGAAGCTCCCCACAGGCGCAGTGTGAACATGGCCATCTTCGCACATGAAGATGTTGGTCTTCACACGCGTCAGATTATGCTCCGCCGCCCGCGTCTGGTCGGTGCCATTCGCATATCCGCAGCTCTCGGCGTTGCCCCGGTCGTCCCCCCAATACCGGGCCGCCGTCGTCCCGGCCCGCGCCGCGTATTCCCACTCCGCCTCGCTCAACAGGCGATAGGCCTTCCCGGCCTTTCGGCCCAGCCACTCCACATACGCCTTCGCATCGTCCCAGCTCACGCACGCCACCGGATGGCGATCGTCCTGCCCGAAACCGGGATCGCGCCAGTTCCCCGACGCCTCCTTCTTCCATTCCGTGCCCGCCCAGATGAAGCACCCGTCGCCCCAGCCCCGATTCGTCTCGCGAACGAACGCCGCGTACTCGCCTCGCGTCACCTCGTGCTTCCCGGCCGCAAACGACCGTGGAATCGTCACGCGATGTGGTGGGGTCTCCGAGACGATCCACTCCTCCTTAGACCCCATGCTCACCGCCCAGCGACGCTCCTCCTCAGGCGAGCCCATCGTGAAGCTGCCCGCCGGAACCACAACCATCTCCGGGCAAACGTCGCAATCCTTGAACCCCGTGCCCGGCGCCGGCAGCGACGACAGCGGCAATGCTGGAGCTGCCCGCGCAGGGGGATACACCCCGGCCGCAGGCTGCACCGGCGCACCAGCCTGTGGCGGCGGGACGCGCAACACCGCCGCAAGCTGCTGCGCACGCTCCGCGAAATGACCGCGCGGGTGGTCCTTGAGAAACGTCTCGACAGGGCCGGCCCCCTTCGCGTCCTTCACCTTGCGCCACGCCTCCGCCTCTGCCGCATCGATCTCCTTCACGAGCGTGCCCAGAACCCAGGCGCTGCCGCTGCCTTGCCCGACCAGGTACCAGATCTCCCTCCCGATCGTTGCGCGGCCGGTCACCGCGACCGACTCGTCGGCGTCCAGGCGGCCGGTCTGCTTGCTCGTCGCATTTGGCTCGGCGCGCAGATTGGCCGTGCGTAAGGCAACGTAGGTCGTGTCCAGCGTCTCGACGACCGGCGAGGCTGCTGGTGGCGGCAGCGAGGCCTGCTGCGTCGGCACGTCCTGACCCAGCTTCGGCCGCGCCGGCGGCTTGCCGCCCGGCCACGACACCAGCAGGACCCCGGTATCGCCCGTCACGCCCGCCGTCTGCACCCGGCGGTACTCGCGTTTCGCCCGGTAGCTCATCTCCTCGTCGAGCCACGTCTTGAGCTCCGCCACCGACACCTTGCCGTCCCGTGCGCCGCCGCCCATGCCGTCGGCCTCGCCATAGAGACCGCGCAGAAGATATTCGGTGAACAGACCATGCTTCGCCTGCTCGTCCCAGCTCGCCAGCTCCTCGCCGCTCGCGGCAGTCAACACGGTGAGCTTGCCCACCGATTTCGGCAGCTCCGTCTTGACGAAAACCGGCGACGCCGAACGCACCAGCATCCCTTTCGGGCTATCGCCCGAGAAGCAGGCATCGAGATACACCGTGACCGAGCGCGCCTCGAGCTTGGCCAGGTTGGCGTAGAGCTGATCGATGGGATAGCCGTTGACCTCAACCGTGTCGGGGTCGGCGTCGACCGGCAGCAGAAACCCTCGCCGGTCCTGCATCCCCGGAACGCCATGCCCGGAGAAGAACACCAGCACATCGGACCGGCCGGCCTTCAGGTACTGCCAGATCTTGCCACGATGATCGCGCTCGCTGCCGAAGGCCGAGCGGAGCTGCGCCTCGGTCGCGTCGCGCAGATCGATGATGTTGCCCTCGCGGTACCCGAGACCGTCGATCACGAAGCGCTTCATCGCCTCGGCGTCGCGGTGGGCATATTCAACCGCTGGAACCCGCGGGTGCTTGTACGTCCGGTTGCCGATGATCACCGCAACGGCGTCGGGGTTTGCAGGCGACGCGGCTTCGGCCAGGCTCATGTACGCCCAGGACAAGGCGGCTAAAAACAGCGTTGCGCCTGCAAGCGCTCCGGCATTCCTACGGGATATTGGCATGGCCGCCCCCAGTCTGGACCCAGTGTGCCGATAATAGCATGATCGCGGGGCTTGTCAGGCCGGCGCCGCTGCGGCGGGTGAGGTCCGGAGGTTTGTGCCAGTGGTGAGCCCCCTCCCGCGTGGGCCGCCTGTACGCAGAAGATGCGATGGTGAAGATCGCGGGTACCGTGGATCCGCCGCTGGTGTCCACGGATCGGCGGTGGACGCGGCGATTGCATATGGCATTTTCGAGCTCGGACGGCATCGGCAAGCAGCGGCAGGCGGGATAGTTCTCGCGTCGCTGCTTTCTTCGCCGCACGGCTACTCTCGCCAGCGGATTTCAGTTTCCCGCGCGCTCGATCGCGACGATCTTCGATCCTCACGATGATGATCGAGCGATGAACGCCCTCCACCCCGACCGCATGACAGCCGCCGAGCGCCTGGCCGAGATCGGGCGGATTCTGGCCATGGGTTTTTTGCGCGGGCGCGACCGCATGGGGCCCCGAGCACCGCGAGACGACAGCCCGAACGGAGACGTTTCTCTCGACTTAGCGGTTGAACGGAGCGGTCATGGCAGCACTCGAAACGCCCGCGGAGAGCCGCCATGACCACGTCAATCCTGCGCCAGATCGACGATCTGCAAGACCGATCGCAAGACGAGCTGAAGGCGATGTGGGCCGAGTATTTCGGAGTCGGGCCGCCGGCGTACCGGCGCGGGTTTCTGGTGCGCGGTCTGGGACAGCGGATCCAGGAGCTGAGCTATGGCGGGCTCGCGGCGGATTACCGCGAGCGGCTCGATGCGCTTATCGGCGATGCGCCGAAATCCAAGGGAAGAGGCCGGGCCGGGAGCGCCCATGCCGGCGCAGCGCGGCGGCTGTTGATCGGCACAAGGCTGATCCGCGAATACCAGGGCGTCGCCCACGAGGCCGTCGTCGTCTCTGGCAGCTACGAATATGGCGGCCGCACGTTCAAATCGCTCTCGGCCATCGCCCGCCACGTCACCGGCACCAGGTGGAACGGCTGGGCGTTCTTCGGCCTGCCCAACCCGGCAAAGCGGGAACGCGCGCAATGACCCCCGCGATCGAACGCAAGACCCGCTGCGCCGTCTATTGCCGCAAGTCGAGCGAGGAAGGGCTGGAGCAGGAGTTCAACTCGCTCGATGCCCAGCGCGATGCCGGGCTCGCCTACATCGAGAGCCAGCGCCACGAAGGCTGGAGCGCGATCGCAGACCGCTACGAAGACGGCGGCTTCTCCGGCGGCAATCTGGAGCGCCCCGCGCTCAAACGCCTGCTCGCCGATATCGAGGGCGGCCGCGTCGATCTGGTCGTGGTCTACAAGATCGACCGGCTCAGCCGCTCGCTGATGGACTTCGCCAGGCTGGTCGAGGTGCTCGACCGCAACGAGGTCACCTTCGTCAGCGTCACCCAGTCGTTCAACACCACGACCAGCATGGGCCGGCTCACCCTCAACATCCTGCTGTCCTTCGCCCAGTTCGAGCGCGAGGTGATCGGCGAGCGCATCCGCGACAAGGTCGCCGCCTCGCGCAAGCGCGGCATGTGGATGGGCGGCATACCGCCGCTCGGCTACGACGTGCGCGACCGTAAGCTGGCGATCAACGAGGCCGAGGCGGCGCTGGTCCGGCTGATCTTCGAGCGCTTCCTGGCCATCGGCTCCGCCACCGTGCTGGTGCGCGAGCTCGACGGCGCCGGGCATCGGACAAAATCCTGGACCACCCGGAACGGCCGCCTGCGGGCGGGCCGGAGGATCGACAAGGGGTTCCTCTACAAGCTGCTCAACAACCCGGTCTATGTCGGCGACGCCGTCCACAAGGGCGAGAACTATCCCGGCGAGCATGAGGCGATCGTCGGGCGCAAGACGTGGGAGCGCGTGCGCAGCGTGCTCGCGGTGAACAACCGCCAACGCGCCAGCCGGACCCGCGCCGCCACGCCGGCACCCCTCAAGGGCCTCATGCAATGCGGCTGCTGCGGCACCGCCATGACCCCGAGCCACACCCGCCGCCGGGGCCGGATCTACCGCTATTACCTCTGCACCCGCGCCATCAGGAACGGCCATGCCGCCTGTCCGGTGCGCTCGGTCGCCGCCGGCGAGGCGGAGACGCTGGTGCTGGCGCAGATCCAGGGCATATTCAGGACGCCCGCGATCGCCGCGCGCACCATCGCCGCGGCGGCCAGGCTCGTGGACACCGGCGACATTGCCGGGCGCGAGCGGGAGATCGTCGCCGCCCTCGGACGGCTCGACACGATCTGGTCCGAGCTGTTTCCGGCCGAGCAGCAGCGCATTCTCCACCTGCTGATCGAGCGGATCGCGGTCGAGCCGAGCGGGTTCAGTATCACGCTGCGCGCCGAAGGCATGCGCGGCTTGGCCGAGGAACTGAAGCCGGCCGGGATCGGAGCCGCGGCATGACCCGCCCGCCCTCCGTCGAGGTGACGACGCTCACCATCCACATTCCCGTGCAGTTCAAACGGCGCGGCGGCCGCAGGCTGATCCTGGCGCCCGACGGCGTCACCTCGCCCCTCTCGCCCCCGCCCGCGGTCGACGACACCATGCTGAAGCTGCTGATCAAGGCCCATCGCTGGCGGCGGCGGATCGAGAGCGGCAAGGCCAGATCGATCACCGATCTGGCGGCGCAGGAGAAGGTGACGATCGCCTATGTCGGCAGGCTCTTGAACCTCACCTGCCTCGCGCCCGATATCGTCTCGGCCATTCTCGACGGACGTCAGCCGCGCGGGCTCAGCGTCAATGCGATGCTCAAGGATGTGACGGCCAGCTGGGATCGGCAACGCCAGGCGTGGGGGTTTTCAGCGGGCTGAGGCGCGGCGTGGGAATTTGTCATCGTGGCATCCAGATCAATGGAGAAGATTCGAACCCGGCGCCCTTCGCCACCCGGCAGAAAGTTCGAATCCAGCCAAAGGTCGAGTTTTCAACACCCTGATAAATCAAAGAGAAACAACTAAACTAAGTTGAAGATGGCTGGCTGCCGTTTCTGAACACCTATCAGAACATGTGCCTTGCGCCAAAGCCCGAGTTCCGACGCTTCCTTGAAAAAATCCGCGATCTGCGTCTCGCCGCCTGAGGTACCTTGGTGACCACTGTTTAGCTGCTGTTTGAAGCATACCGCAGCCCAGCGCCTCGGGAAGGAAAGGCGGCCTTGCGGGGCGAAGCTGGAACATACTTGACGCGATCAAGAAGCGTCCCATTTCATCGTGCAAGGTTGGACTTTATGCCGCGCCAGAGTGCCGTGGTGTCGGCGCCTCCTGGATCGCGGGCATCGGGTCGGACGGCAAGGTGCACGAGCACGAGCCCGCGCGACGGATCGACGAAGATGGCCTGCCCGCGGACGCCCAGCATGTCAAATCGCTTTCAACCGTGACCCCCTTTTCGCGTCCAATTCCGACCCCTCTGGGCGGGGAGGAATGGGCTTATCCGCGTAGTGCATAGGGGGGACCCGCGCCCGTAGCGCAGCGCCCCCGGCGTTGCGCGTAGCGGAGGGCGTGG
>CAXNIC010000160.1:0-10485 GCA_964201945.1 Alphaproteobacteria bacterium
GGCTGGCATCTCTCGTTCAACGGTCTCGGCACCGGCCCGGCCGTCGGCCCGCTTGCCGCCATCGTCTTCATGAACGGCCCGACCAAGCTGACCCACGCCCCCGACCCGGTGTTCGACGCGCTCTACGACGAGATGCTGAAGGGCGAGACACTGGAGGCGCGCAAGGCGACCTTCGCCAAGGCGCAGGCGCGCATCTACGACCAGGTGATGATGGTGAAGTTCGGCGACCTGACCAAGGTGATGGGGGCCAGATCGAACCTGAAGGGCTTCACGCCCTACCGCATCCCGCGCCTCTGGAACGTGTGGTTCGAATAGGAACCATCACGCGGCTTTGACGCCCCCACCCCGGCCCTCCCCCGGCTTCGCCGAGGGAGGGGGTGCGACATCGGAACCCTCCCTCGTGCGAAGCGCGGGGGAGGGCAGGGTGGGGGCCATCGGTTAGGCTGACGCCAGATGATCGGCCAGCACGTAGGAGATCACTTGCGTCACCTTCTTCCCCGTCGGCACATGCAGGAATTCGTTCGGCCCATGCGCATTCGAGTGCGGCCCGAGCACGCCGGTGACCACGAACTGCGAGGCCAGAAACTTCTCGCCAAGCATCGCCATGAACGGGATGCTGCCGCCTTCGCCCATATAGGCGGGGGGCTGGCCGAAGGCGGCGGTCGAGCCGCGAGCCAGTGACTTCTCCAGCCACGGCGCCAGCTTCGGTGCGTTCCAGCCGGTGCCGGCCTTGTCGGAGGAGAACGTCACCTTGGCGCCGTAGGGCGGGTCCTTTTCGAGCAGCGTCTTCACGATCGTCTGCGCCTCGCTCGCATCCATCGTCGGCGGCAGGCGCAAGCTGAGCTTCGCGGTGGAGTAGGGGCGAAGCACGTTGCCGGCGTTCTGCGGCGTCGGGAAGCCGTCCATGCCGGTGGTCGAAAGCGCCGGCCGCCAGGTGCGGTTCAGCACCAGCTCGGTGAGATCATCGGTCACCGGCGTCATGCCTTCGGGGAAGGGGAACTTGGCGTAGACCTCCTTGCCCAACGCCGCCGCCGCGACCTTCGCCTGGGCGACGCGCTCGGGCGGCACCTGGGCATAGAGCGCATCCGGCTTGATCGCGCCTGAGTCCTCGTCCTCCAGGCGCGAGATCAGCTTTCGCATCAGGCGGAAGCTCGACGGCACGATGCCGGACGCGTCGCCCGAATGGACGCCCTCCTCCAGCACGCGCACGGTGAGCTCGCCCGCGATCATGCCGCGGAGAGATGTGGTCACCCAGAGCTGGTCGTAGTTGCCGCAGCCGGAGTCGAGGCAGACCACCAGCGCCGGCGAGCCGATGCGGTCCTTCAGGTGGTCGACGTAGTAGGGCAGATCGTAGCTGCCGGATTCCTCGCACGCCTCGATCAGGATGACGCAGCGCGCATGCTTCACGCCCTGGTCGCGCAAGGCGCCAATCGCGGTCAGCGCCCCGAACATGGCATAGCCGTCATCGGCGCCGCCGCGGCCATAGAGCTTGTCGCCCTTGATCAGCGGCACCCACGGGCCGAATCCGTCGAACCAGCCGACCATCTCCGGCTGCTTGTCGAGATGGCCGTAGAGGAGGACCGTCTCCTTCCCCTCGCCCGGGACCTCGATCAGGATCAGCGGCGTGCGACCCGGCAGCCGCACGACTTCGAGCGTGGCGCCTTGCATGCCGGCGATCTTCTTCCTGGCCCAGCCCTCGAACATGGTCACGGCCTGGTCCATGTAGCCGTGTTCCTGCCACTTCGGATCGAAGGACGGCGATTTGTTCGGGATCTTGATGTACTCGACCAGCGTCGGGACGATCTCCTCGTCCCAGGCCTTGCCGACGAATGTGCTCAAGCGCGCCGCATCGACCATGGTGTGGGTAACCTTCGTTGAATGGGATGCCGCAAGGTACAGCGGGCGCCGTTTCGTTCAAACCATTCCGCGCCGACGTGCGGCCCTGCTAGGCTCCGCGCATGTCCGACATTCTCATCCGACAGGCCGAGCCCGAGGATGGGCCGGCGCTGGTCGCGGCCATCGCGGCGATCGATGCCGAAACCGAATTCCTCGGCCGTCCCGGCGAGTACGGCGAGTGGCCGGAGAAGGCGTCCGAGCGCCTCAAGACCTGGCGCGAGAAGGACAGCGGCGGCTACGTCCTCGCGATCGCGGATGGCGAGATCGTGGGATTTCTCTCGATCTTCCGCGGCGGCCTCAAGCGCGTGGCCGGCGCGGGAACGATTCCGCATGTCGGATTGCGTGCCGCGCATCGCGGCCAGGGCATTGGTGGCAAGCTGTTCGAGGCGGCGGAGGCCTGGGCCCGAAGCCACGACATGCATCGGCTCGAGCTTCGGGTCGACGAGGAGAACGCCCGCGGCCGTGCCCTCTACCGGCGCATGGGCTTCGAGGTCGAAGGCACCATCCCGCGCGCGGTCGATTGGGACGGGTCCTGGCGGACGCATCTGGTCATGGCGAAGCGGTTCCGAGACTTTCCGCCCTTCGTGGCGGAGAGCGAGCCGCCGTTGCCGCCGCGTGGCAGCCTCGACGGGATCGAGATCCGCACGGAGCGGCCCGAGGACGCGGCGATGATCCGGGCGTGGGAGACCCAGCTCCTGGCCGAGAGGCCATGGGCCTTCAAGCAGGTCGATGAGGTCTCTTCGGAGCAGGAGATCCGCGAGGGTATCGAGAGGAATGCCGGGAAGGCGCGGCGGCTTGTCCTGCTTGCGCTGGCGGGTGAGGGGCCAGAGGCGCGAGTCCTCGCGATCTTCGGGGCCGGCTTTGCCGAGCACCGGATGCGGGGCGAGTGCCATGTCGGTGTCGATGTGCTGCTCGGGAACCGCGGACGCGGCATCGGCGGCGAGCTCTACGCACGGGCCGAGCGCTGGGCCAGGGAGAATGGCGCGCGTCGCCTGACCACCTTTCCGGCCACGCTGAACCGGCGCGGCATCCACTTCGCCGAAGGCCGCGGCTTCCGGCCGGAAGTCCTGGCGCCGGCCGCGGCGGTGATCGACGGCAAGGGCGTCGACCGGCTGCGCATGGGCAAGCTGATCGACTGAGACGGCCTTCAGCCGAGGATCTCGGCGACCTTGGTGACCAGCTTGTCGGCGGTGAACGGCTTCTCCAGCGAGCCCTGGACGCCCTGGGTCTTGGCCGAGGTCATGCCCCTCAGATCCGACGGATCGAGGAAGCCGGAGATGACCAGGATCTTCGCATCCGGCGACGATCCTCTGATGGCGTTGACCAGGTCGACGCCGCCCATGCCGGGCATGTTGATGTCGGTGACGATCAGGTCGAAGGGGCTGGCAGCCAGCGCCAGGAGCGCGCGCTCGCCGTCCGCGGCCTGGGTGACGGCGTGGCCGGCGCGGTCCAGGGCGGCGCGCATCACCGTCCGCATCATCGCGTTGTCGTCGACCAGCAGTATCCGCGCCACCCTGTCGCCTCTCCTTGAAACGGCCTGGCCCCGGGACTAGGCCCAAGCGGCGGCTCTGTCCAGACGCCATCGTTCACGAGTGCGCCGGATAAACGGATGCTTCTGCGATCTTCGCCTCAAGGTTGCGGGAGGCCGGGGGCGCGCGATCAGGCGTCTTGTCGTATCCCCTCCAGGAGGATAGGATGAATTCATGAGCGAGCATCACCTGCACCAGACCCATCCCGAGATCGTCAAGCGCCTCCGGCGCGCCGAGGGGCATCTGAAGACGATCATCCAGATGATCGCCGACGGCCGCTCCTGCGTCGACGTGGCCCAGCAGCTCCATGCGGTCGAGAAGGCCGTCGCCAGCGCCAAGAAGACGCTGATCCACGACCATATCGACCATTGCCTGGAGCAGACCGACGGGGCCGGGCCCAGGGCGGCCCGCACCCCGATCGCCGAGTTCAAGGAAATCTCGAAGTACCTCTAGGAGGAGCGTCTTCGATGACCTCGTTCGCCGACCTGCTGCAGCAAGGCACCGCCAGCGCCTGGCTGTTCGTGCCCAGCGCCATCCTTCTGGGGGCGCTGCACGAGCTCGAGCCCGGCCATTCGAAGACGATGATGGCGGCCTTCATCGTCGCCATTCGCGGCACCGTCGGCCAGGCGGTCCTGCTCGGCCTCGCGGCGACGGTCTCGCATACGGCGGTGGTGTGGGCGGTGGCGCTCGGCGGCATGTATCTCGGAAGCCACCTGGATGCCGAGACCAGCGAGCCCTATTTCCAGCTTGCCTCTGCGGTGCTGATCATCGCCATCGCGCTGTGGATGCTGGCGCGCACCTGGCAGGACCGCCGCCGAGCGAAGCTGGAAGCTGCGGTGCATGATCATGGCCACGATCATGAGCACGATCACGAGCATGGTCATGACCACCACCATCACCACCCGCATGACGAGCCGCATGGCCTCGACGTCGCGGCCCCCGGATACCGCGATGCGCATGAGCAGGCCCACGCCGACGACATTCGCCGCAGCTTCGCCGACCGCAACGTCACCACCTGGCAGATCGTGCTGTTCGGTCTGACCGGCGGCCTCATTCCCTGCCCGGCATCGATCACCGTGCTGCTGCTCTGCCTGCAGCTGAAGGAGTTCACGCTTGGCGTGGTGCTGGTGCTGGCCTTCAGCATCGGCCTCGCCGTGACCCTGGTCGTGGTCGGCGCCGCCGCCGCGCTCAGCGTCCATCAGGCGACCAGGCGCTGGTCCTGGTTCGGCGCCGTCGCCAGCCGCGCGCCCTATCTCTCCAGCCTGCTGATCATCGGCGTCGGCCTCTATGTCGGCCTCCACGGCTGGGCCGCGCTGCATGCGTGAGCCGGTCTCGCTCAAAGGGCCGCCGGTCTAGCCCTTCGGCTGCACCAGGTCCCAGCGGTTGCCGTAGAGATCCTCGAACACCACGACCGTGCCATAGGTCTCGTGCCGCGGCTCCTCGATGAATTTCACACCCTTCGCCTTGTAAGCCGCGTGGTCGCGCCGGAAGTCGTCGGTGTGCAGGAACAGGAAGACGCGCCCGCCGGTCTGGTTGCCGACCCGCGAGTCCTGATCGGCATTCGCCGCCTTCGCCAGCAGGAACGCAGCCCCGGTCGAGCCCGGCGGGCGCACGCGCACGAAGCGCTTGCCGCGACCCATGTCGGTATCCTCGATCAGCTCGAAGCCGAGCGTGCCGGTGTAATAGGCGACGGCCTCGTCATAGTCGCGGACGAGGAGGGCGAGGGCGGCGAGATGCTGGGGCATCGGGGCTCCGAAGTCGTAAGGCTCAGGCGAGGCTGCCCGGATCGAGGGTGAACAGCTCCTGGGCGCGGCCGACGCCGCGGAGCGCGAAGCGGCCGACCGAGACCAGGGCCGAGCGCTCCGGTTCCGGCGTCGCCGCGGTGAAGTCAGCGGACATGACGACGTGGCGGTCGACGGAGCGGCACATCGAGACGATGCGGCTGACTTCGTTCACGGCCGGCCCGACCACGGTGAAGTCGAGGCGATCCTCGCTGCCGATGTTGCCGTAGAACACCTCGCCGATATGCAGGCCGAGATAGACCGAGGTGACCGGCTGGCCCGCGGCGGTGCGGCGTTCGTTCAGCGCCGCGAGTCCACGCCGGAGCGCCGCTTCGGCCCTGAGCGCCGAGCGGCAGGCATCGGCCGGGGCATCGGCCTTGAAGATCGCTAGCGTGCCGTCGCCGATCAGCTTGAGCACATCGCCGCCGGCCTCGTGCACGGCCGAGACGACGAGATGCGCATAATCGTTGAGGAACGGAATGATCTCGTCCGGCCGGGCGGCATCGCTGATCGTCGTGTAGCCGCGGAGGTCGGAGAACCAGAGGACGGCGTCGATCCGCTCGGCGACGCCGCGGGCGATGGTGCCGCCGAGCACGCGCCGGCCGGCGTCGCGGCCGAGATAGACCTCGGCCAGCGTCGCGGCGATCCGGCCCATCGATATGCATTTGATCGCGAGAGCCAGGCTCGGCACCAGCCGCCGGAGAGCGGCGAGGTCGGCGTCGGTGAAGCCGCCGGCCCGCCGCGTTCCCCAGAGCGAATAGAGGCAGTCCATCTCGCCGATGCTGCCGGTCGCGGCAAACCGGGGGACGAGGGTGAACGCGTCCGTGTAGCCGTGCCCCTTCAGCGTCGCGAAGGGCTCCAGGGCCGGCAGCGGCTCCTCGGTGAGTCTCTGGCGGAACTCGCTCAGGCCTCGGGTCACCATGTGGTGGAAGACATTCCGCTGCCACGAGGCGGCGGCCTCGCCTTCGCTGGTGCGGCCGTACTCGATGAAGGGGGTCTCCTCGATGCCGTCATTGCGCCAGCGGACGGCGCGGCCCTCCAAGGTCGGGTGCAGCGTGTCGATGATGGCGACGCCGCGCGAAAGGTCGAGGCCGGCCCGGTTGGCCCGCTCGCAGAGCCCGTGCAGCAGCTCGGTCTCCGAGGCACCGGCGAGGCCGCGCTCGACCAGCCAGGCGCCGATCGCGTCGAGATTCGTCACATCCATCGGCGTATCCTACGTGACTCTTGGCCTTTTGCGTCCGCTTCGGCGAGAATGGCAGCCGTCGACCGTCCGCTCACTCTCCTCCCCGGAGTTATCCAATGGAATACCGCTCGCTCGGCAAGAGCGGCCTGAAGGTCGCGCCGCTCTGCCTCGGCACCATGATGTTCGGCGGGCCGACCGACGAGGCCGCGTCCCGCGCCATCATCGGCCGGGCCCGCGACCAGGGCTTCAACTTCCTCGACACCGCCGACGTCTACAACGAAGGAAAGTCGGAGGAGGTGGTCGGCCGCGCGATATCCAAGGACCGCGACTACTGGGTGCTGGCGACCAAGCTCTCGAACCCGATGGGCAAGAGCCCCAACGACAAGGGCCTGTCGCGGCGCTACGTGATCCAGGCCTGCGAGGCCAGCCTGAAGCGGCTCGGCACCGACTACATCGACCTCTACTACATGCACAAGGAAGACCACTCGACGCCGCTGGCGGAGACGGTGGCGGCGATGGGCGACCTCATCCGCCAGGGCAAGATCCGCTACTTCGCCGTCTCCAACTTCCGCTCCTGGCGCGTCGCCGAGGTCGCCAACATTTGCGATCGCCTGGGGATTCCGCGGCCGGCCGCGAGCCAGCCCTACTACAACGCCTTCAACCGGATGCCCGAGGTCGAGCATCTGCCGGCCTGCGCCTTCTACGGCCTCGGCGTGGTCCCCTACAGCCCGCTCGCCCGCGGCGTGCTCACCGGCAAGTACAAGCCGGACGCCGATCCGACCGAAGGCTCGCGTGCCTCCCGCCAGGATCGCCGCATGATGCAGACGGAGTGGCGGCGGGAGAGCCTGGTGATGGCCCAGGACGTGGTGGCGCATGCGAAGAAGCAGGGTGTCACCCCCGGCCAGTTCGCGACCGCCTGGGTCCTGGCCAATCCGCTGGTGACCTCGCCGATCGCCGGCCCCCGCACCATGGACCAGTGGGAGGACTACGTCAGCGCGCTCTCCTACAAGTTCACCAGGGAGGACGAGGCGCTGATCGACGGCATGGTCGCGACCGGCCATCCCTCTACCCCCGGCTACAACGACCCGGCCTATCCGGTCGAGGGTCGCCCGACGAATTTTGTTTGAGGCATCGAGTCTCGCCCCCCACCCTAACCCTCCCCCACGCTCCGCGGGGGGAGGGGACTCGAAATCGAATTCCCTCCCCCCTCAGTGGGGGAGGGTTAGGGTGGGGGGAGATGCAGGTCTCCGATCTCTGAAGGACTGAGGAACATCATGGCAAAGTTCGGCATCGGCCAGGCGGTCAAGCGGACCGAGGATCAGCGCCTGCTGACCGGCACCGGCAAGTTCATCGGCGACGTCAACCTGCCCGGACAGGCGCATGCCTATGTGCTGCGCTCGCCCGAGGCCCATGCCGAGATCCAGAAGATCGACGCCAAAGCGGCGAAGGCGCTGCCGGGCGTGCTCGCGGTGCTCACCGGCGAGGACCTCAAGGCCGACGGCATTCCCGACCTGCCCTGCCTGCTCTCGGTCAACTCGAAGGACGGCAAGCCCAACCTGGTGCCCGCATATCCGGTGCTGGCGCAAGGGCGCGTGCGTCATGTCGGCCAGCCGGTGGCGGTGATCGTCGCCGAGACCCTGGCCCAGGCCCGCGACGCCGCCGAGGCGGTCGAAGTCGCCTACAAGACCCTGCCGGCGGTGACCGAGGGGCCGGATGCGATCGCCAAGGGCGCGCCCGAGCTTCACGCCAACGTGCCCGGCAATCTCTGCTTCGACTGGCAGGACGGCGACAAGGCCGCGGCAGATGCCGCCTTCGCCAAGGCCACGAAGGTGGTGAAGCTCGACCTGATCAACAACCGCCTCGTCGCCAACTCGATGGAGACCCGCGGCGCCGTCGCCTCCTTCGACAAGGCGGCCGGCACCTATTTCGTCCACACCACCTGCCAGGGCTCGCACCATATCCGGAACGTGCTGGCCAACATGATCTTCAAGGTGCCGCCGGACAGCTTCCGCGTCGTCACCACCGATGTCGGCGGCGGCTTCGGCATGAAGTTCTTCTGCTATCCCGAGCACGTGCTGGCGGTGTGGGCGACCAAGCGCCTCGGCCGGCCGGTCAAGTGGATCGCCGAGCGGCAGGATGCGTTCCTGTCGGACGTGCATGGCCGCGACCACGTCTCGCATATCGAGCTGGCGCTGGATGCGGGACACAAGATCCTCGGCCTTCGCGTCGCCACCGTCGCCAATCTCGGGGCCTATCTCTCGAACTTCGCCCCGATCATTCCGACCGGTGCCGGCCAGGGCATGCACACCGGCGTCTACGAGATTCCCGCGGCATATCACGAGGTGAAGGGCGTCTTCACCAACACGGTGCCGGTGGATGCCTATCGCGGCGCCGGACGGCCGGAGGCGGCCTATCTGATCGAGCGCATGATGGATGCCGCCGCCTTCGATCTCGGCATCGACGGCTCGGAGTTCAGGCGGAAGAACTTCGCCCCGGCCTCCTCCATGCCCTACACCAATGCCTTCAAGGTCATCTACGACTCCGGCGACTTCGTCCGCCTGATGGACGAGGCCCGCAAGCTTTCGGGCTGGGGCCAGGCGTTCGAGACGCGGCGGAAGGAAGCGGCGGCGCGGGGCAAGCTGCGCGGTCTCGGCATGAGCTACTACGTCGAGCGCTGCGCCGGCGGCGGCGGCGAGGCGGCGACCGTGCGGGTCGAGAGCGACGACACGGTGACCTTGCTGATCGGCACCCAGAACAACGGCCAGGGCCACGAGACCGCCTATGCGCAGGTGGTCAGCGAGCGGCTCGGTGTGCCGTTCGAGAAGGTCCGCGTCCGCCAGGGCGACACCGCCGAAATCGCGACCGGCGGCGGCACCGGTGGTTCGCGCTCGATCCCGGTCGGCGCGCATTCCTGCCAGAAGGCCTCGGACGCGCTGATCGACGCCGGCAAGCCGCATGCGGCCGATCTCCTGGAAGCAGCCGCCGTCGACATCGAATACAAGGAAGGCCGCTACGCCATCGCCGGCACCGATCGCGGCGCGACCATCTTCGAGGTGGCGAAGGCGGCACGCGCCAAGGGCGGCACCTTCCTCGCCGCCGGCGAGTACACGCCCACGGCCGCCACGTATCCGAACGGCTGCCACATCTGCGAAGTCGAGGTCGATCGCGACACCGGCCTGGTGGCGATGATCGACTATTGGGCGGTCGACGATTTCGGCATGGTGCTGAATCCGCTCCTGCTGGCGGGCCAGGTCCATGGCGGCATCGGCCAGGGGACGGGGCAGGCGCTGCTCGAGCGCACGGTCTACGATCCGAAGACCGGCCAGCTCCTCTCCGGCAGCTTCATGGACTACACCATGCCGCGCGCCGGCGACTTCTCCGGCATCCGCTTCGCCACCATCAACGTTCCCTGCCGCAACAACCCGCTCGGCATCAAGGGCGCGGGCGAGGCCGGCACCATCGGTGCCACGCCGGCGGTCGCCAACGCGGTGATCGACGCACTCAAGCCGCTCAAGGTGCGCCACGTCGACATGCCCCTGACGCCCCAGCGCGTCTGGCAGGCGATGCAGGGAGCGGCTTAAGGCATCCCGTCGGTAATGATCCCCACTCGGAAACCCCTCCCTCGCGTCTTCGCGGGGGAGGGCAGGGTGGGGGCGCTTCTCTTGCGCGCCGCCTGACTCCATGCCCGCCGAGTCCGATCTCTACGCCCCGGTAAAGGCGTTCCTCGAAGCCAAGGGCCATGTGGTCAAGGGCGAGGTGCGCGGCTGCGACGTGGTCGCGGTGAAGGACGGGCAGGCGTTGATCGTCGAGCTGAAGCAGCGCTTCTCGCTCGAGCTGATCCTGCAGGGCGTCGAGCGTCTGGCGCTCAGCGATCTCGTCTACCTCGCGGTGCCGGAGCCGACGGCCCGCAGCCGCGGTCCCAATCCCTGGGACAAGCGCGTGGTGAAGCTCTGCCGGCGGGTGGGCTTGGGGTTGATGACCGTCTCGCCGAAAGGCCGGGTCGACGTCATCGCCGATCCCGAGCCCTATCGGCCGCAGAAGAACAAGCGGAAGTCGACGGCGCTGCTCTCCGAGCACACGCGGCGTGCTGGCGATC
>CAXNIC010000161.1:0-10453 GCA_964201945.1 Alphaproteobacteria bacterium
AGTTCAAGCCCAACAAGGACGTGGCGCTCTTGAACGCGATGCTGAACGTCATCGTCACCGAGGGGCTCTACGACCAGCAATACGTCCAGGCGCACACCACCGACTTCGAGGCGCTGAAGACGCATATCGCCGACTTCACGCCGGAGAAGATGGAACCGGAATGCGGCATCGCCGCCGAGACGATCCGCGAGGTGGCGCGCCTCTATGCCCGTTCAGAGGCGTCGATCATCTTCTGGGGCATGGGCATTTCGCAGAGCGTTCATGGCACCAACAATGCGCGTTGCCTGATCGCGCTCGCGCTTACCACCGGCCAGGTCGGCCGGCCTGGCACCGGCCTCCATCCGCTGCGCGGCCAGAACAACGTGCAGGGCGCCTCCGACGCCGGCCTGATCCCGATGTTCCTGCCCGATTACCAGTCGGTCGAGAACCTCGAGATCCGCACCAGGTTCGAGAAGCTGTGGGACTCGCCGATCCAGCCGAAGCGCGGCCTCACCGTGGTCGAGATCGTGAACGCCACCATCGCCGGCCAGATCCGCGGCATGTATGTGATGGGCGAGAATCCGGCGATGTCGGATCCCGATGCCCATCACGCGCGGGAAGCGTTGGCCAAGCTGGAACATCTGGTGGTGCAGGACATCTTCCTGACCGAGACGGCCTTCTATGCCGATGTGATCCTCCCGGCCTCGGCGTGGCCGGAAAAGACCGGGACCGTCACCAACACCAACCGCCAGGTGCAGCTCGGCCGCATCGCGCTGCCGCTGCCCGGCGAGGCCCGCCAGGACTGGGAGCTGATCCAGGAGTTGGCGCGCGGCCTCGGGCTCAACTGGAAATACACGCACCCGCGCGACGTGTTCGCCGAGATGGGCCGCGCGATGCCGTCGCTCGCCAACATCACCTGGGAGCGTCTGGAGCGCGAAAGCGTCGTGACGTATCCGAGCCTCAGCCCCGATGATCCAGGTCAGGACATCGTGTTCGGCGACGGGTTGTTCCCGACCCCGACCAAGCGGGCGAAGCTGGTGCCGGCGGAATACTCAGCCCCCGGCGAGCCGGTCGATGCCGAGTATCCGATGGTGCTGACCACCGGCCGCCAGCTCGAGCACTGGCACACCGGCGCCATGACCCGCCGCGCGACCGTGCTGGACGCGATCGAACCCTCGGCCATCGCCTGCCTGTCACCGAAGGACATGCGCACCTTCGACGTCCGCGGCGGCGATACCATCCGCGTCTCGACCCGGCGCGGCGCCATCGAGCTCGCCGTGCGTATCGACGAGGCGGTGCCGAAGGGAATGGTGTTCATCCCCTTCTGCTATGCCGAGGCCGCCGCCAATATCCTCACCAGCCCGCAGCTCGACCCGTTCGGCAAGATCCCCGAGTTCAAGTACTGCGCCGCCAAGGTCGAGAAGATCGGCCACGCCGTCGCGGCGGAGTAGCGAGGGCTACTTCGCTTTGGGCGTCAGCGTGATGCGGAAGTCGGCGGCCTCCTCGACCGCCTTCCGGCTGTAGGCCATCGGCACCGCCTTCTCCTCGGCCCAGACCTTGAACAGGTCGTGGTGGTGCGGCGACTTCGGATCGCCGGACTGGCCGGGCGTGTTCACCAGAACGGATTTGTCCCAGTCGCCGACGTCGACGACCATGCGGAAGCTGACGCCGGCGGTGATGCGGAAGTCGGTGGCGCGATAGGTGTTGTTGTTGACGGTGATGCCGCTGCCGCCTTTCGGATGCGGCCCGACGTCGAAGGCCTTGCCGGCGATCGTCGACAGCGGGTGCTCGAAATAGGCGTGATGCAGCTTGCCCCAGGCCCAGCCATCGGGATCGCCCATCCGCTGCCTGGCATCGGCCCAGGCGGCGGCGAGCGTGCGGGCGAGCAGCGGCCCCCGCGTGTCCGGCGCCATCTCCTCGACGCCCAGAACCACGACCTGGGTGTCGGGCGTGGCGATGGTCGGCGAGGCGCCGGGCGTGTGATGGTCGATCACCGCCGGCACCAGATGGCGCATGAACCAGAGCTCGAACAGGGCAGCCGGGCCCGACTCGGCGTTCAGCCGGTGATCCCATCCGGCGAGGAGCCAGGCGGCGGCCTTTGCGTCGCCGTCGAAGCTGTGCGTCGCCAGCACCTTGCCGAGGCGGCGGCCGGCGATCGAGGTGAAGTCGCCCTGCAGCTTCAGCATCTCTTCCGGCGAATGCTTCGGCTTCTCCGCCAGCGCCTCCTTGATGCGGAGGTAGCGCGAGCGGTCGGCCCATTCGAAGCCGAAGCGGTGGGATTCGTTGTCGAAGCCGTCGGGCAGGTTCATCTGGTTGGCGGTGCCGAACCAGCCGTCCTTCGGGTTGTAGCTGCGCGGGTGCAAGGCATGCGGGTGATAGCCCGTCCATTCGTAGCGCCCGTCGCCGGGCACCGGCGTGAGCCCATCCCAGTTCGCCCGCTTCGGCGCGAAGCCGGCGGTGACCCAGCCGATGTTGCCGCCGACATCGGCATAGACGTGGTTGACCGAGGGGCAACCCCAGCCGTCCAGCGCCTGGACGAAGCGGTTCCAATCGCCGGCCTTCAGATAATCGAGGCTGGCCAGATACGGCGCGGTGCCGGCATCGAGCCAGGCCGTGCGCACGCCCCAGGCCCGCTTCTTCGCCTTGTCCAGGTGCAGCACCGGCCCGTGGCGGCTGAAAAGAAGCTCGGCGCCCTCCGTTGAACCGCCGCGCACCGGGATCTCCTCGTGGATCACCTTGAACGGCTCCCAGCCCTCGCCGTAGCGGTACTTGGTCGGATCGTCCGGATGCAGCTCGTAGACATGCAGGTCTTCCTGGTCGACCGGGAAGATGGTGAGGCCGAAGGCGATCTTGTCGTTATGGCCGAAGGAGACGCCGGGAACGCAGGGCTCGCCGGCGCCGATGACGTCGATCCCTGGTGCCGAGAGATGCTGGACGTAGCGGAGGTTCGGCATCTCGTGGACCCGGTGTGGGTCGCTGGCCAGGATCGGGCGGCCGGTGGTCGAGCGGCCGGGTGCCAACACCCAGTTGTTGGAGCCGTCGAGGGCGGAGAGATCGGAGTAATTGCCGACCTGGTCCTTCCCGAAGGTCGCGGGCTCGGTGCCGAGCCGGTACATGGCCAGCACCTCCGGCGGCACCGACTCCAGCGTGGTGCCGTCCGGCAGCTTCAGCGCGTGATCGGGCTCCAGCATCTTCCGCCAGCGGTCCTTGTCGAGGCCATAGCGCTGGCCGAAATCCATCCGCTGCACCTCGTGCTCGATGTTGCGGATGCGGGCATGGCTGCGGATGCGGACCACGTCGCTGGCCTGCCAGAGCGCCGGGCGATGGCCCATCAGGCGGAACTCGACCGGCAGGCGCTTCGGATCGGCCGAGGCCCAGCCGACATAGGCGTTGATGCCCGCGGCGAAGGCGGTAGTCCAGGCTTCCGCGCTGGCGCCGTAGCAGCGCCACTCGGCGTTCATGTCGCCGCGGTAGAGGAACAGGCGCGCGGCACGATCCTTGGCGGCGTAGGAGGGACCGAAGGCGTCCGCCAGGAGCCCGAGGCCGCGCCGGCGCCAGAGGTCGATCTGCCAGAGCCGGTCGCGGGCGGCGTTGAAGCCCTGGACCATGAACAGGTCGCGCTCGTTCTTCGCGTAGATGTGCGGCACGCCCCAGCGGTCGACGATGATCTCGGCGGGCTCGCTGAGCCCGGCGACGGCGAAGCTCTGATCCAACGGTAGCTCCTTCACATGGTGCGGGGGAGGTGACGGCAAAGGACGGCGGCGGCGATGCAGCCGAGCGCGGCGGCGACGAAGACCGCGGGAATGTCGAAGAAGCTGAGCAGCACCGCATAGACCGCCGAGGACAGGAGATCGCCGACCTCGATGTAGGTGCGGTAGATGCCGGCCATCTGCGGGCGCTCGTAGGAGTGGACGGCGCGGAGGAAGGGGATGCCGCCGATGCCGTCGAGCCCGCCGGCCGGAAGCCCGCCCAGCACGATCAGGCCGGCAGCGAGATAGGGGTTCTCGACGGCCGCAGCGGCGAGCGTCGAGAGTGCCAGCAGCACGAAGCAGCTGATCAGGCTCCGCCGGAGGCCGAAGCGCATGGCGATGCGGCCCCAGACCGGCGTGAAGAAGAGGAGGCCGACGGCGAGCGAGGAGGCGATGGCGCCGGTGATCGGCGGCTCGCCCGCCCGCACCAGGTAGAGCGGCACATAGATCATGCACATGCCCCACCACACCGTCCGCGCGAGCGCGATGGTCCAGGCGAGCCGGAGGCGCGGCTGGGCGACGAAGCGCCGGATGTTGGCAAGCGGGCTTCCCGGCCGCTTCGCCTTGGTGCGCTCTTCCAGGCCGAGGCGAAGGAAGTTCAGCAGCACAAGCCCGCCGAAGAAGGCCGGGAGGATCATCGACTCCAGCGGCCCGAAGCGCTCGTAGAGGAAGACGCCGAGCGCCGGGCCGAAGGCCCAGATCAAGGCGCCCATCTGGAAGCGCAGAGGCTCGGACCGCACCAGGTCCTTCTTGGCGATGTAGTCCATGACGTAGAGCTGGAAGGTGATCACCGTGCAGACTGACGAGAGCGCGCGCCCGGCCATGCCGGCGATCTGGCCCTCCAGCGTGCCGGTCGCCAGCAGCAGCGGGAACACCATCAGGACCGAGGCGCCGAAGCCGTAGACCCGGCCGCGGCCGAAGCGGGCGATGGCGAAGGGGATGAGGAAGCCGCCGATGAGGCTTGCGAACGAGATCCCGAGATAGACGAGGCTGACCAGCCGAGGCTCGCCCAGCAGCAGATAAGCCTGGATCGGGATCACGGTCGCGGTGATGGCGCGGACCGCCGACTCCAGCGTGTAGATGCCGGCAAAGGTCCAGGGGCCGGGGGCACGCGCGGCAGCAGCGACGGGCGAGGGGAGGGAAGCGGTCATCGAGAACGGGCGGGTATCGTCCCACGGTCACCCCGGGGCGGCAACCCCGGCTGCGTCGTTTCGCGCTGGAAAATTTGTCGCGCGCGTTGCCGGGCTGGGCGATCATCGGCCACCGCTCGTCCGCGCCCGGAGGTAGTTCGATGCAGCGTCCCCCCGCCGAGATCGGCCAGTCGGTCGACGAGGTCGACACGCCGGCCTTGATCGTCGAGCTGGACGCCTTCGAGGCGAATCTCCAGCGCATGGCGCGGCTGGGCAAAGAGTACGGCATCAACTTCCGCCCCCATGCCAAGACCCACAAGACGCCCGCCATCGCCCAGCTTCAGGTGCGGGCAGGAGCCATCGGCGTCTGCTGTCAGAAGGTCTCCGAGGCCGAGGTAATGGTCGAGGGCGGGATCGCCGACGTCTATGTCTCGAACGAGGTGGTGGGACGAAAGAAGGTGGAACGGCTGGCGGCGCTCGGCCGCCGCGCCCGCATCTCCACCTGCATCGATCATCCCGACCAGATCGAGCCGCTGAGCGATGCCGCCCGGCGCTTCGGCGTCACGCTCGGGGTCCGTGTCGAGATCCGGGTCGGCAACCGCTGCGGCATCCCGCCGGGCATCGCGGCGGTGGACCTGGCGAACCAGATCGCGGCCTCTCCGGGGCTCCGGTTCGAGGGATTGCAGGCCTATAACGGCAAGGCGCAGCACATCTACGGCCATGCCGAGCGGCTGATCGCGGTGACCCAGACCATCGCGGATGCGCGCAACACCCGCGACGCGCTCAAGTCCGCCGGCTTCGACTGCCTCTATATCGGCGGCGCCGGTACCGGGACCTACACGCTGGAAGGGCAGAGCGGCATCTACAACGAGCTGCAATGCGGCTCCTACCTGTTCATGGACCTCGACTACGGCAAGCTGCGGAACGCGGGCGGCGCGCCGGTGGTCGACTGGCAGCACAGCCTGTTCGTGCTGTCGACCGTGATGAGCCGGCCGGAACCGGCCCGTGCCATCTGCGATGCGGGGTTGAAGGCGGTCAGCATCGACTCGGGCGGTCCGGCGCTTGCGGGGAACAGCCGCGCCGAATGGGTGCGGGGCGGCGACGACCACTCGGGCTGGCTCTTTTCCGATCCGGCGGAGGCGCCGGCGCTCGGCGACAAGATCCGCCTCATCCCCGGCCATTGCGACCCGACCATCAACATGCACGACTGGTTCGTCGGCATCCGCGGCGGCAAGGTCGAGGCGCTGTGGCCGATCCTGGCCCGCGGCGCGGTGACCTAAGCCCGCTTCGGCTCGCGCATCAGCAGCGCCGAGAGTACGCCGAGCACGGAGACCGCCGGCAAGGTCCAGAGGGCGGCGCGGTAGGTGTCTTCGGCATAGACGCGGGCGCCGGCGGCGAGCGTGCCGTCCCAGCCGAGGTCGAGGAGCCAGCCGACCAGGGGCTGGAACACCGCACCCGATCCGACGACGAAGGTATTGACCAGGCCATAGGCGGCGCCGGTGGTGCCCGGCGGGTTGTGCTCGCGGACGGCAGCGAAGCACAGGATCATCGAGCATGAGGCGAAGCCGTTGACGAAGAACAGCGCGCCGGTCGTGGTCAGCGACAGCCCGTGCAGGCCCGCGATCGCCGCCATCGCCAGTGTCGCGACCAGCGCGAAGGCCAGCATCGGCGCCTTTCGCCGGCCGAGCCGGTCGGAGATCCAGCCGTTGACCGGGGCGCCGAGGCCCCATCCGAGGAACAGCAGCGAGGCGAGCGAGCCGGCGCCGGCGCGCTCGAGGCCATGCGTGGTCATGATGAAGGGCACGGCCCAGAGCCCGCCGAAGGCCAGCATCGGCGCGGTCATGGCAAGGCCGAAGACCGCGCAGAGCCAAGTCTCGCGGTTGGCCGCGACAAGCCGGAGCCCGGCCATGGGAGAGCCGGAGGCGGAGGGGCCGGCGCGGTCGCGGATGGCGATCCAAGCGACGGCGGTGAGGACGACGCCGAGGACCGCCAGCAACCCGACGGCGCCGCGCCAGCTCAGATGCTCGACCGCAATGCCGAGCGGCGCCTGGCCGACGATGCCGCCGAGGATGCCGAGGCCCTGGAGCAGGCCCGCCATCATGGCGAAGCGCGCAGGTGGGAAGAGCTGGGTCGAGACGGTGAGCGCGCCGACGAAGCTGAAGCCCGAGCCGAAGCCGATGAGCAGGCGGGCGAGATAGGCCGTCTCGAGCGTCGGCGCCACCGCGAAGAACGCGGCGCCGAGGGCGGCGAGAGCGACCGCCGCGGTGATCAGGCGGCGGGCGCCATAGCGGTCCATCAGCATGCCGGCCGGGAGCTGCAGCGGCGCATAGGTATAGAAATAGAGCGAGGAGAGCGTGCCGAAGACGGCGCCGCCGACCTGGAACTCCGCCATCAGCTCGCCGACCATGACGCCGGGGCTGACGCGCAGCACGAAGGCGTAGAAGAAAAAGACGGAGGCCGCCGTCCAGGCGAACCACGCCTGCCAGGGCGCCAGCGCCGGGCGCTCAGGCAAGGAAGGGAGCGTCCTGCCGGACCTCGATGAAGGTCGGCCCCTTCGCCTTGGCGGCACCGGAGACCGCCGCCTTGAAGCCGTCCAGGCTGCTCGGGCGGACCGCCTCGCAGCCGAAGGCGCGGGCCAGCATCAGGTGATCTGGGTTGCGCAGATTGACACCGATCTCGGCAACGCCGCGCTGGACCAGTCCGTCGCGGATCTGGCCGTAGCCGTCGTTGTTCCACATGATGACGGCGAGCGGCATCTCCAGCTCGACCGCGGTCGCCAGCTCCTGCACGGTGAAGAGCAGACCACCGTCGCCGACCAGCGCCGCGACCTCCGCCTCGGGCCGCGCCAGCTTGGCGCCGATCGCCGCCGGGAGGCCGAATCCAAGCGTGCCGTAGCCGTTGGGATGGAACCAGGTGCGGGGCTCGGCGCAAGGATAGAGCTGGTTCCCGGCATAAGCGATCTGCGTCATGTCGGTGACGACGATGCCGTCGGCCGGCAGCGCCGAGCGAAGCGCATCCAGGACCTTCTTGTGGGTCTGCCGGAGCGGCGGCAGCCCGGCCAGCATGCGGGTGCGCGCATCTGCGACCGCCTGGGCCGATGCCTTGGCATGGGAGGCTGGCGGGTCGGCTTCGAGCGCGGCGACCAGAGCTCTGACCGCCCGGCCGGCGTCGGCGTGGATCGGCACGTCGGCCGGATAGTCGCGGTTGAAGTGCTGCACATCGACATCGATGCGCACCAGCTTGCCCTCGATCGGCAGGTAGTCCGAATAATGATCGGTCTCGGCCAGCTCTGAGCCGATCACCACGACCACGTCGGCCTTGGCTAGAAGGTCACGCACCGGCTTGTAGATGAGGTTGGCACCCACCGAGAGGGGATGCGTGTCGGGGATCGTCCCCTTGCCGGCCTTGGTCGGCGCGACCGGCCCGCCGATCAGCTCGACCAGCTTCAGCATGGCCGGGCCGACGCGGTTGGCGCCGCCGCCGATGATGACGAAGGGACGGGCGGCGCCGCGGATCAGCTCGGCCGCGGTCTCGATCGCCTCCGGCGTCGGTGCCGGATATCCCACCGCCGGGCGCGACTTGATCTGGAACTCCGCCGGCATGTCGAGCACGTCCAGCGGGATCTCGATATGCACGGGCCGTGGGCGCGAGCCTGAGAAGACGGCGAAGGCCCGGCCGATCGCGTCCGGAAGCTCGTCGGGATCGAGCACGGTGTGGCTGAAGGCGGTCAGCGGCGCCATCGTCGCCTGCTGGTTGGTGATCTCGTGCAGCCGGCCGCGGCCGGCGCCGAGATCGGCGCGGGCGGCGACCGATGAGATCACCAGCATCGGCTGGCTGTCGGAGAAGGCCTGGCCGATCGGCGTCGCCGCGTTGGTGACGCCAGGCCCGGTGGTGAACAGGCAGACGCCCGGCCGACCGGAGACGCGGGCATAGCCGTCGGCCATGAAGCCGCCGCCCTGCTCGTGGCGCGGCGTCACATGGCGGATGCGGCTGTTCTCCAGCCCGCGATAGAGCTCGAGGGTGTGCACGCCCGGAATGCCGAAGACCAGGTCGACACCATAGGCCTCGAGCAGGCGGATGCAGGCGACGCCGGTCGAGGTGCGCGTAGGAGACATGGGCGGCTCTGGCCTCGTCGGGGGAGGGCGGGCTTGGCGGAGCGCGGCGACTCTGGCACGGTTCTCAGAGCCTCTACAACCCTGGCGACAGGCCTGCCGGCGATGGGCAAGACCACGATCCGCTGCCACGAGCTGACCCCTGAACGCTGGGCCGACCTCGAGCGGGTCTTCGGGCCGAACGGCGCAAATTCCGGCTGCTGGTGCATGTGGTTCCGCCGTCCCCGGAAGGAGTGGCAGGCCGAGCACGGCCAGGGCAATCGCGATGCCTTCAAGGGGCTCGTCGAGGCAGGGGCGCCGCTCGGCGTGCTGGCCTATGTCGGCGGAGCGCCCGCCGGCTGGTGCGCGGTGGCGCCGCGCGAGGACCACCTGACGCTCGCCAAGTCGCGCCTGTTTCCGCCGACGGGGGAGGCAAGGCTCTGGGCGATCAGTTGTCTGTTCGTTCACCGGGACTTTCGACGCACCGGCCTCAGCCGGCCGCTGATCGAGGGCGCGGTCGCCTATGCCAAGAGGCAGGGAGCTCAGACGGTGGAGGCCTATCCGGTCGTGGCCGAGGGCCGCGCCGATCCGGCCCGCGGCTTTCACGGCTTCGCCGAGGTTTTCCGCGCGGCGGGGTTCGAGGAGGTCGACCGGCCGTCCGCGACGCGAATGCGGATGCGTGTCCGGTTTCGCTAGCAGCCGGCCAGACCCATCCTTATAGTCCCGCGGCTATGAGCTTTGATTCAGTCTTCTGGACCGCGCTCGGCCAGATCATCGGCGTCAACATCGTCCTCTCCGGCGACAATGCGGTCGTGATCGCGTTGGCTTCGCGCAATCTGCCGGAGCAGTACCGCAACAAGGCGATCTTCGCGGGATCCGCCGGCGCGATCATCCTCAGGATCATCTTCTCGATCTTCGTCGTCGAGCTGATGACCTTCTCCTACCTCAAGCTGATCGGCGGCCTCCTGTTGCTGTGGATCGGCGTCAAGCTGATCGTGCCCGAGGACGAGCACGGCGGCGGCGTCAAGGGTGCCGGCAACCTCTGGGGCGCGATCCGCACCATCGTCATCGCCGACGCGGTGATGAGCCTCGACAACGTCATCGCGATCGCCGCGGCGGCGCGTGGCGACCTCACGCTCCTGATCATCGGCCTCGCCATCTCGATCCCGCTGATCATCGTCGGCTCGCAGCTGATCCTGAGGGTCCTGGTGCGCTTTCCGATCCTGGTGGTCGCCGGCGGCGGATTGCTCGGCTGGATCGCCGGCGAGGTGATCGTCACCGACCCTGCGCTCCTGCCTTGGGTCGACGCCAATGCCGCATGGCTGCACTTCTGGTCGAAGCCGCTCGGCGCCGCCCTCGTCATTGCCGTCGGCAAGGCGCTCGCCGCACGTCAGGCGCCGCCGCCAGATGAAGTCGAGGACCTAGCCGAGAAAGGACGCCGATGACCGGTGACCCCTCAAAGATCCTGGTGCCCGTCGACGGGTCGAGCCATTCGGACCGCGCG
>CAXNIC010000162.1:0-10438 GCA_964201945.1 Alphaproteobacteria bacterium
CTTGCCCTAAACTCCGCGTTCGGAAGTTGGGCTGAGGAGGCACGGATGCGGAAGATCGCGGTGTTGGCGGCGGTGCTGGTCCTGGCGACGACGCCGGCCTTCGCGGAGCCGAAACCGGTCCACGGCATCTCCATTCACGGCGAGCCGAAATACCCGGCCGGCTTCCCCCATCTCGACTACGTCAATCCGAACGCGCCGAAGGGCGGCGAAGTGGTCCTCGGCGCTCCCCGGACCTTCGACTCCCTCCATCCCTTCATCCTCAAGGGCATCTCCGCGGCCGGGCTCGCCATGATCTACGAGACCCTGACCACCAGCGTCGGCGACGATCCCGACGGAACCTACGGGCTGATCGCCGAAACCATCGAAGTCGCCGACGACCGGTCGTGGGTCGCCTACAACCTCCGCCCGGAAGCGCGCTTCCACGACGGGCAGCCGATCACCGCCGACGACGTCGTCTGGACCTTCGAAACGCTGATCACCAAGGGCCATCCGCAGTACAAGGCCCGCTACGCCGACGTCACCAAGGTCGAGAAGCTGGGAGAGCGGCGGGTCAGGTTCACCTTCAAGGACGGCACCAACCGCGAGCTGCCGGTGATCATGGGCGGGCTCGTCGTCCTGCCGAAGCATTTCTGGAAGGACCGCGACTTCGAGCGCGCTGCGCTCGATCCGCCGCTCGGCAGCGGCCAGTACCGCGTCGCCAACGTCGATCCAGGTCGCGCGATCTCGTACCAGCGGGTCAAGGACTACTGGGGTGCGAAGCTGCCGATCAATATCGGCCGGTATAATTTTGACGAGGTCCGCTACGACTACTACCGCGACATGACGGTCGAGTTCGAGGCGTTCAAGGCCGGCAAGATCGACTTCAAGCGCGAGTACACGGCCCGCGACTGGGCGACGGGCTACGACGTCCCGCCGGTCCGCGCCGGCCTGATCAAGAAGGATCAGGTCCGTATCGAGACCCCGGCCCGCGCCCAGGGCCTCGTCTTCAACACGCGCCGTCCCATCTTCCAGGACCGGCGGGTGCGCGAAGCGCTGGGCTTCGCCTTCGACTTCGAGTGGCTGAACAAGACGATCGCCTACGGTCTCTACACGCGCCTCGACAGCTATTTCCCGAACTCGGAGTTCGCCGCCAAGGGCCTGCCGACCGGCGACGAGCTGGAGATCCTGAACCGCTATCGCGGCAAGGTGCCGGATGAAGTCTTCACCAAGGAATTCAAGCCGCCGGTCACCGACGGTTCCGGCAATCCGCGCGACAATATCCGCCAGGGGCTGGAGCTGCTGAAGCAGGCCGGCTGGACGGTCAAGGGCGGCAAGCTCGTCAACGCTGCGGGCCAGCCCTTCGAGTTCGAGCTGATCTACGCCCAGGCCGGCCTCGAGCGGTGGATCCAGCCCTTCTTCAAGAATCTGGAGCGGTTCGGCATCACCGCGAAGCCGCGCCTGATCGACACCGCCCAGTTCCAGAACCGGACGGATGCCTTCGACTACGACATGATCATCGGCGGCAACCCGCAGTCGCTCTCGCCTGGAACCGAGCAGCGCGAGATGTGGGGAACGAAAGCCGCCGGCGACGTCGGCAGCATGAACGAATCCGGTGTCCGCGATCCCGTCGTCGACGAGCTGGTCGAGCTGGTGATCGCAGCCGCCGATCGCAAGCAGCTGGTCCAGCGGGTGAAGGCGCTCGACCGCGTGCTGCTCTGGGGCCACTACATGATTCCCCAGCTCTACCAGGCCAACATTCCGATCGCCTATTGGGACAAGTTCGCCCGGCCGCCGAAGCCACCGAAATACACCCTCGGGTTCATGGACACCTGGTGGGTCGATACCGCCAAGGCGGCCGCCCTCGACCAGAAGCGCGCGGCCCTGAAGAACTAGACGTCTCCGGGCTGTCCCCATGCTGGCCTACATCGCCCGCCGCCTGCTCCTGATGATCCCGACCCTGTTCGGCATCATGCTGGCGAACTTCGCCATCATCCAGGCGGCGCCCGGCGGGCCGATCGACCAGATCATCGCCCAGATCAAGGGCAACGAGGTGTCTGCCACCGCACGCATCGAAGGCAGCGGCGGCGACACCATCAAGAGCAGTCGCGACGGCGAGTCCAAAGGCGCGATGACCCGCGGCGCGCGCGGCCTCGATCCCGACCTGATCAAGCAGCTCGAACGCCAGTTCGGCTTCGACCGGCCGCCGCATGAGCGCTTCGTCAAGATGATGACGAGCTACCTGACCTTCGACTTCGGCTCGAGCTTCTTCCGCGACCGCAAGGTGATCGATCTCATCATCGACAAGATGCCGGTGTCGATCTCGCTCGGACTCTGGACGACGCTGCTGGTTTACCTGATCTCGATCCCGCTCGGCATCCGCAAGGCCGTCCGCGACGGCTCGACCTTCGACGTCTGGACCTCGGCCACGATCATCATTGGCTACGCCATTCCCGGATTCCTCTTCGCCGTGCTGCTGATCGTGCTCTTCGCCGGCGGCAGCTTCTGGAGCGTGTTCCCGCTTCGAGGCTTGCTCTCCGACAACTGGCGCGAGCTCTCCTGGCCGGCGCTGGTGCTCGACTACGCCTGGCACATGGCGCTCCCGGTCACCGCCATGGTGATCGGCGGCTTCGCCAGCCTGACCATGCTGACCAAGAACACCTTCCTCGAGGAGATCAACAAGCAGTACGTGACGACGGCGCGCGCCAAGGGCCTGTCCGAGCGCCAGGTGCTCTACGGTCACGTCTTCCGCAACGCCATGCTGCTGGTGGTCGCAGGCTTTCCCGCCGCCTTCATCGGCGTCCTCTTCACCGGATCGGTGCTGATCGAGGTGATCTTCTCGCTCGACGGCCTCGGCCTCCTGGGATTCGAGGCGGCGATCAACCGCGACTACCCGATCATGTTCGGCACGCTTTACGTCTTCACCCTGATGGGCCTGGTCCTCGGCCTGATCGGCGACCTCATGTACGTCGCCATCGATCCCCGCATCGACTTCGCCAAGCGCGAAGGCTGAGCGCATGATCCAGGACCGCTTTCTCGGGATGAAGATCACGCCGCTGACCCGGCGGCGGCTTCACAACTTCCGCGCCAACCGGCGGGGCTTCTGGTCGCTCTGGATCTTCCTTGCGGTATTCGGCTTCACGCTGCTTGCCGAGGTCGTCGCCAACGACAAGCCGGTCCTGGTCCGCTACGACGGCGCATTCTATTTCCCCATCGCCGTCTCGTATCCGGAGACCACGTTCGGCGGCGACTTCCCGACCGAAGCCGACTACCACGACCCGGCCGTGGTCGAACTCATCCAGGCCAAGGGCTGGATGATGTGGCCGCTGATCCCCTACAGCTACGACACGGTGGTGAAGGATCTCGGCAGGCCGGCACCGTCGCCGCCGTCCGCGCGAAACTGGCTCGGCACCGACGACCAGGCCCGCGACGTGATGGCGCGACTAATCTACGGGCTTCGCATCTCCGTTCTCTTCGGGCTGACGCTGACTCTCTTCTCCTCGATCATCGGCGTCGCCGCCGGCGCGGCGCAGGGATATCTCGGCGGGCTCACCGACCTGCTCTTCCAGCGCTTCATGGAGATCTGGTCCGGCCTTCCCGTCCTCTATCTTCTGATCATCCTGGCATCGGTGGTCGAACCGACCTTCTGGTGGCTGCTCGGACTGATGCTGCTGTTCTCCTGGATGTCGCTGGTCGGCGTCGTCAGGGCCGAGTTCCTGCGCGCACGCAACTTCGACTACGTGCGCGCCGCCCGTGCGCTCGGCCTTGGGCCGATCAAGATCATCTGGCGCCACGTGCTGCCCAACGCCATGGTCGCCACCCTGACCTTCATGCCGTTCATCCTGAACGGCTCGATTACCACGCTGACCTCGCTCGACTTCTTAGGCTTCGGCATGCCGCCGGGATCGCCGTCCCTTGGCGAGCTCCTGGCCCAGGGAAAGAACAACCTGCAGGCCCCCTGGCTCGGCTTCACCGGGTTCTTCGTGCTCGCCACCGTGCTGAGCCTGCTCATTTTCGTCGGCGAGGCCGTGCGCGACGCCTTCGATCCGAGGAAGTCCGTGGCATGACGGCCCTGCTCGAGGTCGAGAACCTCTCGGTCAGCTTCAGGATGCCGAAGACGACCGTCGAGGCGGTCAAGCACGCCTCCTTCACCCTCGACCGCGGCGAGACCCTGGCGGTGGTCGGCGAGTCCGGGTCCGGCAAGTCGGTGACCGCGCTTTCGGTGCTGCAGCTCCTGCCCTACCCGATCGCCTCGCATCCCTCGGGCTCGGTCCGTTTCGACGGACAGGAGCTGATGGGCGCCTCGCCGGAGACGCTGATGCGGATCCGCGGCGACCGCATCTCCATGGTGTTCCAGGAGCCGATGACGTCGCTCAACCCGCTGCACTCGGTCGAGCGGCAGATCGGCGAGATCCTGATCCTGCACAAGCAGCTGACCGGCGACGCGGCGCGCGCTCGCATCATCGAACTGCTGCACCTGGTCGGCATCGCCGACGGCGAGCGCCGGCTCGGCGCCTACCCTCACCAGCTCTCCGGCGGCCAGCGCCAACGCGTGATGATCGCCATGGCACTGGCCAACGAGCCCGACATCCTGATCGCCGACGAACCGACGACCGCGCTCGACGTCACCATCCAGGCGCAGATCCTGGCGCTGATCCGCGACCTGCAGCAGCGGCTCGGACTCGCCGTGCTGCTGATCAGCCACGATCTCAGCGTCGTCGCCAAGGTGGCCCATCGGGTCGCGGTGATGAACCGGGGCGAGATCGTCGAGCAGGGTCCGGTGGCCGAGGTCTTCGCCCGGCCACAGCACGCCTATACACAGCACCTGCTGGCGAGCGAGCCCAGGGGTGTCCCCGAGCCGGCCGATCCCGCTGCCCCCATCCTTCTGTCCTCCGACCGGCTCAAGGTCTGGTTCCCGATCAAGACCGGTCTCCTCCGTCGCACCACCGATCACATCAAGGCGATCGACGAGATCACCATGGAGATCCGCAGCGGCGAGACCCTGGGCGTGGTGGGCGAATCCGGTTCCGGCAAATCGACGCTGGGACTGGCGCTGCTCCGCCTGCAGAGATCCGAGGGCGGCATCCGTTTCGATGGACACGAGATCGCCGGCATCGGCGGGCGGCAGCTGAGGCCGCTCCGGCGGCAGATGCAGATCGTCTTCCAGGACCCCTTCGGCTCGCTCAGCCCACGCATGTCGATCGACAGCATCGTCGGCGAGGGGCTGGAGGTGCACGAGCCCGGCGTTTCGGAGGAGGAGCGCGAGACGCGGATCATCGAGGCGCTGACCGAGGTCGGCCTCGACCCGGCGGCCCGCGACCGCTACCCGCACGAGTTTTCCGGCGGCCAGCGCCAGCGCGTCGCCATCGCCCGCGCGCTGGTACTGAAACCCCGGCTGATCGTGCTGGACGAGCCGACCTCGGCCCTCGACCGCTCGGTCCAGGCCCAGATCGTCGATCTGCTGCGCGATCTCCAGCGCCGCCACGGCCTCACCTACCTGTTCATCAGCCACGATCTCAAGGTCGTCCGCGCCATGTCGCACCGGATCATGGTGTTGAAGAACGGCAAGCTGATCGAGGAGGGGCCGGCCGAGGAGATCCTGACGGCACCCCAGCATCCTTACACCCAGGCCCTCCTCGCCGCGGCCTTCGACCTGGAGGCGGCACCGGCCGGCGTGGTAAGCACCTGACCCGAAACCGGGTGACGGACATGGCCGGCGCACGCCTCTACCTCTACGACACCACGCTCCGAGACGGCGCCCAGACCCAGGGCGTCGACTTCTCGGCCGAGGACAAGCGCGCCATCGCCGAGGCGCTGGACCGGCTCGGCATCGACTACATCGAGGGCGGCTGGCCCGGCGCCAATCCGACCGACGACCGCTTCTTCGCAGAAAAGCTGGACCTCCGGACCGCGCACCTCGCCGCCTTCGGCATGACCCGTCGGTCCGGGCGCAGCGCCGCCAACGATCCCGGTCTCGCCGCCACGCTCGGCGCCGGCGCGCCGGTCGCGACCCTGGTCGGCAAGTCCTGGGACTTCCAGGTGACGGTCGCGCTCGGCGTCCCCCTCGACGAGAACCTGGCGATGATCGCCGACTCGGTCGCCCATGCGGCGACCAAGGTCCGGGAGGTCGTGTTCGACGCCGAGCACTTCTTCGACGGCTGGAAGGCCAACCGCGACTATGCGCTGGCCAGCCTGGAGGCGGCCCACAAGGCCGGCGCCCGCTGGCTGGTCCTCTGCGATACCAATGGCGGCACCTTGCCGCACGAGATCGAGGAGATCGTCCGCGACGCCGCCACGCGCGTGCCCGCCGACCGCCTCGGCATCCACTGCCATGACGACACCGGCAACGCCGTCGCCAACTCGCTCGCCGCCGTCCGCGCCGGCGCGCGCATGATCCAGGGGACGCTGAACGGGCTCGGCGAGCGCTGCGGCAACGCCAACCTGGTGACGCTGATCCCGACCCTGATCCTGAAGATGGGATTCGAGACCGGCGTCGATGCCGACGGCCTCCGCCATCTCGCCCAGGTCTCACGCCTGCTGGACGAGCGGCTGAACCGCGCGCCGCTGCGCCAGGCGCCTTATGTCGGAGAGTCGGCCTTCGCCCACAAGGGCGGGCTGCACGCCTCCGCCGTCGAGAAGGACACGCGGGCCTACGAGCACATCGACCCCGGCCTGGTCGGCAACCGCCGCCATGTCGTCGTCTCCGACCAGGCCGGACGCTCGAACCTTCTGGCGCGCTTCCGCGAGATCGGTCTCGAAGTCGCCGGCGACGATCAACGCCTGCCGCGGTTGATCGACCAGGTGAAGGCGCGCGAATCCCAGGGCTATGCCTTCGACGGCGCCGAGGCCAGCTTCGAGCTGCTCGCCCGCCGCGCCTTCGGCCAGGTGCCGGAGTATTTCGCGGTCCGGCGCTTTCGGGTCATGGACGAGCGCCGCTTCAATGCCCAGGGCGAGCTGGTCACCGAATCCGAGGCGACGGTGACACTCGGCATCGGCAACGTCCTCCACCACGAGGTCGCCATGGGCAACGGCCCGGTCAATGCGCTGGACACGGCGCTCAGGAAGGCGCTGGGCAACCTCTATCCGATGCTGGATGAGGTGAGGCTGGTCGACTACAAGGTCCGCATCCTGACCCAGGCCGGCGGCACCAACGCGGTCACCCGCGTGATGATCGAAAGCGCGGACGGCAACGGCCGGCGCTGGAACACGGTCGGCGTCTCGCCCAACATCATCGACGCCTCGGTCGACGCTCTTTCCGACAGCATCACCTGGAAGCTGTTGAAGGAGGGCGTGCCGGTGGCCGCCGCAGCCTAAGATGGCCGGGACCAACCGCAAGCAGGCAGGCCTCGGCGGCGGACCGCCGGTGATCCTGCATCAGCCCCAGCTCGGCGAGAACATCGGGCTCGCGGCCCGCGCCATGCTGAACTGCGGCCTCACCGAGATGCGGCTGGTGGCGCCCCGTGACGGCTGGCCCAACGAGCGGGCGGTCGCCGCCGCCTCCGGCGCCCATCTGGTCATCGACGGCGCCAAGGTCTTCGCCACGCTTCCTGACGCGCTGGCCGATCTCACCCACGTCTTCGCCACCACCGCCCGACCGCGGGACATGGTGAAGCCGGTGCTGACGCCGAAGGCCGCAGCCATCGGTCTCCGCACGCTGATCGCCGATGGCAAGAAACCCGGGCTCCTGTTCGGCCCCGAACGGATGGGCCTCACCAACGACGATATCCCGCTCGCCGACACCATCGTCGCGGTGCCGCTGAACCCCGCCTTCTCCTCGCTGAACCTGGCCCAGGCGGTGCTGCTGGTGGGATACGAGTGGCTGCAGGCAACCGACGCGACCCCCGACTATCAGCACTGGGGCGGCGGCGACGAGCCGGCGGCGAAGGCCGAGCTGATGAACTTCATGGAGCGCTTCGAGGCCGAGCTCGACGATTGCGGCTTCCTCCGCAACCTCGACCAGCGCCCGACCATGGTTAGGAACCTGCGCAACCTGTTCCAGCGGGCGCGCCCGACCAGCCAGGAGCTGCGCACGCTCCACGGCGCCATCCGCTGCCTAGTCGACAAGCGGAAGGACTAAAGGGCGACGTCTGGTAGTATCGGCGCCAAATCGCCGTGGTAGGTTAGGGTTACTGGCAGATCCACCTGGAGCATCACCCATGGCCCTGGCGCCGGTCGAGAAGTTGGTTGATCTTGCGACGATCTGCGAGGCGAACAAGCCCACATCGTTCGAATCGTTCAGCCCGACCTGGGCGAAGATCAAGAAGTACGGCAAGGTGATCGGGCTGGCCGGCCTACAGGCGGCCGCCCAGACCGGGGTGACCATGGCCGCGGCGGTGCCGACCGTGGGCATCGTCAGCGTCGGCATCGGCTCGATAGCCCTCTTCCCGCTCGGAGCTGCCCTCGCGCCATGGTTCGGCGCGTTGGCGATCGGCTTGAAGGCCACGGGGATCTTCGCCCCTGCATGACCTTCGTACGAGCGCTTCCACCAAAGGGCCCAACAGCTATTCCTGCACCTGCGGGAAGTGCGTCGCCAACCTCACCTACGCGATCGACAAGAAGGAAGGCAACGTCGTCGTCGTGGCCTTGGGCGTCTTCACCGGCGGCCTCGCCATCATCGCCAACCGGCTCAACTCGATCCGCAAGAGCTTCGACAGCAATCGTCCGAAGGAGCTGCACTGCAAGAGCTTCATTGCCGGCGCGCGCGGCGGCTGCATCTGCGCCATCGGCTCGATCATCATGCTCTGCGGGGAGTGGAAGAACGAGCAGGTGAATGACGCCAACCTGGCATCCGAGGCGGTCGCGATCATCTGGTCCAGCGACGGCTGGCAGCGCCTGAAAAGCAAGCTTTGATGCGACGCGGCTAGTCGCCGCTCTTCGTATCGGCCAGCACCATGTCCATGGCGCGGCGAAGCCGGCGAACGAGCTCGCCGATCTCCGCCTCGGTGATGATCAGCGGCGGCGCCAGCACGATGCATCTGTCGAGCGGGCGGGTGATGATGCCGATCTCGAGCCCGGCCTCGTAGACCTTCTTGGCGACACCGCCGACCTTGAGGCTGGCGACGTTGCCCTCGCCCGGCTCCGGCTTCCGCTTGAACTCGACCGCCCCGCCGAGCCCGAGGCAGCGGGTGGTCTCGACCAGAGGGTGGTCCTCCAGGCCGGTCAGCGCCTTGGACCAGGCCGGCGCCACCGACTGCACGTGCTTGACGATCTGGCGGCGCTCGAAGATCTCCAGCGTCTTCACCGCGACGGCCGCCGCTACGGGATGGGCATGGTAGGTGCCGCTATGGGCGAACCAGCCGTTCTCGTCGCTGCCCTTCTCCAGCCGCTGGTAGAAGTCGTCCGACATCAGCACGGCCGAGATCGGCTGATAGGCGCCGGACATGCCCTTGGCCGAGGTGATGCAGTCCGCCTCGATGCCCAGCGTCTCGCTGCCCCACATCCGCCCGGTGCGGCCGAAGCCGGTGACCACCTCGTCGATGAAGAGGCGGACGCCAAAGCCGTCCAGCACCCGCTTGATCTTCTGGAAGTAGCCGGCGGGCGGCAGGCACCATCCGGCCGAGGTCGACACCGGCTCGGCGAGGAAGGCCCCGACCGTCTCCGGCCCGGCCGTCTCGATCACCTGGCGAACCTCCTCGGCGAGGCGATCGGCATAGGCCTCCTCGCTCTCGCCGGGCGCGGCACCGGTCGGCTGGCTGACATAAAGGCAGTCGTCGGTCGGAATGGCGAAGCTCTTGTGCAGCGGTGAGCCGCCGCCCAGCGCCGTCGCCATGATGGTACCGCCGTGATAGCTGCCCCGGCGCGAGATCACCTTCCGGCGCTTGGGCTCGCCGCCATAGACGTTGGCGTACCAGAGGAACTTGACCAGGCTGTCGTTCGCCTCCGAGCCGGTGGTGGCGAAGGCGACATGGGTCTTGGGGATCGGCGAGATCGCCGCCAGCCGCTCGGCCAGCTCCATCACCACCGGGACCGTGCGGTGCGAGGCCGAGGGATACATCGGCAGCGCCCGAAGCTGGCGGACGGCTGCCTCGACCAGCTCCTCGTCGCTGAAGCCCAGGGCCGCGCAGTAGAAGGACGAGACCGCCTCGATGTAATCCCGCCCGCGCTCGTCGATGACGAAGATGCCGCGCCCGCCGGTCAGGACCAGCGGCCTCTCGGTCCTGAGCTTCTTCAGGTCCGAGAAACCTATCATCATGTTATCGTTACGATAATTGGCGCCGCGCGTAGCTGTCGACATCGCCGTCCCCCATCCTTCGGGATCGTCCCTCAGGGGAGCGTACACGGGGTCACCGGACGTTTGACAAGCGAATCCCGGCCCCTATACTCCGCCGCTTCCTTCCCGGGAACGCGAACGCGTCCAACGAGGCGCGTTCCGGCCATTGGCCCTACCGGGACAAACAAACCGCCCAATACGGAGCAACCATGGCAAAGCGTGAGAACGCCAAATACAAGATCAACCGCCGGC
>CAXNIC010000163.1:0-10383 GCA_964201945.1 Alphaproteobacteria bacterium
TTCCCCGGCTGGGGAATTGGGTTACGAAACGATGACAGCGGGGGGAGATGACAGGCGCCGCGAAGTCGGCTTTAGTCCCGTCGCTCCGGAGCAGACATCGTCGCCACGGGGAGCACGAACGAAGCCGTCATACCCGCAAAGCGGAGTGAAACAGACATGAAGGCCTTCCTTGGCGTGCTTGCCGCGACGCTCGTCGCCGGCACTGCCGCCGCACAGCCGGTCAAGCTCGGCGAGCTCAACAGCTACAAGGTGTTCGCCGCCTTTCTCGAGCCCTACAAGAAGGGCATGGAGCTCGCCACCAGCGAGATCAACGCCGCCGGCGGCATTCTCGGCCGGCCGCTCGAAGTCGTCATCCGCGACGACGGCGGAACCCCCGGCGACGCCGTCCGGGTCGCCGAGGAACTGCTGACCCGCGAAGGGGTGACGGCGCTCACCGGCACCTTCGCCTCCAATGTCGGCCTCGCGGTCGCCGACCTCGCCAAGCAGCGGAAGGTATTGTTCATCGCCGCCGAGCCGCTGACCGACAAGATCGTCTGGGACAACGGCAACCGCTACACTTTCCGTCTCCGCCCCTCGACCTACATGCAGACGGCGATGCTGGTGCCGGAAGCGGCCAAGCTGGCAAAGCAGCGCTGGGCCATCGTCTATCCCAACTACGAATACGGCCAGTCGGCGACCGAAGCCTTCAAGAAGCTGCTGGGCGAGCGCCAGCCCGGCGTGCAGTTCGTCGCCGAGCAGGCGCCCCCGCTCGGCCGCATCGACGCCGGCGCCGTGGTCCAGGCACTGGAAGAGGCCAAGCCCGACGCGATCTTCTCGTCCCTCTTCGGGCCTGATCTCGCCAAGTTCGTGCGCGAGGGCAATCTCCGCGGCCTGTTCAAGGGCCGCCCGGTCTTCAACCTGCTGGGCGGCGAGCCGGAGTATCTCGACCCGCTGAAGGACGAGACGCCCGAGGGCTGGGTGGTCACCGGATACCCCTGGCAGAGCATCCAGACGTCTGACCACGCCCGCTTCCTCGCGGCATACCAGGCGAAGTTCAACGACTACCCGCGCGTCGGCTCGGTGGTCGGATATGCCGCCATCCACAGCTTTGCCGCGGCGGCAAAGAAGGCCGGATCGCTCGACACCGAGAAGTTGGTCGACGCGATGAAAGGGCTCTCGCTGCCGTCCCCCTTCGGCCCCGTCACCTACCGGGCGATCGACCACCAGTCGACCATGGGCGCCTATGTCGGCAAGCTCGCCCTCAAGGACGGCAAGGGCGTGATGGTCGACTGGAGCTTCGCCGACGGCGCCAGGTTCCTGCCGACCGACGACGTCGTCTTGAAGCTCCGGCCGAAGGAATAGGCGGTCTCACCCGACCCTCCTCGGCTTTGCCGCGGGAGGGTCGGGGCGAGGACTTCCCATGACCGTCGCCGCGTTCGCCTCCTACCTGCTGACCGGCCTTGCCGGCGCATCGTCGCTGTTCCTGGTTGCCGCCGGGCTGTCGCTGATCTTCGGCGTCACCCGCATCGTCAACTTCGCCCATGGCTCGTTCTTCATGCTCGGCCTCTACCTGGCGGCAACGCTGGTCGAGGCGTTCGGGCGAACGCCGCTCGGGTTCTGGAGCGGGGTGCTGCTGGCGTCGGCCGCCGTCGGCGTCTTCGGGGTGATCGTCGAGACGGTCATCCTCCGCCGCCTCTATGGCGCGCCGGAGCTGCTGCAGCTGCTGGCGACCTTCGCCGTCGTCCTGATCGTCAAGGATGCCGCGCTCTGGATCTGGGGGCCGGAGGACGTGCTGGGACCGCGCGCTCCCGGCCTCAGAGGCGCGGTCATGATCTTCGGCCGCGCCGTGCCGGAATACGACCTGCTGCTGATCCTGCTCGGCCCCACGGTCCTCGGCGCGCTTTGGCTCTTGCTGACGCGGACCCGCTTCGGGCGCCTGGTTCGCGCGGCGACCGAGGACCGCGAGATGGCTTCCGCGCTCGGCGTCGATCAGGCGCGGCTGTTCACCCTGGTCTTCGCGCTGGGCTCGGCGCTGGCCGGCCTTGGCGGCGCGCTGCAGCTGCCGCGCGAGCCGGCCAGCCTCGGGCTCGATCTCGCGATCGTCGCTGACGCCTTTGTCGTCGTCGTCGTGGGCGGACTCGGCAGCCTTCCGGGCGCCTTCCTCGCCGCGCTGCTGATCGCCGAGCTGAAAGCGCTCTGCATCGGGCTCGGCATCTCCAAGCTGACGCTGGTGATCGAGTTCCTGGTCATGGCGATCGTGCTGGCCATCCGCCCGCACGGCCTTCTCGGCCGTCCGGAACCGGCGCCACGGACCAGCGCGGTCGACGCCGATGGCACGAGTTCGATCCCGCTCCTCGCCTGGGCCGCGCTCGCTGTCGCAAGCCTCCTGCCGCTCCTGCTCGGCGGCTACGCCCTCGTGCTCGCCATCGACGTGCTGATCCTCGCCCTCTTCGCCGCCAGCCTTCGCTGGCTGGTGGGGCCGGCGGGCCTCGTCTCCTTCGGCCATGCGGCCTTCTTCGGGCTTGGCGCCTATGCCGTGGGGATCTCGACGCTGAAGCTCGGCTGGCCGATGGCGGCATCGCTCGCGCTCGCGCCCATCGTCGCCGGGATCGGCGCGCTGGTGTTCAGCCTGGTCGCCATCCGCCTTTCCGGCGTCTATCTCGCCATGCTGTCGCTGGCCTTCGCCCAGATCGTCTGGTCGCTCGCCTTCCAATGGGACGCGCTGACCGGCGGCTCCAACGGCCTGGTCGGGGTCTGGCCCAGCGCCGACGTCGCCAGCAAACCCGCCTACTACCTGTTGACCCTGGCGGTGGTGGCGCTCGCCTGGCTCGCGCTTCGCCGGATCGAGCGGGGGCGGCTCGGCCACGCCATCCGTGCCGTCCGTGATTCCCCGCTGAGAGCCGAGGCCGTCGGCCTCGACGTGCCCGGGCTTAGGCGCGCGGCCCTCCTCATCTCCGGTGCGATCGCCGGCCTCGCCGGCGGGCTCTTCGCCTTCTCCAAGGGGAGCCTGTCGCCGGAAACCCTCTCGATCCCACGCTCGGTCGACGGGCTCGTGATGGTGCTGCTGGGCGGGATCGCCTCGCCGCTCGGCCCGATCCTCGGCGCCGGCCTCTTCACCTGGCTCCAGGACGAGGCGGCCAGGCGGGTCGACTTCTGGCGGGCGCTGGTCGGGCTCGTCATCCTCGGCCTCGTCTTCTTCGCCCCCAGCGGCGTCGCCGGATGGTTCAGGGGACGGCGGCGATGACGCTGCTGTCGGCGACCGGCCTCACCAAGGCCTATGGCGGCGTCCGCGCCGTCGATGCCGTCGACCTTGAGGTCGATGCCGGCCAGATGGTGGCAATGATCGGGCCGAACGGCGCCGGCAAGTCGACCTGCTTCGGCCTGATCGGCGGGCAGATCCGCCCCGATGCCGGCCGCGTCGAACTGGACGGCGCCGATATCACGGGAACTCCACCGAAGGCCCGCGCCCGCCTCGGCCTCGGTCGTACCTTCCAGGTCGCCCAGGTCTTCGCCTCGATGACGATCGGCGAGAACCTGGCGGTCGCCGGCCGCGGCGCCGCATTGCCGCCGCTGCTTGATCGCGTCGGCCTCGCCGGTGCCGCCGACCGTCCGGCCGCGGCCCTCGCCTATGGCGACATCAAGCGCCTCGAGCTGGCGCTCACGCTGGCGACCTCTCCCCGCCTGCTGCTGATGGACGAGCCGACCGCCGGCATGGCGCCGGCGGAACGGCGGTCGCTGATGGCGCTGATCGCCGGCCTCGCTCGCGACGACGGCCTCGCCGTCATGTTCACCGAGCACGACATGGACGTGGTCTTCGGCCATGCCGACCGCATCCTGGTGCTCGACCGCGGCAAGCTCATCGCCTCCGGCGATCCCGCCGCGATCCGTGCCGACGAGCGCGTGCGGGCGGTCTATCTCGGGCAGGGAGACGGCTGATGCTCTCCATCTCCGGCCTCGAAGCCGCCTATGGCCGTGCCCAGATCCTGTTCGGCATCGACCTCGCGCTCGATCCCGGGGAAGTGCTGGTGCTGCTCGGCCGCAACGGCGCCGGCAAGTCGACCACTTTGAAGGCGATCATGGGTCTCCTGCCGCCCTCAGCCGGCAGCGTGACCTTCGACGGCCATCGCATCGAGGGACTGCCGCCGCACGAGATCGCCCGTCTCGGGCTCGGCTATGTGCCGGAGGACCGGCGGGTCTTCGCCGGCCTCACCGTCATGGAGAACCTGGATGTCGGCCGCCCGCCCGTCCGCACCCGCGCGCCCGCCTGGGATGAAGACAAAGTCTTCGGGCTGTTTCCGCACTTGAGCGAGCTTCGTCATCGGCGCGCCGGTCAGATGTCCGGCGGCGAGCAGCAGATGCTGACGGTCGCGCGCACGCTGATGGGCAATCCGCGCTGCCTGCTTCTCGACGAACCGTCCGAGGGCCTCGCCCCGGTCGTCGTCGATGCGATGGCCGACGCTGTCCTCGCTCTCAAGCGCGAAGGGCTCGCCATCCTGCTCTCCGAGCAGAATCTCCGCTTCGCGCTCCGCGTCGCCGATCGCGCCGCGATCATCGAGCAGGGCCGGATCCGCTTCTCCGGCCCCGTCGCGGCGTTGGCCGCCGACGAGAGCCTGGCCCGCGCCTATCTCGCAGTCTAGGCGAACACGATCCGCGGAAAGTAGAACGAGACCACCCAGTTCGGCTGGTCGACGATCTCGCTGATCCGGAGGTCGCCGCAGACGCTGCAGAGCATGTAGGCATCGACCGCCGCCATGCCGGTCTGCTTCGAGAGCAGCTCCACCATCGACTGCACGGCGATACGCGCCCCGGTCATCAGGTCGGGGCCGATGCCGGTCGTCACCTCGTAGCCGGCGCCGTCGAGATGGCGCGAGACCGGACCCGGCGTGGTGAAGCGCGGCATCGTCAGGTTGGCGCCCTTCACCAGATCGAGCTTGAGCGTCACCTCCATCGGGCTCTCGATGGCGGTGCCGCAGACCTCGCCGTCACCCTGGGCCGCATGGGTGTCGCCGATCGAAAACAGCGCTCCCGGAACCGCGACCGGCAAATAGAGCTCGGTACCCGCCGCCATGTCGCGGATGTCCATGTTGCCGCCAACGGCGCGGGGCGGAACGATCGAATGCTGTCCAGCCTCGGCCGGGGCGAGCCCGATGGTGCCGGCGAAAGGTTTCAGCGGCACGCGCCCGCCAGGCCCGAAAAGCGCCGGCGCCAGGCTGTTCGCGTCGTATTTCCAGAGATGCAGCGCCGGGTCCTTGAACTGATCGGCGAGCAGGCCGAAGCCCGGGATGTTGGCGGTCCAGCCCCAGCCGGACGGACGGAAGGAGACCAGCGTCACCTTCAGCGCATCGCCGGGCCTCGCGCCGTCGACCAGCACCGGCCCGGTCACCGGGTTGACCTTGCCGAAATCGAGCCTGGTGACGTCGGCCAGCACGGAAGCCGGCGAGAGCTGGCCGCCCGAAGCCTCCGCCACCTCGAAGGTGATGGTCTCGCCAGGCGCCACTGTCAGCACCGGCGGGAAGGAGTTGTTCCAGCCGATATGTCCCTGGTGGCTGTGCAGCGTATGGCCGTGGTGGTGGTGACCGCTCATGTCCTGGCCCTCATGATTTCGATTTGAGGAACTTTACGACGTCCGCCAGCACCGGGGCATTGCCGCGGAAGAGCGGCGCCAGCGCGATGATGATGCCGGCATGTCCGGTGCCGGCATATTCGATCGTTTCGACCGGCGCGCCGAGCTCGTTCAGGCGGCGGCCGAGATTGCGGGTGTTCCGGGGAAAGACGGTGGTGTCCCTGTCGCCGGTCGCGAGCAGCATCGGCGGCGCGTCCTTGTGGGCAAAGGTGATCGGCTGGGTTCGCCTAAGATCGGGCACGGCGAAAATCGCTTCCAGCGTCTTCGAGGTCAACGGCAGGAAGTCGTAAGGGCCGGCAAGGCCGACGACACCGACGACCGCGTTCGGCAGCACCCCTTCGGCCGAGAGATATCCCGGGTCGAGGGCCAGCATCGCCGCGTTGTAGGCACCCGCCGAATGGCCAGCGAGGAAGAGACGTTCGGAGTCTCCGCCCTCGGCCTTGGCATGGGCGCGGACCCAGGCGACGGCCTTGGCCGAATCCTCGAGGAAGGAAGGGAACATCACCTCCGGATAGACCCGGTAGTCCGGCACGGCGACGATGAAGCCCTCCTCGACCAGCGCCAGCGCGGCGAAACGATAGTTCGACTTGTCGCCGCCCTCCCAGCCGCCGCCGTAGAAGAAGACGACCACCGGCGCTGCTCCGGCCATGGCCTTCGGCCGATAGAGATCGAGCCGCTGGCGTGGATGGGCGCCATAGGCGAACTCGGCTCGCACATGAGCGGGTTCGGGGTTGACCCAGTTGAGGAGGTCGAGCGGCGAGCAGCCGGCGGTGAGGAAGGCGAGGGCGGCGACCGCGAACGCGGCGCGCCGCATCAATCGGTCTTCCCTCGTTTCGAGGGAGCGACCTGCTCGAGGAAGCCCCGCAGCTCCTCGGCGGCATCGTTGTCGATGGTGAAGCGGAGCTGGGTCCCGTCTTCGGTGACGCGCACGACCTCGCTCTTGAGCTCGCGGTCGACGCCGGCGACACGCAGCGCCACGCCGGCACCGGCGGCAAGATTGATTGCCAGATCCATCATGGCGCCGCCGAGGGAGAGGTTGCGGACGCGGGCGGGCTCGCTGCGTCCGGCGAACTTGGCCTCGGCCACGACGTCGACCTCGAACCTCTCGTAACGCCGACGGTTGCCGAGCGCCGTCGCCCGCACGGACTGGACCAGATGGCTCTTCAGATGGTCGAGGTCCTGGACCGAGCGCTGAGCCATGACGTGAAGTTCGTTGGAGAGGCTGCGGAGGATTTCCGCCATCGCCACCAGCTCGGCGACCGCGCCCCGGTCGGCGCCGTCATCGGCCGCCCGCAAGGCGGACGCGCGCTCGGTCGCCCGGTCGGCGACCTGCGTCAGCTCCTGAGCCATGTCCCGCACCCGCTCGGCATGTTCGGCCACCGGCCGGAACGCCCCGTGGAGGTCGCGATCGATGGCATCCGCCATCGCGTCGGCATCGCGGCGCAGCTGGTCTTCGCGTTCGCTCATCGTTGGTTAACGGCTCGTCGGTTGTACCGGACCCGCACACTCTAGCCGAACACGGCGAAGCCGCCTATAGAAGGCCCGCCATGACCGCCGCGCTCCGTCCCGACATCCGCCTCGTGCCCGGCCGCCACAAGCGTGCGCTCGAGGGTCACCCCTGGGTCTACTCGAACGAAATCGAGATGACGGCCGAGGCGAAGGCGCTGCCGCGCGGGACCATTAGCCGCTTCGTAAGTCACGACAATCGGCCGCTGGGAGCGGGCTTCTTCGATCCTCATTCGCTGATTGCCGGACGTCTCCTGGAGCGCGACGGCGATGCCGTGCTCGACGCCGCCTGGCTCTCCCGGCGGGTGGGACGGGCGCTTGCGCTTCGCCAGCGTCTGTTCGCCGAACCTTACTACCGGGTGGTTCATGCCGAGGCCGACGGGCTGCCGGGAACGGTGATCGACCGTTTCGGCGACGTCGTGGTGGCGCAGATCAACTCAGCCGGCATGGACCGGCTTTCCGGCGCCCTGATCGACGCCATCGACGCCGCGATGTCCCCGGCCACCATCATCATCCGCAACGACAGCGCGCTGCGCTCGGTCGAGGGCCTGGCCGAAGGCGTGCGCATCGCCAAGGGCGCGATCGACGGCGCCGTCGAACTCAAGGAGAACGACGTCACCTTCCTTGCGCATGTCACCGAAGGCCAGAAGACCGGCTGGTTCTTCGATCAGCGTGACAACCGCCGGGCGGTCGCCGCCATCTCCAAGGACGCGCGCGTACTCGACGTCTATGCCCATACCGGCGGCTTCGGGCTGCAGGCGGCCGCGGCCGGCGCCAGCGAGACCGTCCTGGTCGACCGCTCGGAGCTGGCGCTCGATCTGGCGAAGCGCGCGGCCGACCTCAACGGGTTCGGCGAGCGCTGCCGCTTCGTGCAAGCCGAGGCGTTCCGCGAACTGGACCGGCTTTTCGCCGCAGGCGAGCGCTTCGACGTCGTCGTCGTCGACCCGCCGGCCTTCGTCAAGGCGAAGAAGGACCTGATCACCGGCCTCAAGGGCTATCGCAAGCTGGCCGAGATGGCAGCACGCCTGGTTACGCCCGGCGGCTTCCTGTTCTCCGCCTCGTGCTCACACAACGTCGATCCGCCCTCGTTCCTGAACGAGGTGACCCGCGGCATCGGCCGCGCCCGCCGCACCGGCCGCATCCTCCGCCAGGCCGGCGCCGGCGCCGATCATCCGGTGCATCCGCTGCTGCCGGAATCGGCCTACCTGAAGGCCCTATTGCTGCAGCTCGACTAGATTGCGAGCTGCCAGGTCCGAAAAACCGCGTGTAGCCGGAAGCCGAGCTCCGTGTTGATCTTCAGCATCGGCGCATTGGAGTCCGCATTGCCGGTTTCGACGAAGCGGACCATCGGGCGCTCACGTCGGACACGCTCCAGCATCGTTCCCTTGAGGAGGCGGCCGAGGCCGTGGCCGCGATAGGCCGGCAGCACGCCGGTGTTGCCCTGGCCGAGCAGGCTCGGACGTTCAGGATGCCAGAACACCTCGGTGAATCCGGCGAGCCGGCCGGTCGCGGCCTCGCGTGCATAAAGGCACCAGCGCGAGGTCTTCGCGATCCTTATCTCCTTCATGCCATCACGGATCTGATCGGCAGTGACGCGATGGTCGTTGAGCTTGAGTGAACCGCGCGGCGCCGTGTTCATCGTGTGGAACATGTCGGCGATGGCATCGAGCTCTTCCTCGGGGAATCCTTCGTCCCAGTATCCCAGCGAGAAGCCGCTCGCACGCTCGCGGCCGGTCGCGATCATGCGGTCGACCAAGCCCGGCTCGAGCTTTGACAGGTCGAGGCGGTTGAGACGGCTTTCGAGCGACATCTCGGCGCCCGTCGGCGCGATGAAGGCCTCGCCCGCCGGCACCTGGCTTGCCGTGAAGAACAGCGCCAGCGTCCGGTTCCGGCGCTTCGCCTCGGCGATCGCCTCCGTCTTCAATGCGGCGCCGATGCCTTGCCGGCGCCGATCCGGCCGCACGTAAATGCCGATGTTGGCGACATGCGGGTTGTCGCCTGTAAGGCCGAAGCCGACCTGGGCGTGGGCAACCACCTCGCCGCCTTCCTCGATCACCCAGTCCTGGCGCTCGCGGAACGGCGAGCGAACGCGCCAGGACTGCTCGTTGAACGGAATCGGATCGCGGTCCGGCCAGAACTCGCGCTCGCTGACCATGCCGAGACGATACATTGCCTCCAGCACGGGCGTCGGCTCCGCATGAAGATCGAAGGCACGGATCGCCGACATGGTCAGCGCTCGGCCAGGATGAAGAGGCGGCGGAAGGGAAAGAGCGTCGAGCCTTCCGTCTCGCGGGGGTATGCGGCTCTCAGCCCGTCGCGATACCGCTCGACGAATTGCGGTCGGAGCGCCTCATCCAGCGCGTCGAGGACCGGGCGGAGCGCGGTGCCCGTGGTCCAGGCGAGGACCGGATCGTCGCCGGTCAGCGCCTGGAGATAATCGATCTCCCAGATGTCGAGCTTCGCGACCAGCGGCCTCAGCAGGCGCCAGTATGTGTCGGGCGAGGCGACGGGGTCGTGACGGAGCTTGCCGGCCAGAGGCGCCTTGAACGGGGCTTCTTCCGACAGCCGGGCGATGATCCGATGCGACGGCTGGTCGTGATTGTGCGGCATCTGGATGGCGATTGTGCCGCCCGAAGCGACCTGCTGGACCAGCCGCGGGAACAGCCGGTCGTGATCGGAGAGCCATTGCAGGCAGGCATTGGAGAAGAGGAGGTCGACCTTGGGCTCGGCAACCCAACGGCCGACATCGCCTTCGAGGTAGCGGGCGCGGCCTTTCAGACCTTGCGCCTTCTTCAGCATGTCCGGAGATGAATCGAGGCCGATCACTTCGGCCTCGGGCCAGCGGCCTGCCAGGATCTCGGTGATCTCGCCAGGCCCGCAACCGAGATCGACGATCCGCCCGGGCCTGAGGTCGGGAATGCGTCCGATCAGGTCGAGCGCGGGTCTCAGCCGATGGTCGCCGAACTTGGCGTACTGGGCTGGATCCCAGCTCGGCATCAGTGTCCGGAGTCGAGCTTGTCGTAGCTTCGGCGGATCAGGCCCATGATGAACAGGACGGCAAAGCCGGCGTAGAGGAGGCCGGCAAGATAGCCGCCCTGGCTATGGGCGTGCGACGCTGCGAAGAGGGCGTAGAGCGCGCTCGCGCCGATCAGTCCACCCAGGATCCATTTTCCAGTACCCGCCACCGTCTCGTCTCCCCTCTGGATAAGCCTAGCGCCGCGCCACCATCAGCTTCTTGATCTCGGCGATCGCCTTCGCCGGATTCAGATTCTTCG
>CAXNIC010000164.1:0-10383 GCA_964201945.1 Alphaproteobacteria bacterium
TCGATCCCGATGCTGCACCCCTCGGGCGTCCAGGAGATCCTGGACTACGGCCTCTATGGCTGGGCGATGAGCCGCTATTCGGGCTGCTGGACCTCGCTGAAGGCGATCGCCGAGACGATGGACTCCTCGGCCTCGGTCGCGGTCGATCCGGAGCGCGTGCGGATCGTGCTGCCGGAAGACTTCGAGATGCCGCCGGGCGGTCTCAACATCCGCTGGCCCGATGCGCCGCTGGAGCAGGAGCTCCGGCTCCACAAGTACAAGCTCTACGCCGCGCTCGCGTTTGCGCGCGCCAACAAGCTCGACCGCATCGTGGTCGAGTCGCCGAAGCCGCGCTTCGGCATCGTCACCACCGGAAAGTCCTACCTCGACGTCATGCAGGCGCTCGAGGACCTCGGCATCGACGAGGCGCATGCCGCCGAGATCGGGCTCCGCGTCTACAAGGTCGGCATGGTCTGGCCGCTCGAGCGCGAGGGCATCCGCCACTTCGCCGAAGGCCTGGAAGAAATCCTGGTCGTCGAGGAGAAGCGCGCCGTCATCGAAAACCAGATGAAGGAGCAGCTCTACAACTGGCGGGAAGACGTGCGGCCGCGCGTCATCGGCAAGTTCGACGAGCAGCGCGAGTGGATCCTGCCCTCCGCCGACGAGCTGACGCCTGCCCGGATCGCGCGTGTCATCGCCGCCCGCATCGCGCGGTTCTATACCTCCGAGCGCATCAAGCAGCGGCTAGCCTTCCTCGAAGCGAAAGAAGCGGCGCTGGCGGCGCCGAAGACCGACTTCAAGCGCACGCCCTGGTTCTGCTCCGGCTGCCCGCACAACACCTCGACCAAGGTACCCGAAGGCAGCCGCGCCGTTGCCGGCATCGGCTGCCACTACATGGCGGTCTGGATGGACCGCAAGACCGAGACCTTCACCCAGATGGGCGGCGAAGGCGCGTCGTGGATCGGCCAGGCGCCATTCACCGAGACCCAGCACATCTTCGCCAATCTCGGCGACGGCACCTACAACCACTCAGGCTCGCTCGCGATCCGTGCGGCGATCGCGTCCGGCGTCAGCATCACCTACAAGCTGCTCTACAACGACGCCGTCGCCATGACCGGCGGGCAGCCGGCGGATAACGGCTTCACCGTCCCGCAGCTCACTCGTCAGCTCACCGCCGAGGGCGCGAAGAAAGTCGTCGTCGTCACCGACGAACCGGACAAGTACCCGCTCGGCACCGACTTCGCGCCTGGCGTGACCATCCATCACCGCGACGAGCTGGACGCGGTGCAGAGGACGCTGCGCGAGATTCCCGGCGTCACCGTGCTGGTCTACGACCAGACCTGCGCGTCCGAGAAGCGCCGGAGGCGCAAGCGCGGCACCTTCCCCGACCCCGACAAGCGCGTGCTGATCAACGAGCTGGTCTGCGAGGGCTGCGGCGACTGCGGCGTCAAGTCGAACTGCGTCTCGGTCGTACCGGTCGAGACCGAGTTCGGGCGCAAGCGCGCGATCGACCAGTCCTCGTGCAACAAGGACTTCTCCTGCGTCAACGGCTTCTGCCCGAGCTTCGTCACCGTCGAGGGCGGCAAGCTGAAGAAGCGCCGCGGCAAGGGCGAGGTGCCCTTCGCCGTCCTGCCCGAGCCTGCCCTGCCGCCGCTCGACCGACCCTACGGCATCCTGGTCACCGGCATCGGCGGCACCGGCGTCGTCACCATCGGCGCACTTCTCGGCATGGCGGCGCACATCGAGGAAAAGGGTATCGCCGTCCTCGACCAGATCGGCCTCGCGCAGAAGGGCGGTGCCGTCACCACCCATGTCCGCGTCGCCCGCCGGGCCGAGGACATCCGCGCCGTCCGCATCGCCGCCGGCGGGGCGAACGCCGTCATCGGCTGCGACCTCGTGGTCACCGGCAGCCCGGATTCGCTGGCGAAGATGGAAGTCGGCAAGACCCGCGCCGTCGTCAACAGCCACGAGACCCCGACCGGCGACCTGTCGGCGAAGCCCGATCTCTTCTTCCCGAGCGGCACCTTCAACGACGCCATCGCGGAAGCCGCCGGACGCGGCAGCGTCGATACGCTGGATGCGACCAAGATCTCGACCGCGCTGCTCGGCGACTCCATCGCCACAAACTCCTTCATGATGGGCTACGCTTGGCAGAAGGGGCTGGTGCCGATCGGCCGCGAGGCGATCGAGCGCGCGATCGAGCTGAACGCCGTCGCCGTCGAGTTCAACAAGCAGGCGTTCCTCTGGGGCCGCCGCGCCGCGCACGACTTGGCCGCGGTGATCAAGGCCGCTGGCCTCGACGCGCCGGCGACTTCAGGCGCCATCGCCATGACGCTGGACGAGATCATCGCCAAGCGCGTCTCCTTCCTGACCGACTACCAGGACGCCGCCTATGCGGCGCGCTACGAGGCAATGGTGCGCAAGGTCGCGGCGGCCGAACGCACCCGCATGCCCGGACGCGACGACCTCGCCCGCGCCGTCGCCCGCTCCTACTTCAAGCTGATGGCGTACAAGGACGAGTACGAAGTCGCCCGCCTCTACACCGACGGCAGCTTCGCAAGGCAGCTCGCCGACACCTTCGAGAGCTATGATGCGCTCACGTTCCACCTAGCCCCGCCGATGATCGCCGAGCGCGATCCGGCGACCGGGCACGCGAAGAAGCGGACCTTCGGCCCGTGGATGCGGACTGCCTTCACCGCCCTGGCCAGGCTGAAAGGCCTCCGCGGCACCCGCTTCGATCCGTTCGGCCGCACCGAGGAGCGACGGATGGAGCGGCGGCTCATCACCGACTTCGAAGCGACAGTCGAGGAGGTCCTGGCGCAGCTCTCGCCAGCGACCCACTCGATCGCCGTCGACCTTGCCCTGGTGCCGCAGAAGATCCGCGGCTACGGCCATGTGAAGGAGAAGTCGGTGGCCGAGGCCAAGGCGCGCGAGGCCGAGCTCATGGCCCGCCTGCTCGATCCGGCGCCCAAAGCCTCCGCCGCGGACTAGGAGCATGGCGGGGGGAAAGGGACGCGATCTCAGGCTCGATGTCTTCCGGGGCCTCGCTCTCTTCTTCATCTTCGTCGACCACATCCCGGAGAACCGGTTCTCCGCTTTCACCCTGCAGGCGCTGGGATTCTTCGACGCGGCCGAGGTCTTCATCTTCCTGTCCGGCTACACCGCCGCCCTGGTCTACGGGCGGGCACTGGTCCGCGACGGCTTTATCGTCAGCACGGCGCAGATCTACCGCCGTGTTTGGCAGCTCTACATCGCGCACCTGTTCCTGTTCATCGTGCTGTCTGCCATCGTCTCCTACATGCTGGAACGGTTCGGCTCGCCGCTCTATGCCGAGGAGCTGGGGGTCGGCGACTTCCTGACCGAGCCGCACATCGCGCTGGTGCGTGCGCTGACGCTCGAGTTCCAGCCGACCTTCCTCGACATCCTGCCACTCTACATCGTGCTGCTGGCGGTCTTCCCGCTGATCCTCCTCGCTCTCCAGCGCAGCCTATGGCTGCCGATCATCCCCTCCCTTCTCCTCTACGGCGCGGTCTATGCGTTCGATCTCCGGCTCCGGGGATATCCCAACGATCAGCCCTGGTTCTTCAATCCCTTAGCCTGGCAGCTGCTGTTCGTGGTCGGAGCGGCGGCCGGCTATGCCCGCGTGAGCGGCCATTCGCTGGTGGACAAGGGTCGCTGGCTGGTCGGACCGGCTCTCGCGATCGCAGCGACCGCCTTCGCCATCGAGACGTCCTGGGTCATTCACCGCTACGTCGATGCCTTTCCGGCGCTCCTGCTCAAGGAGCTCTGGCCGCTCAACAAGACGGATCTCTCGCCCATCCGCCTCGTCAATTTCCTCTCGGTGACGCTGGTCACCGCCTGGCTGATCCGCTCCGATGCGGCCTGGCTCTCTTCGCCCTGGATCCGGCCGATCGCGCTCTGCGGAAAGTTCTCTCTGCATGTTTTCTGTTTCGGGATTATTCTCTCGCTCGTGGGCCACTTTGCTCTGGTCGAGATCTCTCGTTCGCTCGCAGCCCAGCTCGCGGTCACCGCCGCCGGAGCCTTGGCGATGTATGCCCTCGCCCGCCTGCTCGCCTGGTATCGGGAAGCGGTCGAGAGCCGTGCGGGAGCCGGCGCATGAGAGTCCTTCCGGCCGCCCTGCTCGCAACGATGATCGCCGCTCCCGGCGCGCTCGCCAACAATGGCCGCTGCGACGTGCCGGTCGAGATGATGGGCGATCCGCCGTCCCTGACCCGGGTTCAGGCAACCCTGGCGCAGCGCCGGCCGCTGACGATCCTCGCCGTCGGCGGCGCCTCGACGGTCGGCGGCGCGGCCGGCGGCCCGGAGCTGGCCTTTCCCGCCCGGCTCGAGGCTGTTCTCCGCGAACGTCATCCGGGCATCGAAATCAAGGTCATCAACGCCGGCCGGCCGCGTGAGGTGACCCGCATGATGGTCGACCGCCTCTCCACCCAGCTTCTCGAAACCAACCCTCAGCTGGTGATCTGGGAGACCGGAATCATGGACGCGGTCAAGCGGACCAACCTTGCGGCGTTCGATCAGGCTCTGCACGAGGGCATCGCATTCGTCCGGGCCCGCGGCGCCGACGTGGTGCTGGTCGACTTCCAGTACGGCCGCGGCGCGAGCGCCCTGATCGACTTCCAATCGTATTCCGAGCGTCTCTATGTCGCCGCCGACATCGACGACGTGCCGGTGTTCCAGCGCTACGACATGATGCGCCACTGGAGCGAGACGGGGGCCCTCAATCTCGACGAGACCAAGCGCGACAAACAGCAAGCGATGGCGGCCGTGCTCTATGACTGTATCGCTAGGCGCCTGGCAGATGTGATCGAGCGGGCGATCCGTTGAGGCTGGCCGTCGCCGTCGTTCTCGCGTTCCTGGCCATCGCAACCGGCGCGACGGCGGCGCCCGAGTGCAGCGCGCCGGCAGAGATCGCCGGCATCGGCGTGCCGCTGCCCCGGCTCGCCGCCGCGATCGCCGCCGGCCGTGTGCCGGTGGTGGTGGCGCTGGGCTCGTCATCTACCGAGGGAGTCGGCGCAACCGCGCCCGAACGCGCATACCCCGCCCGCCTCGCCGCGGAGATGCGCGAGCGGCACGGGTTGTCGACTAGGGTGATTAATATGGGAACCGGCGGGGAGGCGACCTCGGACATGCTCCGCCGCTTCGATCGCGACGTCCTTCGCTACCGACCCGATCTCGTGATCTGGCAGACCGGAAGCAACACCGCGCTTCGTCACGTCGACCCGGGCGCCCACCACCGCGCGCTCGAGGCGGGGATACTGCGTCTTCGTGCCATCGGTGCCGACGTCATCCTGATGAGCCCGCAATTCGCCCCCCGGGTGATCGAGGCGCCACGCCACGGCGAGATCGTCAGCGGGCTCGACCGCCTGGCAGCCCGCGCCGGCGTCGGCCTGTTCCATCGCTTCGAGATCATGCGGTTCTGGCGCCAGTCGGGGATCCCCTTCGAGGCCATGCTGTCGCCTGACCAGCTGCACATGAACGACTGGAGCTATGGCTGCATCGCGAGATTGCTCGCCGACGCGATCGCGGCCCGTCTGAAGCAGTAGCCGCGGATGCCTCAGCGCCGTCGGGCCTCGCGATAGAGGATGTAGAGGCCGCTGGCGCAGATGATGGCGGCGCCGATCAGCGTCGTCCCGCTGGGCACCTCGTCCCAGAAGAGGATGCCCGCTGCCGTCATCCACAGGAGCGAAGTGTAACCCAGCGGCGCGATCAGCGCCGACGGCGCGTAGCGGAGCGACATCGTGTACCAGTACTGCGCGACGCCGCCGCCGAGGCCGAGGCTGGCGAGGATCAGGAAGTCGACCAGGTCCGGCGTCACCCATGAGAACGGCAGCGTCGCCGTGAACACGACGAAGCACATGCCGGTGTAGAAGAACGTGGTGGAGGCTGCGGTCTCCGTCGCCCCCAGTTTTCGCATGGTGATGTTGACGAAGGCGCTGCAGAAGGTGCCGGCCAGCGCCACGATCACGCCCAGCTCCAGCGCCGCATGGCCCGGCTGCATCATGATCAGAACGCCGGAGAATCCCACCACCACCGCCGACCAGCGGTGGATGCCGACGCGTTCGCCGAGCAGGGGCACCGAAAGCGCGGTGATCAGCAGCGGCGCGATGAATGAATAGACCGTGGCATCGGCCAGCGGAATCATCCGTAGCGCATAGAAGCCGAAGATCATCGAGGTCATGCCGGCGGCCATGCGAGCGAAATGCATGCCGATGCGGCCGGTGCGGATCGTGCTGAACCCGCCCTGCGCCACCACCATCACGATCGCCGGCACCAGCGCGAAGGCATGGCGGAAGAAGACGATCTCGTTCATCGGATAGCGGTCGCCGACCAGCTTGACCACCAGCGCCTGCCCGGAGAACAGGACAACCGAGGCGAGGCCGAAGGCGATGCCGAGGAGATTGTCGCGGCGGGACTCTGGCTTGGACATTCAGGACGCCGATGATCGCACGCGCGGAGCGGGCTGTCCCGCTTCCGTAGCGGTCGATCTCGGGAGATGGCCCGCCGCTTCAGGATTACTGCGGCGGCGGCCTCTCACTCCATCCCGAGCGCACGCTTGTAGAGGTCGAGCAGGGTCTCCTGCTCTTCGATGTCGGCGCTGTCGAGCTTCCTGAGCTTCAGGATCTGCCGCATGATCTTGGTGTCGAAGCCCGTGCCCTTGGCCTCCGAGAAGACGTCCTTGATGTCGGAGGCGAGCGCCGCCTTCTCTTCTTCCAGGCGCTCGATCCGCTCGATGAAGGACTTGAGTCGATCGCCCTGGATACCGCCGACGTCGGCCATTGTCCGATCTTCCGCTCGCTTGGGGGTGGTTGGGAAGCGGCGGACCTTAACGGCTCGGTCCTGAGGGTTCAACCGTGCTTATGCGAGGCTTGCGCGAAGGCCTTGGCCTGGTCGGGGTTCGCTTCCTTCTGGTGCTTCGCCTTCCATTCGGAATAGGGCATGCCGTAGACGATCTCGCGCGCCTTCTCGTCGGAAAGATCGACGCCCTTCTCGACCGCGGCCGCCCGGTACCATTTGGAGAGGCAGTTCCGGCAGAAGCCGGCCAGGTTCATCAGGTCGATGTTCTGGACGTCGGTGCGCGTCCGCAGATGCTCGACCAGCGTCCGGAACGCCGCCGCCTGGAGTTCGGTCTCGGTCTGCTTGTCCATGCTTCCTCTCCTCTACCTCGACGTCAGCTTCAGCTCGATCCGCCGGTTGCGCCGCCGGCCCGCCTCGTCGGTCGCCTCCTCTAGCGGCTGGAACTCGCCATAGCCGGCAGCGGCGAGCCGGCCGGCCGGCAATCCCTGGCTGATCAGGAACTTGACGACGGAGGTGGCACGCGCGGTCGACAGCTCCCAGTTGGAAGGGAACTGCGCGGTGGCGATGCGCACGGTGTCGGTGTGGCCATCGACCTGGAGGACCCAGTTGATGTCCGTCGGGATGGCCTGGATGACGTCGCGGAGCGTGCGGGCAAGCTGCCAGAGCTGCTCCATGCCCTCGATGCCGAGGGTGGCCGAGCCCGAGCCGAACAGCACCTCCGACTGGAAGACGAAGCGGTCGCCGACCACCCGGATGTCCGGCCGGTCGCCGAGCGCCTCGCGCAGCCGCCCGAAGAACTCCGAACGATAGCTCGCCAGCTCCTCGACCTTGCTCGCCAGCGCCAGGTTGAGCCGCCGTCCGAGATCGACGATCTGGACCTGCTGCTCCTTGGCCTTCTCCTCCGAGGCATCGAGGGCGGCCGCGATGCGCGCCAGCTGCTGGCGAAGCGCCAGCATCTGGCGGTTCAGCGCCTCGACCTGGTCCTGGGCCTCCTTGGTCAGCTTCTGCTGCTCGGTCAGCTTGCCCGCGTTTTCGTCGCGCTCGCGCTGGACCAGCAGCGTCCGTTCCTCTGCACCGCTGCGCCGGGCCTCTTCGGCGCGCTTCGCCTCCTCGGTGGTGGCGAGCCTGGCCTCCAGGTCCTTCGAGCGGTCGCGGACCGCGCCCAGCTCGCGCTCGCTCGCCTCCAGGCGCGCGGCGAGCTGGCCGACCCGCGCTTCCAGATCGTCCCTCACCTTCTTCAGCGCATCGATGTCGCGCAGCAGCCGGACGGCCTCGGCGAGCCACGTCTCCAGCTCCACCTGGGTCAGGGTCCGTTCGCGCTCGGCGTCGGTCAAGCGCAGCTGCAGAGCGTCGCGCTCGCTGGTCATGCCGCCGAGCCGGCTCTGGAGCTGGTTGCGGTCAGCCTCGCTCTGGGTCGAGCGTGACTGGAGAGCGTCGCGGTCGCGGGTGAGATCGGCGACGCGGGCATGGAGCTGGTCGAGCAGCGACTCGGACTCGGTCAGGCGTGACTGCAGCGCGTCGCGCTCGCCGGTCAGGTCGGACAGGCGCGCCCGGATCCGGTCGCGCTCGCCCGTCACGTCGCCGAGAAGCCCCTGGAGCTGGTTGCGCTGCGTCTCGGACTGGGCCAGGCGCGACTGCAGCGCATCGCGCTCGCGGCCGAGATCGGTGACGCGGAGCTGGAGCTGGTCGCGCTGGGCGGTCGAGGTCTGCAGCTCGGCGGCGAGCTGGGCCAGGTTCAGGCGCAGCTCGGCCGAGCTCTCCTTCTCGATCGCCAGCACCTGCTGCAGCTCGGAGAGCTGCCGAGTGAGCCGGCTCAAGGTCTCGTCGCGACCCGAAAGCGCCGCCGACAGATAGGCCTGCGAGAGCACGAAGACCAGCAGCACGAAGATGATGACCATGAGCAGCGTCGCCAGCGCGTCGACGAAGCCGGGCCAGATGTCGAGACCCTGGCCGTGACGGCTCCTGCCTGACGACGACGAGCTCATGGACGTGTCGCGCGGGTGGGCTTGGGCGCGGACGGCGGCGTGGCAGCCGGCTGGGTCTGCTGGCGCTGCTGATCATCGGCGAGCGCGGCGATGGTCCGCGACAAGAGCCGGATTTCGCTCCTGATCTCCTCCGATGTCTGCTGGCGGCCGTTGGCGACCTCGTCCAGCAGGCGGGAGATGTAGACCTCGATGTTGCGGATGTGCGAGCGCGTCGCCTCGTCGCCGCCGAAGCCACCGCTGGCGACTGCGTCCGCCATGCGCGAGAGGATCGGCTTCAGCTCCATCTGGTTCTCGGCCAGGCGCAGCATGAGCTGCTGCTCTGCCTTCATCTGATCGGTCAGGACCGAGAGCTTCTCGGTCAGCTGCATCAGCTGTGAGTTGGCGCCCTTGCGGGAGTCTTCGCCGCGCGCGACGGCGCGCTGCAGCGTATCCATGCTGTCCGCAGTGCGCTCGATCAGCGCCTGCAGGAACGCCGGCACACTGGTCATCTCGCCGCCGTCGCCGAGCGAGGGGCCGGCGCCGACCTTGGTCATGCCGGCCAGCCACTCTTCCAGCTCGTTGAAGAAGCGGTTCTGCGCCTGGCTTGCCTGGAGATCGAGGAAGCCCAGCACCAGGGATCCGGCAAGGCCGAGCATGGAGGAGCTGAAGGCCGTGCCCATGCCACCCAGCGGCGCCTGCAGGCCGGTCTTCAACTCGTTGAAGAAGGCGTTGACGTCGGCGGAGCCGACGGTGCCGAGGCCGCCGATCACGGTCGCGATCGACCCAACGGTCTCGAGCAGGCCCCAGAAGGTGCCGAGCAATCCTAAGAAGACCAGGAGCCCGATCATGTAGCGCGAGATGTCGCGGCCCTCGTCGAGGCGCGAGCGGATCGAGTCCAGCAGCGAGCGGGTCGCCACCGCCGAGAGGACGATACGGCTGCCCTGGCGATCGCCGAGAATGGTGGAGAGGGGTGCCAGGAGGCGCGGCTGGCGCTGGACGGACAGTCCCGGGGTGTTCCGGCGATAGGCGTCGAGCCAGCGCACCTCGGGCGTGAGCTGCAGCACCTGGCGGAAGATGTAGAGGATGCCGAGGATGAGCACGCCGATGATGGCGCTGTTCAGCGCCACATTGGCCATGAAGGCATGGGTGAGACCCGCGAAGAGCGCGGCCACCAGCGCCGCGACCGCCGCCACGAAGATCAGCATGCGGGTGAGATAGAGACCGGGTCCGGTCATGGCCTTGTTGTCCTCGCGACGGCGGTTTCTCCGCCCAGGAGCCTGCTCAACGGTCGCCGATCAGGAGATCAACGCGGTCGGGCGGACCGTCGGTCGCCCGGGATCCGAGGGCGCGCACGTCGATCCGCGTCGACCGCACGCCCTGGGAGATGAGATAGGACCGGACGGTGAGCGCCCGCGACAGCGAGAGCCGCCGCGCCTGGCTCGCCTGCTCCGGCGTGCCGTCGGCATAGGCCACCACCTGGAGACGGAGCGCCTCGTCGGCGTTCAGCCGCTGCGCCATGTCCTTGAGGGTCGAGTCGGCCCCGGCCGGAAGCTCGGAGGAGCCGGCACCGAAGACCAGGCGCGGACCGGATCCTGCGGGCGCCGCCGGCGGCAGGGCGGTGGAC
>CAXNIC010000165.1:0-10295 GCA_964201945.1 Alphaproteobacteria bacterium
TCGATGTCGGAGGCGTGGACGCGGGCGCCCTCGCGCTGGAAGGCCTCGACGGAGGACCGGCCCATACCCTGGCCGGCGGCGGTGACGACGCAGATCTTGCCCTGAAGGCGGCCGCTCATGGAATGACGTCTCCGATTGGAAAGGGTACGGACGGGTGCGCTACACTAGGGAGGGGCCGCCCGGCCGCCAAGACCTTCCCGATCGGGGACGAAAGATGGCGCGTTACATGGTTCTCGACCTGGCAGGTGCGGTCGCCCGCGCCCGCCTCGACGACGAGCGCGCGCCCGTCACCTGCCAGATCCTGTGGGACAGCATTCTGCCCTATGCCGGCGATGCGCTGGGGGCCCGGCAGTCCGGCACCAACGCCGGCTTCCTGTTCGACCCCCGGATCGTGATCCCGGCCGAGAACGCGACCTGCCTCTTGCAGAAGGGCGACGTCGTGTTCATCCACTACGATCTCCGCGAACGCCACGGGAATCCCGATCCGGTCAGCGAGGTCATCTGGTGCTATGACCGCTACAACGGGGCGGTGGCGCCGGGTAAGCAGGAGCCGATCGTGGGGAACGTCTTCGCCGAGCTGGTGAGCGGCACCGAGGCGTTCTACGCCATGAGCGAGCGCCTGTTCACCGAAGGGGCCAAGCCCGTCAAAGTCACCGGAGAGATCGCCTGATGGCCCGTTTCCTCGTCTTCACCCTGGGCGGCGCCAGCGCGCGGGCGCGGCTGATCGAGGACCTGGCGCCCGAGACCTGCCGGCTGGTGTGGAACCAGCTTCCGGCCAGCGGCCCCTGCGGGCATGTGATGCTGGGCGGGACCTCCTGCGCGCTCAACCTCGATCCCGGGCTCGTCGCGCCCGAGGAGAACGCCGCCGGGCTGATTCAGAAGGGCGACGTGATGTTCATCCACTACAATGCCCGCGAGCGGCACGGTTTCCCCGCTGCCGAAAGCAAGATCTACTGGGCCTATGACCGCTATTGCATGCCGCGGACGCCCGGCAAGATGACGCCCGAGTATCCGAACGTCTTCGCCGAGTTCGTCGGCGACACGAGGGATTTCTTCAAACGATGCGAGGACACGTTCCTCGGCGGCCAGAAGCCGCTGACTATCGTGCCGCTACAGGAATAGAAGGACGAGAACGATGACCCAGCCGACCCTGACCATCCGGCTCAACCCGACCGACACCGTCGTCGTCGCCCGTGCCGATATCCTGAAAGGCACCGCGATCCCGGGTGAGAGCGTCACCACCCAGGGCCATATCCCGGCCGGCCACAAGGTCGCGACCGCGGCCGTCGCCGAGGGGCAGCCGGTCCGCCGCTACGGCCAGATCATCGGCTTCGCCAGCCGGCCGATCGCCGCCGGCGATCATGTGCACACGCATAACTGCGCCTTCCAGATGTTCGAGCGGCAATACGAGTTCTGTGTCGAATCCAAGCCGACGCCCTATGCGACCGGCGCCGCCCAGGCGACCTTCCAGGGGATCAAGCGGAAGGACGGACGCGTCGGCACGCGCAACTACATCGGCATCCTGACCTCGGTGAACTGCTCCGCCCATGTGGCGAAGATGACGGCGAGGAAGGCCGAGGCGCTGCTGGAGGGCTATCCCAACGTCGATGGCGTGGTGGCGCTGACCCACGGCCTCGGCTGTGGCATGGCGGCCGAGGGCGACGGCATGGACGTGCTCCGCCGCACGCTGGCGGGATATGCGCTGCACGCCAATTTCGGTGGCATCCTGATCATGGGCCTGGGCTGCGAGTCGAACCAGATCGGCGGCCTCATGCGTGCCCACAGCCTCGAGGCCGGGCCGTTCCTGCACACCATGACCATCCAGGAATCCGGCGGATCGGTCGCGACCATGAACAAGGCGCTGGCGGCGATCCGCGAGATGCTGCCGGTGGTCAACGACGTGAAGCGCGAGACCGTGCCGGCGAGCCACATCACCATCGGGCTGCAATGCGGCGGCTCCGATGGCTATTCCGGCATCTCGGCGAACCCGGCCCTGGGCGCCGCCTCGGACCTGCTGGTCGCGCATGGCGGTTCGGTGATCCTGTCGGAGACGCCGGAGACTTACGGCGCCGAGCATGTGCTGGTGCGCCGCGCATCCAACCGCGAGGTCGGCCAGAAGTTGGTCGACCTGATGCGCTGGTGGGAGGACTACACCGCGAAGAACAAGGGCTCGATGGACAACAACCCGTCCCCCGGCAACAAGGCGGGCGGGCTCACCACCATCCTGGAAAAGGCGCTGGGAGCGGCGACCAAGGGCGGCACCACCAACCTGGTCGACGTTCTGCAATATGCCGAGCCCCTGAAGAACCGCGGATTCAACTTCATGGATTCCCCCGGATACGATCCGGTCTCGGCGACGGGGCAGGTGGCGTCCGGCGCCAACATGATCTGCTTCACCACCGGCCGTGGCTCGGTGTTCGGCTGCAAGCCGGCGCCGTCGCTCAAGCTCGCCACCAACTCCATGCTGTTCAAGCGCATGCCCGACGACATGGACATCAACTGCGGCACCATCATCGAGGGCTCGGAGACGGTCCAGGCCTGCGGCGAGCGCATTCTCAAGCTGATCCTCGACACGGCGTCGGGCAAGAAGTCGAAGAGCGAGGAGATGGGCTTCGGCGAGGACGAGTTCCAGCCCTGGTCGATCGGCGCGGTGATGTAGGGAACGCGCGCACCCATGACCTCCAAGCCCCCCGTCCTGCAGAACGGCCCGGTCTCCTACGCCGGCACCATGGCCAAGATCGACGAGCTGTTCACCGCTCACAAGCTCTGGCTGGCGCCGGACAAGCTGGCATTTGCGAAGAAGGTCGGCCCGGAGATCCGGGCTGCCTTCACCTCAGGCCATGATCCGATCCCGACCGCGATCCTGGATGCGTTGCCGAACCTGAAGCTGGTCGCCTGCTTCGGCGTCGGCGTCGACGGCGTCAACGTCGCCGAGCTCGCGAGCCGCGGCATCGCCGTCACCAACACGCCGGACGTGCTGACCGAGGAGGTGGCGGACTTCGCCATGGGCCTCCTGCTCGCCACCGTCCGCCAGATCGTCAGGGGCGACCGTTATGTGCGCTCGGGCGACTGGGTGAAGCGCGGCAACATGGAGATGACCTGGTCGCTGACCGGCGGCAAGACGCTGGGCATCGTCGGCCTCGGCCGCATCGGCAAGGCGATCGCCAAGCGCGCCGCGGCGTTCAATCTCGCCATTGCCTATCACGGCCGCTCGAAGCAGGCGGACGTGCCCTACCGCTACTATCCCGATCCGGTGTCGCTCGCCCGCGACTCCGACATGCTGATGGTGGTGACGCCGGGCGGTGCCGGCACGAAGCATCTGGTCAACGCCGCCGTGCTCGACGCCCTTGGTCCGAACGGCATCTTCATCAACGTCGCCCGCGGCACAGTGGTCGATCAGGCGGCGCTGGTCGCGGCCCTCAAGGACAGGAAGATCGCCGCCGCCGGCCTCGACGTGTTCGAGACCGAGCCTTGTGTGCCGGCCGGCCTCGTCGAGATGCTCGACAACGTCGTCCTGCAGCCACACCAGGCATCCGCCAGCCACGAGACCCGCGGCGCCATGGGTGACCTGATGATCGCCAACGTCCAGGCGTTCCTGGCGGGCAAGCCGATCCTGACGCCGGTGACAGCGTAGGCGCGGCGCAGTCCTTCAGCGATGCATCCAGCCGTCCGGATTCTCGGAGTAGCTGGGCGATATGCAGAAGACGTCGTCGTTGGTGGTGATGCCCGGGCCGAGCACGACCACCTCCTCTCCCGCGAACGGCGGATCGCGTCCGGACCGGGCTCGCTAGGACGCCCTGGCTGCTTCCATCAACGCGACCCGCGCTCCCGGAACGAGCAGCGTACCGCCGACCGCCTTGAACTGGGCGTTCTCGCTCGCCAGCGCACGTTCCCGCAGTCCGAGCAGGGTGCGGCCGAGCGCCGTCCGCTGCCATAGCCAATCGGCGAGCTGGCCGCTGGATGGCTCGCCATGCAGCGAGGCAGCCTCGGTCCAGGCCGCCTTCAGGTCGTCGGCGACGAACCGCAGGGCCTGTCCGGGGGTGAGGGGCGGAGCAGGACTCGATGCAGGATAGGCGGTCAGGCACGAGACGAGGAAATCGACCGCCTGCGGGAGATCGAGGCCGGACAGGCCGACGGTGCTGCGGCCCCGAGCCGAGACGGCCCGATCATAGAATGGACGCATCCTCGCCAGTTCGTCGATCAACGCGGCGCCGTCCGGGCCGGCCGCCGTCGCCGACTCGAACGGCGGCATCCAGTCGGGATCGTCGACGGCACGCGGCTCGTCTGCGGCGAAGTCCTCGAGCAGGACCGGCCCGTCGCGTCGCTCGAGCAGGGCCAGAGCCTGGCGGAGGACGCGGGCCTGGAACTCCGGCTCGCCGGGTGAGCCGAGCGGCCGCCCTAGCTGGAACGGCACCCACAGGGCGCGCGGCGGCCGGACCTTCTCGGTGTGCAGCCGGATCAGGCTGATGACCACGGTGGCAATGCCGAGTGACTCGATGATGTGGGCGAGCGCGCTCACGGCGCGCGTGCAGAAGGGTCAGACGGGAACGAGGATGGCCGCGTCGATGCGATCTGCTTTCAGCCGTCCGGCGATGTCGCGCGTGGTCTGGTCGAGCACTTTGGGATCGTTCGAGCCCATGAAGGTGTAGTGCGTGGATCCGACCGCGCCGATCTCGCCCGCCTCCGTCAGCGCGTCCAGGCGACGGCGCGGAAACGCCACCTCCAGATCCTGCTGCAGGCCGGTGCGGTCGAAGTTGATCGAGACATGACTGACCAGTACGTCCCCGTCGGGCAGCGCATGCGGGATCGGGCGCCAGCCGGTATCCGAGGGCATGAACACGGGGTCGCCCCGTCGGATCAAAGCCGCCGACGAGATGATCGCGATCCGGCTCTGGTTGAGGGCCGGCGGCTGAACCCAGGGCTGGTCATCGTAGCTGGGACAGTCGAGTTCGCTCAATCTCGTGCGGGACGCCGCGTGCAGATCCGACAGACGTGCCAATGGATACTCCCGCGTAGAGGCGATGGGTGAACCCGACCGCGCGATACTAGACCATCAGGCGGCTTTCACCATGTCTTCGTCGATGAAGGCCTTGATGATCTCGTCGATGTTGGTGTCGGCCTTGAAGTCCAGCCTCTTCGCCTTCTCCCAGCCGACGGTGCCGGGCCAGGTGGCGACGATCTTCTGGATCGCCGGGTCCGGCACCCAGTCGATGCGGGAGACCGGCTCGGGACCCGCGATCTTCTCCATCGCCTTCACGATCTCGTCGATCGAATAGGTGATGGCCGGGAGGTTGCACGACCGCCACGGTCCCCAGGCCTCGCCCGGCAGTTCATGCGCATGGATGAAGGCGTCGATGGTGCGGCGGGGCGACAGGAACGCCATCTTCACGTCGCGCGTCACCGGGCAGATGGCGCGGGTGCCCTGCAGCGGGTCGCGGACGATGGAGGAGGCGAAGGTCGAGGCTGCCTTGTTGGGTTTGCCCGGGCGGACGAAGATCGTCGGCAGCTTGAGTGAGCGGCCGTCGATGAAGCCCTTTCGCGAGTAGTCGTTGATCAGGAGCTCGCCGATGGTCTTCTGCACGCCGTAGCTGGTCTGCGGCGTCTGCGGGGTCGCGTCGTCGATCGACTTGTTGAACTCGCCGCCATATGTCGCGAGGCTCGAGGTGAAGACGATCCTGGGCGTATGAGGCAGGCGGCGCAGGGTGTCGAGCACGGCCAGCGTGCCGTCGAGATTGACGTGGTAGCCGAGGTCGAAATTCTCCTCGGCGCCGGAGCTGACCACGCCCGCGAGATGGAAGACGCTGTCGGTCTCGGCGTCGATCAGCTTGTCCATCAGCGCCTTGTCGGCGACGTCGCCGGTCGCGGTGGAGAAGCGCTTGTCCTTCGGCGCTTCCGGCTCGACCACGTCGAACAGCGTCACCTTGGTGATCGCCTCGGGCTTGCCCGAGCGGCCGGTGAGCGTGACGTTGCCGGCGAGCCGGTGGGACAGCTTCTTGCCCAAAAACCCGGCAGCGCCGGTGATGACGACCTTCATTCAGCGTCTCCTCGTGAACCAGTCTTCGATCGCGGCCTTGGCGCCGGCATCCAGGTGCAGGCCGAGCTTGGACCGCCGCCACAGCACGTCTTCAGGCATCCTCGCCCATTCGCGCTCGACCAGATACTCGAGCTCGCGCTCGGTGAAACCCCGGCCGAAGTCGCGGCCGAGATCCGACATGGCCTGCGCATCGCCCAGCAGGCGGTCGACCTCGGTGCCATAGGCGCGGGCAAGGCGGCGCGGCTCGGAAAGCCACGGGCGGCGGCGCGAGAGATCGACGAGGAACGCGTCGAAATCGGCATTCGCCATGGCGCCGCCCGGCAGCACGGCACCCCGGGTCCAGGCCCGGCCCATGCCGGGAAGGTGAGGAGCCAGCTTGTCGAGCGCATGCTCGGCCAGCCTCCGGAACGTCGTGATCTTGCCGCCGAAAATCGAGAGCAGCGGCGCGCCCGATGTCGTGTCCAGGTCGAAGGCATAGTCGCGGGTCACCTGCGAGGCCTTGACGTTGGCGTCGTCGTGCAGCGGGCGGACGCCGGCATAGGACCAGACGACGTCTTCCGGCGAGACGCGGCTGCGGAAGTGCCGGGTGACGGCATCGCAGAGATACGAGGTCTCCGACGGCGTGATCCGGACCGCGGCGGGATCGCCCTCGAAGGGTTCGTCGGTGGTGCCGATCAGGCTGAACTGCTCTTCGTAAGGCAGCACGAAGACGATGCGCCGGTCCTCGTTCTGCAGGATGTAGGCCTGCTCGCCCGGGTGCAGGCGCGGCACGACGATGTGGCTGCCCTTGATCAGGCGGACATGCTTGGGGCTGTTGGCGCGCACGACCTGGCCCAGCACCTCGTTGACCCAGGGACCGGCGGCGTTGACCACCGCGCGGGCCTGCACCTCGACGGTCGTGCCGCTCTCCTCGACCAGCCGGACATGCCAGATCCCGTCCTGGCGCCTGGTCTCGACGCAGCGCGTGCGGGTGCGGATCTTGGCGCCGCGGTCGGCGGCGTCGCGGACGTTGAGCACGACCATGCGGGCGTCGTCGACCCAGCAGTCGGAATAGACGAAGGCGCGCGAGATGGTGGAGGACAGCGGCGTGCCGAAGGGATGCGCTCGGGTGTCGATGCCGTAGGAACCGGCCAGGCGCTCGCGGCCGCCCAGGTGATCATAGAGGAAGAGGCCGAGCCGGATCATCCAGGCGGGCCTGAGATGCGGGCGGTGCGGCAGCACGAAGGCGAGCGGGCTGACGATGTGCGGCGCCATCCTGAGCAGCACCTCGCGCTCGACCAGCGCTTCCCTGACCAGGCGGAACTCGTACTGCTCCAGATAGCGGAGCCCGCCATGGATCAGCTTCGAGGAGGCCGAGGAAGTCGCTGAGGCGAGGTCGCGGGCTTCGACCAGCAGCGTCTTCAGCCCGCGGCCTTGGGCGTCCCGGGCAATGCCCGCGCCGTTGATGCCGCCGCCGATGACCAGGAGATCGTAGAGCAACCGTTGCCCCGAAAAGAGAGGAGGCAGCATAATCACCCGAAACGAAATTTCCATGTGCGGGGAAAAGATGGCCGAGAAGGCGATCCTGGCGATCGACCAGGGCACGACCAGCACGCGGGCGATGTTGTTCGATGCCCGGGGCGGCGTGCTTGCCCGCGCCCAGGCCGAGCTTCGCCAGCACTTCCCGGCCGAGGGCTGGGTCGAGCATGACCCGGAAGACATCTGGCAGGACACGCTCGCTGTGGTCAGGGAGGCGCTGTCGAAGGCCCATCTCGGCGCCCGGGACCTCGCCGCCATCGGCATCACCAACCAGCGCGAGACCACGATCATCTGGGAGCGGGCGACCGGCAAGCCGATCCACCGGGCGATCGTTTGGCAGGACCGGCGGACGGCGGAGGAGTGCCGGCGGCTGGAACCTGTGCACAGCCTTGCGGTCTCGGCCAAGACCGGCCTCGTCATCGACGCCTATTTCTCGGCCTCCAAGATCGCGTGGATCCTAGACAACGTGCCGGGCGCCCGGGCGCGGGCCGAGGCTGGCGAGCTCGCCTTCGGCACCGTCGACTGCTTCCTCCTCTGGCGCTTGACCGGGGGAAAGAGCCACCGCACGGACGCGACCAATGCCGCCCGCACGCTGCTCTATGACATCCGCGAGCAGCGCTGGGACGATGATCTTCTCAAGCTTTTCCGGGTGCCGCGGGCGCTGTTGCCGGAGGTGATGGACAACGCCGCCGACTTCGGGATGACCGATCCCCAGCTGTTCGGCGGGGCCATTCCCGTCGCGGGCATGGCGGGCGACCAGCAGGCGGCGACCGTCGGCCAGGTCTGTTTCGAGGCAGGCCAGATCAAGTCGACCTACGGCACCGGCTGCTTCGCCCTCCTCAATACGGGCAGCACCTTCGTTCCGTCGAAGAACCGGCTGCTGACCACCATCGCCTACCGGCTGAAGGGTCGGCCGACCTATGCGCTTGAGGGCAGCATCTTCGCCGCCGGCTCGACCATCCAGTGGCTCCGGGACGGGCTCAAGCTGATCCGCTCGGCCGGTGAGACCGAGGCGCTGGCCAGGGGTGGCGCCGGCACCGGCAGCGTCTATCTGGTGCCGGCCTTCACGGGCCTCGGCGCCCCTTACTGGGACCCGTTCGCTCGTGGCGCCATCCTGGGCCTGACCCGGGATACCGGCATCGCCGACATCGTTCGCGCCGGGCTCGAGGCGGTCTGCTATCAGACGCAGGATCTGATGGGGGCGATGGCGGATGATTTCGGCAAGACGCCGACGACGCTCCGGGTGGATGGCGGCATGACCGTCAATGACTGGGTGATGCAGCGCCTCGCCGACCTCCTGGGCGTGCCGGTCGAGCGGCCGGTGGTGACGGAGACGACCGCGCTCGGCGCCGCTTTCCTCGCCGGGCTCCAGGTCGGGGTCTTCCCGTCGCTGGACGCGCTGGCATCGCTCTGGGCAAGGGACCGCCGCTTCGAACCGGCGATGAGCGAGGAGGAACGGGTCCGCCGCCGCCAGGGTTGGGTCGATGCGGTCAGCCGCGTGAGGACACCCGGTTGAGCCAAATGGCCGAGGAGCTGTCGTCAGAGTTAGAAGGCGGAATCGCTTCCTTTAGGGGGTGGTGGCGCCGTCGAATGGAGAAGGCTGACCAGGAAACAAAGAGAAACCGGAGGCCTCTCTATCACTACACAAACGCGGCAGGCCTCCTCGGAATTCTGCAGCATGAGCAGGTGTGGCTCACAAGCATCTTTCATATGAATGATCCCAGTGAACTAGCATATGGGATCGAGTTGGCGCTCGACGAACTACGAAAAGAGGCCAAGGCCCGGAACAACCGCTTCGTGACGGCGATGGCTCAAAATCTCGAGCACGTTCTCGTTCATCGAATAGGCGAGGCTTTCGGCTTCTTCGTCGCGAGTTTCAGCTTCAAGCAAGACGATTTAGGCCAATGGCGAGCTTATGGAGACAACGGCTTTGGCTTTGCGCTCGGTATGTCGGCGCGGCTGTTTCATCCGGTTGAGAAGGCTTCAGCTGCACCCAATGAGAAGACATTTGTCGCTCGCGTCGTCTATGGCGAGCCGAAGATTCGCCGACGACAGAGGGAGGTAATTCGGAAGGCTTTCGACGCGCTGATTGGGTGCCAGGGACTGATGAATGCCCATACGGGGCCGCGATTCCTCGAAAGTCTCGCGACTGAGCTATCCGTCGGGCTTTTATGGAACAGCCTTACCTCTAAGCATCTCGCTTATTCGCACGAGGAAGAAGTCAGACTCATCATCGTCAACGGCGTCCACGTGCTTCGTACATTCATCGATACTCGTACCAGGGGACCTTCCCTGGTGCCTTTTGTCAGAGTTCCGATGCCTGTTCGACAAAGGGGCTCGATCGCGAAGATTATGATCGGCCCGTCAGCGGCAGTCGAAGCCGAGGACGCTACACATAAGCTTTTCGGACGGTTTGGTATCCGGTCGACTGGTCTCGTCCAAAAGTCAGACATCCCATATCGACCAACCTAGTTCGTCAGAAGCGAAGGAACCGCGGTTGAGCAAGGCCTTCACCAAAGAGACCGACGATGCCGAGGACGAGGAGCTGGAGGCGGCCGAACCGCTCCCGGCGGGCCTCAAGAACTACATCACGCCCGAGCTATGGTCGAAAGTTGGTGACGGTGTAGATCGAGAAGGCGGCATATCGTGGGGGTAGTTGAAGCCTCCACTTCTCCATTGAAGGAGTGATATGCCGTGTCGAATTCTAACGTCGTCAAACTGGTTCAGCCAGGCACTTTCAGCG
>CAXNIC010000166.1:0-10238 GCA_964201945.1 Alphaproteobacteria bacterium
CAGAGATTGACCGCCTCGCACCAGACGAACAGCCTCCTGCTTGAACTCCAGCGTGTAGCGCGCCCGCTCCATTCCCGTCATATCCGTTCCTCCAAAACTGATGATACACATTCAGCCTTGGGAGACGTTCTTCGGGGGCAAGGTCAATATGAAATTTGAAGTCGTGACCAATCCTGGATTTATAGATTTGGGACCTGAAGCGGCACTTTGTTTAAATGATACTACGGATATTCTGTTTTTTCTTCCGAATATCTCGTCAGTAAGTACAATCAAGTACCCCAACTCGTTATCGTCTATATGGATAAATATTGATCCATCGTCAGACAAGAGATTATGAAGAATATAGAGCCGTTCCTTAATCATTTGTAACCAGATAGAATGTTCAACGCCATCGTCGTAATGCTCAAAAGCCTGTTTTGTGTTGAACGGCGGGTCAATATAAATGCACTTTATCTTCCCGGTGAACTCCTGATCCAGTGCCTTTAGCGCCAGTAGGTTGTCTCCGAAGATCAGCTGGTTGTCGAAGATGTCGTGGTCAGTTACGCGTTTATCGGCGTGATGGGACTTGTCCGAGTCGCCTAAGAGGATTCTCGGCTCGACATGTTGGCGCTCCTCCTTGCCGATCCAGGTCAACTCCAGGCGCTGGCGACGGGTCATGCGACGGTCCATCTGATCGTGAAGAGCGGGGTCAAGGTCGGTTTCATTTTCAGGCTCTCCTGCACCTTGTCGAGCATAGCCTCGACGTCGGTCCGTATCGCCGCGCGCTTGTCGAAGAACTCAGCCTTCATCTTGTCCCGCTTAGCTTGCAAACCCGAGATGCGGCGTTTCTCGGCGAGCTTCTCGGTCATGGGTAAGCCGGAACCGCGGAGAGCCCTTTTGGCCTCCTTGATCTCGGTTTCCGTCGCCTTGATCTCTGCTTCGAAGGCGCGCTCCAAGTCATCGGCATAGTCGTCGAGCTTGTCGCTCTCGGCTTCCAGCCAGTCTTCGTTCTGTCGTTCCGCCTCGGCGACCAGCGCGGCCCGCCGGGAGACCTCGATCTTGTCGAGCGAGTCCGCCGGAGGAGGCGCTGGAACGTTGCCGATGGCTGTCGCCGGAACGCCGAGCAGTCGCTCCATCGTCTCGGCGTGGATCTCGGCTCCATCGCCGTCGACCGTGGCCAATACGAGGTGTTCCCGCGTTACGGCCCCGGTGGCGAGGGCCAGCTTGGAGACGCGCAGCCACCCGTGCCGGCCTCGAAGCGTCTCGACGTCGGCAAGACGCCCGCCGTCATAGGCCTTGATGTCGAAGTGTAGCTCCGAGACCCCTTCGAAGCGTCGATCCTTGGCCGTCGCGACGACCTGCGGTGCCAGTGTGCCCTCGGTCAGGCGGAAGAACTTCCAGCCCCGCTCGTCGGCCAACGGCCATTCCGTCGTGTAGGTCTCCCCGCCATAGTCGAAGCGCCGGGAGTCGTTGGGGTGAAACCGGGCGTCCGCCAACTCGGCCCGCGCGATCCTCAGCAGATTGCGCTCGAAATCCGAAAGATGCCGGCGGATCTCGCTGCCGCGGGACTTGAGGTTGGCGATAACGCGCTCGTCGACGTTTTCCAGAAGCCGCTTCCTCGCGTCCAGAACCTGCTCGTCGATCTGTGGCTGCAACTCGGCCTGGAGCGCATCGAAGGCGGCGTTGATCTCGGTTTCCGAACGAGCCGCCTGAACGATCTCCAGGATGCGGCGCTCGATGTCGACCCCGCGCTCGATCGCGCCCAGGACCTCGTCGCTGGCACCGAAGACGCCCTTGAACAAGCGGAACTTCTCGCTGAGCAGCTCGAAGACCCGCTGCTCGGCGCGGTTCTTGAGGTTGAGGAAATTGACGACGGTCACGTCGATCTTTTGGCCATAACGGTGACAGCGACCGATCCGCTGCTCGACGCGCTGCGGATTCCAGGGCAGATCGAAATTCACGATAAGTGAGCAGAACTGGAGATTGATGCCTTCCGCGCCGGATTCCGTCGCGATCAGGATCGAGCGCTTCGTCTTGAATGCCTCGACGATCGCGGCCTTCATGTCGGCCGAGCGCGAGCCGGAGACGGCGTCCGTACCCCTATGTCGTGCCAGCCAATCCTCGTAGATCGCACGGCTGTCTGGATCGTTGTTCTGCCCGTTCATGAGGGCGACCTCGCCGGCATAGCCGCTGGCATCGAGGAGACGCGCGAGATACCCCTGGGTGCGAACGGATTCGGTGAATATCACTGCCTTTCGCTGGCCGCCTTTGCCGACGATCTCGTCGAGAACGTCCGGCAGTGCTTTAACCAGCTCGTGGCCCTTCGCGTTCTGGCCGATACCGAGGGCGAGTGCGCGATAGTCCTCGAGTTCCTTGATCTCGGCTTCCAGCTTCTTGGGATCGACGTCGTCTGTTGGTTCTGCCTCGTCGGTCGCATCCGCGGCCATTTCTTCAGCGAGTGTCTCCACGCCATCGAAGTCCTTGAGGGCCTCGATATCCAAGCGGCGATGAGCTTTCAGGCGCTCGATGATCTTGGTGAGGGTCTCCGACAGGGCGAAGGTCGAGGACCCCATGATCTTCCGGACGACCAGCGTCACCAGCGCATTCGGCTTGTCTCCGAAGGCGATGGTGTCCTTGCGCTGGAGATAGGCCGAGACAGCCTCGTAGAGGTGCATCTCGTTCTGTGAGGGCTCGAACTCCAAGGTCACCGGGCAGCGCTCGGTGTACTTGATGAGCCCGGCTTGCTGCACCTGGCGCCTGAGCGTGCGCTTGCAGATCGTCAGCAGGCGCTTCCGCAAGTGCGGAAGGTTTCCGGCAGCGCCGGCACCGGAGAGATACGAGGCACGGAAGGCGCCGCCGTCGCCGAAGAACCGCTCGTCGATGACCGAGACGAGCCCGAACAGTTCCAGAAGCGAGTTCTGCAGCGGCGTCGCCGTGAGCAGGATCTTGAAGAATGGCTTCGTCGCGTCCCGCAGCGCCTTAGCGCGCTTGGAGCCCTCGGGCTTGTAGACGTTGCGGAGCCGGTGGGCTTCGTCGAACACCACGAGATCCCACTGTCCGCGCCCGATATCCACCGCCTTGGTCGCCGCGAACTCATACGAGGTAATGATGACGCGGCCATCCTGCAGGAAGGGGAGGGCGACGCCACCCTTTCGTGCCTCGTTGTAGGACCGGCTCTCCAGGATGGTCGACGGGAGCGAGAACTTCTCCGACAGCTCCTGGCTCCATTGCTTGCGGAGCGAAGCCGGGACAATCAGGAGGATGCGCCGCCGACGCTCGGCCCAGCGCTGGGCGATGATGAGGCTCGCTTCGATGGTCTTCCCGAGGCCCACCTCGTCCGCGAGCAGCGCGCCCTTCGAGAGGGGGGACGACATGGCAAAGAGCGCCGCATCCACCTGATGCGGGTTCATGTCGACCCGCGCCGTCGACAGCGACTGCGCCAGCGCATCGTCGCCCAGCCCTTCGAGCGTGATGCGGTGAGCGAAGAAGGTCCCTTGGTGGGGTGTGTACTTCATCGATGGATGGAGGTGGTTTGCCTCAAGGAACGGAATGTCATGCAATATCGACTTCGTCTTCATCGAGCCTGATGAGCCATGTTCCGGCCCGACTTCGGCGCGCCCGACCGTCGCTTGGCACCTCAGTGTCGAGGCCAACCGCGTCGACGTCGAACACCGTCAAATTGTCGGTGTTGCCCTCGATCGCGGCACTGAGGACATCCCTCTCAATCCCGACAAATACCGGACGGAAGCCGAGCCTTCGAAATAGCTTCTGATCATCCAGGCTGATTTCTAAAGCTCGATCAATCGGACCCCCACGAGTTACGAACCCGCCAATCAGATGGTCTGGCACGGATACAGTGCCGGCCTTGCTTCCTACCCGGCGGCGATCCCGCGCCTGCGCTAACGCGGTATTGGCTCGCCGGATGTTTTCCTGCTCCTCCCGCTGCGATGTGGCCCTGACCGCAGCCGTCAGCGCGTCGGCGAGGTCAAAATGCCCTAGCGGTCGAAGTAATGATGCAAAGTGTAGCCGCGCGATTCCTATGCCCAGCTCGCCATGCTCTTGAGGAGTTGCATTCCCTTTTTCCTCGGGATCGTGAACCGATAGAACTGGCTTCCTAGAGTTCGATGCACTCCATCGAGTTGCGATGGCGTAGCGCTTCAGAGAAACCGTCTTGCGGTTCACTTCTATCATTACGCGCTGCACTTGGGTCCAAGCACGCGCGAGGGCTTTTTCCGGGCCGCCTGCATCATGGCAGCCCTTCGCCTCGGCGACGGCAATTTGGGTCGTGTTCACATTCCAGATCACCCAGTCAGGGAGATCTCCATTGTGGCCGGGCCGACGAACAACTCGTCCGCGGCTTATTCCGCGAAGACGCATAGGTGGCTTTGTAATGTGGGCAAAATGCGTGAAGCCCAGATATCTCGTGAGATAGGCGCGAGCCACGAACCGCCCAAATAAGCCTGAAAGGGCTGTCTTTACTTCGCGGGAATGTCCCAGAGGCTCGCGGAAGATGAACTCTGAGCTATTCGGGTCGAGCAACGCGTCGAGGATCGCCCATGAGCCCAGCGCCGCTCCCGGCGTTTGGAGCACTTCGTATACGCCCGCGTCCTCGATTTCTCGCGCAGATAGCTGAACTGTGGCTCCCGCAGGACTGGCGCTTGGAGGTTCGAAGGAGTGATCAAACGTACGCATTATTTCCCCGTCGGCGCCTTCTAGGAGCGGCTTAGTCGAGATGACATTTCTCGTCGATAAGCCTTACTCGGCATTTTACGCGCCTTGTGGGTAACGCTACCTTGGGTGGGTGCGGTTTGGAAGCTTTGCAGCGAAAGCGCTTTGAAGGCTTTCAGCGCCTGATCGACCTGTCCCAGCCCCGAGAAGCCACCGGCGGCTGCCGGGGGAAGCGCCTTCAACTCACGCTTCATTCGCTGCCACGAACGTGCGGTCCCATGGCGTTTCATGAGAGCCCCCAGGCCTCGAATGCCGACGGAGTCGAGCAAGATCGCGCCTCCGACCTGTTGCAGGAGTTTCCCAGGACGCGGCTCGCTGGAACTGGATGCTGCAAATCGGGCCAGCAACTCCTCCGGCCGTTCCTTTCCAGTGTGGCCTGCCAATGGAGCGGCCGATCGAATCTGGTTCCAAAAGTAGGCGAGGACTTGCTTAGCGATGCTGATGTCGAAGAGGGCCGCGAAGGTCGGATCGACATCGGCGCCGATACGCTTCATGACATCCTTGATCTTGGTGCGGTTGCCCAAGCGGACTTCCAGCCGAAGCACTTCGACACCTTTCGGAAATCGGCTCGGCTTGGCCAGGAGATCGAACTGGACCGAGTTGTCCCGCTCGATCGCTCGTTTTTCGCTGACATGAGCCTTCTGCAGGTCCTTGAGCTTGTCGTAGAAGGAAATCTCGTAGCTGTTGGCATGGTAGCGGATCACGTGTCCGTCGTTACGATAGTCCGTTCGCGACAGATCCAGCCGGGCGTCGAGATCGATCCGCTCCAGTTCACTCAAGACCATGGAGCAGCTGGTGAAATCCGTCAGCAGCATGTTCTTGCTGTAGTGGAGCGCCGAGACGCGCGCGGCCCTGAGCACGTCATCGGTCGTGCGGATGCCCGCGCCCTTGAGCGACCGCAAGAGAGCCTCCAGGACGGCCTCCAGGTCGCGCGACCTGAGTTCGTCGAAGTTGTTGCCGAAGATCAGCTTCGGCGCCGAGAACTCGATACGGAGCGTAAGGGCGAAGCCTTCGCGGATCTTGCGCCGCGTCAGCGTCAACCGCGGCCCGTAGCGGCCTTCGGCGAAATCAGTCTTGGTCGGGTTCTGGACGCAGGTGAAGACGCCGCGCGCGCCCAAGGGCAGGTAGGGCGGGGCGACGATCCCGCGTGCCGAGGGGCTGAAGCGATCGGGCTCCAGCACCTCGAACTCACGCTGGTCCAGTGTCAAGACCACCGTGTCCAGCATCGAGCCTGCTCGCTACGTTCTTCAGCTTGTCGATGACCGCCTGTTCGATGGCGAGGCCGATCGGCCGCCGGATCGGGTGGAAAAGGTTGAACTCGGCCGTGCCGACCTTGCGGGTGGGATAGGTCAGCCGATAGCCGGAGCCGTTGAGCTTCCGGTGGACGGCGATGCCGCTCAGATAGAGCTGGTCATCGAGCACGACGCTGGCGAAGGCGATCAGCCCGTCCTTCGGCTTCACGAAGGCGATGTCCACTTCCGTCACGTTCATCGTCACCACCTCGGTCTTGGGTCTCGGCGTCTATCCGCAGCAGCAGCGCCATGAAGCCGCCCAGTGTGCGGGCAGCCTCGTCGGCCGCCGGTTGGTCGAGCGCGAAGCCACTCAGACTCCGGATCTCGGCAGCTAGGTCGTTGCGGGGGTTGGGGATCGCGGCGCCCATGTCCCGGTCTTAGGCCGGGTCGGGTGCAGCCGTCGTCGTGGCGGGGATACTTGGGCGGATCTAGGCGCGAATGGGCGCGGGGCTAGGAAATCTTAGTCGGATCAATGCGCAAGGTGGCCAGATCGCCGAAGGCAACTTTGTTTTTGAAGCGGATGGCAGTGGCCGAGACATCGAAGAACAGCTTCCGCAGCTGCCCTTTGAAGTTCAGGTTTTCCACGATCTTGTGGAGCGGCTTGAAGCGAGGGTTGTCGATCGCCGCCTCGATCTCAATGCGCGAGTAGCGCCGGCCGGGATTCGCGAACAGCAACTGGAAGATGTCATCGTTGGCCGACCCGAAGTCGGGGCGGGCGAGTGTGCGCGTCCGGCCAGTGACACGATTGACGAGGACGATGTCTCCCGAAGTGAACAGGATTTCCAGCGCGATGCGCGGATCGTCCGTCCGCGTCCCCAGCGCCCGTTTCAATGCCTGCCGATCGAGACTGAGCTTCCCGCCCCGGAAGAGAAGAAGCTCGGCAAGGGGGATCGAGGCGCCAGCGCGGGCGCCCGGCACCAGCGAGACCGTCAGGCCCCAGAAGGCGGCGCCGTCATCGGCAGCAACCATGCGCACCGGGGTCTCGGTGCCGTGGGAGCGGAGCCGGCCGAGCCGCCAGCAGGTGCCCTCCGGCGCCGGCTCGGGCGTGCCCTCGGTGTCGAGGAGCGACGCCGTCGTCCTGACGAGTTGCTCCAGCGAGACGGACCATTGCTCCAGCCGGGCCGGATCGACGGGCACGCGGCCGATGTCGTCGCGCTTGTCGCAGACGATGAACGGCCCCCGATTGCCGCCCGGCCAGGTGACCTCCATCGGGCAGTCCTGGCCGCAGCCATCGCAGATCGTCGAGCGGGCAGGGGGCTCCTTGGCGACGAGCCCGGCTCGCTCGAAAGCCGACAAGCTCCCGGCGTCGGCTCCGGCCGGGTCGTCGAGGCGGACGAACGCCCGGTCGCCGCCCGATCCGGCGAGGCGCCGGGTCAGCTCATTCAGCAGCGAGATGAGATGACGGTCGAGCTTCGCGTCCGCCGGCATCGCCGGGCCTCCCGGTGAGGTCGATGCCGCTATCGATGAGTACCTGCCGAAGCAGCTGGTCGTTGCCTTCGTATTTTAGAGAGCAGGACTTCTCGGAAACGTCGAAGGCCCGGGTACGCGGCTTCCCCCCGTCGCGCGGATCGATGGTCGCGGAGAGCTTGGCGTTGATGACCTTGGCCAGGGACAACGGGATGCGCCCGCTCGGACGATCGCCCCGCTCGAAGACCCGGTCGACGGCCTTGTGTACCGCCTGGGCGTCGCCCGGCAGCTCGACCTCGACACCGACTTTCATCGGTGGACCGCCAGGGACCGCGAAGCCGAGGCGCTTCACCTGGATCTCGGTGACGGGGCTGCCGACCGGCCGGACGAAGGCGAAGTCGCGGCTCTTCAGGCCTTGGAGGCCATAGGCCGGCTTCGCGGTCGGAGGCAGCTCGGGGATGCCGAGCACGACGTCCGCGAAGAGCTGGCAGAGCCGGTCGATGGTTCGCTTGGAGCCATGGAAGTAGATGTCGAGAGAGCCGTGCCGGCCGTCATAGACGAAAATCACCTCGAAGGCCGGTCGCAGGCGATGAGGGCCGAGGCCGGCGTCCGTCCACGCCAGGGGCATCGAGGTGTAGTCCTCAGGATAGGCAAAGAAGCAGTGGCGTCCTTCGCGGGCGATATGGTCGATCTTGCAGGACTTGCCGCGACATTCCTCGCGCTGGAAATACTCGCTGAGCACGGCTTCGAGCGCCCGCGTCCGGCCTCCGATGTCGTCGACCGAGGCACCGGCGACGGGGAGCCCGCGCTTCCAGTAACGGCCGGGGACCAAGTCCAGGATCGCGAAGCGCGCCGCGCCGTCGAAGACCGCGCGCTCCTCGACGAAGGTCAGGATCGCCTTGTTGAGGAAGCCGGCGTGAGGCTGCAGCCGATCGACGATAGCGACGGATCGACCCGCCGCTTCGTCGAGGATGTGCTGGAGACCTGCCGCGCTGGCCAGCGACCAGATGGCGTGCAGATCCCGGTCCAGGGTTGCTCTCCGCTCATCGGGGAGCCGATTGATGGCGTCGATGATCGGATCGATGCTGCGCGGCTTCAACTCGGCGACGTCGATCCCGAGATCGATGCCGGCCTGGGCCAGGTAGATGCCGAGGAGCTGGTGGGAGACTTGGCGAAGAAAGGTCTTGGGCGTGAAATGGGAGGTCATAGAGCGCGGTGCTCCTGTCGCTACATCCTTTCCCGCGCGTCGCCCCCGCGAGTTGTAAACTCCGAGCGCAGTTGTACGAATCTAGCGCACCGGACGCCAATCGTCGAATATGTAGTCAATGAAAACCGGAGGCACGCTAAATGTTGATTGGTTTCAACGGCTAAGCGGTGTTCCAGTATGATCGGCTAGCCTCAGGGGAGCGTCGCGATGTCCGCCGGTTACGGTCAGAGTGTGCAGTTGGGCAATGCTGGAGAGCACCTCATCATGGCCCATCTCCTCGAACTAGGGTTTCAGGCGTTCCAGGCAGATCGCGCAAATCCCGCCTTCGACATCTCGGTGGTAGACGGATCGAGACACTGTCTGATCCGGGTGAAGGCTACGCGCTCACCGAGTGTCGTTTGGTCTCGAAAGAAGTCTGGCGTCACGTTCCTGGATCTTCGGGCGCGCAACGACTACTGCGCGATCGTCGACTTTCGAGAAGGGATAGCTCGGGCGATGATCTACATCGTTCCGACCCTTGTCGTTCAGCGCGCGATCGACAGAGGCCGAAGGGACTGGAACGCCGGCCGAAAGCGCGACGGATCTCGGCGAAAGGACAGTACGGGACAGCGCCTTTGGTTCGACGATCGCGACGATCTTCAAGCATGGCGCGGCTACCGGAAGCGATGGAAGCGGTATCTGGAAAACTGGTCCCAGTTGAAGGCGCCGCGCCGATCACCATAGAAGAGACGGTAAACGTTGGCGTGAGAATTGGCGACCGCCGCCAAATACGTGCCGCATATTGGAATTTGCTTTGCGCCTCTTGATGCGCATGGCGCTGTTCGGAACGAACCGACGCGGAGAAAAACATGAAGATCGTAGCGGAAGGATTGAGGAGAGTTGTCTATCGCCATGTTTTCATCGACGAAGATATCTCGGCGAGGACCTCGAAAGATGCGAGCGGAGACGGCGTGCACTTTTCTTTCAGCATCTACGATCAGAAACTAACAGGCGATTTTCACCTTCAAATTCAGATATCCCAAGCCGAGATAACGCGAATGTTCATGCAGGCTTGGTCGGAGCAGCCGTTGGAAGCTGTTGTGGCCGCGATGCAAAAGGCGAGATCCAAGGCTCGATAAGGCCGCCCTAAGCTGCGTCAATGTCCGCTTTGAGCGAGGACTATGGAGCAGCGCTCCGGCACGTGCGTCGAGGATCAGCCGTCCGTCGGATCGAAGTGGCTATGGGCGTTAAGCCGATAGATAGCCGGAGATCTGTGGCTTCAGTGCCAAGACGTGCTCAAATCGTTCGGTTCGAACCGTATCCAGGAAGGCCAGCCATTCTTCATAAGACCGCCGATTGACCATCAGGTCGAAGGGCGATCTCAATGAAAACTCTAGCTTTTTGCCTCTGAGCTGCAGGTTCGAAAACACGAAGGCGATCAATTCGCGCTTCTGCTCGGTTTTCGAACGCTCGAAGAGGCGGGACGCCTGGGAGGCTACGGAAATCAGGCTTTCCAGCGTGGTCCGGAACCCGTCCTCGCCCTTCTGATGCTCCTCGATCCGCATGGCCAGCTCGACCTGAAGCTCTTTCAGCTCGCGCGCCTTTTTGTCGTACTCATCGCGAGTAATACTCTGGTCCAGCCGGAG
>CAXNIC010000167.1:0-10219 GCA_964201945.1 Alphaproteobacteria bacterium
GAGCATCTTCGACCTCCAAGGGCGATCAGGGACGTGTTGAATGTCTTTGCAGGTTCGAGAGGCCGCCGAGGGGTTCGTCCGACGCGCCCGCCAAGACTTGGACGGAGCGATGATTAGCGGTGACGGCAGGACCGGTCAAATGTCACTCGCCGCGCCCGCCGAACAGCATGGTGACGTTGATCCGCCGGCTCGCGTAATCGTCCCTGAAGGTCAGGTCGTCGGTGCGATGGAAAAGATCGGAATGGAAGATGACCGCACGGTTGCAGCGATAGGGAACGACCACGCTCTTCGCCTCGCTCTCGGCGAGGAACTGGCGGATCGCCGGCTGGTCGTTGTTGTACTTGGCGAATTCCCATTCATCCGGCGCGCGCCGATCGAAGACGACGAGGCCGCCCCGGCCTTCGGAAAGATTGGCCTCGTCCGGGGTGATCCAGAAGTTGACGTTGATGGCGGCCGAATCGGCGTGCAGCGCCGTGCCCTCAAGCCGGCTGTCGTATTTGTAGGCCCACATCTGGGCCAGCGGCAGGTCGCGGAAGATCGCCGGCATCCGGCGCTTGAGCTCGCTCGCGATCCGGAGGAGCACCGGGGCCGAGAAGCCGTCGCGCAGCATGGCGCCGAGATAGCCGCCGAGATGACGGTCGTCGAACCAGAGCGTCGATTCGAGGCAAAGGCGCCTCAACTCCGCCAGCGCATCCGCGGAGAGCAGGTCGTCGACGACGAGGATGCCGGCTTCCGTTGCCGCATAGCGCTGCTCGGCCGCCGGCCAGTCGACCGCCTCGTTCAGGACTTCGTTCCCGAACCGCCTGGGACGATAGAGGTGAACGACCCGGTTGTAGGTGTCCTCGATCGTCCGCCGCTCCGCCTCGGTCATGAAGAAGCAAGGCCCGTCCGTCGCACGGCCTGCCGATCCTGCCAGAAGCGCGCGGTAGCGATCGACGGTGTCGGCGAATGAGGGCGGCAGGAAGCCTCGCTCCATCAGGTATTCGAGCTGCAGGATGTCGTGGCGAAGTTTGGGAGCGGAGGTGACGCGGAAGCTGTCGGAGCCGCTGGCCGGTCCGGCCCATTCGGCGAGTGCGGGGTGATACCATCGCGACGCCCGCACCGGCGCCATGAGCGCCTCGTAGGCAGCCGCCGCCTGTTCGACCTCGCCGCTACGCAGCAAGGCATCGGCGAGACGGTCGAGGATATACGAGCGGACGGAGCCGAGAGCCAGCGCGCGCCGAAAGCATGCGACCGCGAGATCGGCCAGGCGCAGCTTCAGCGCGGCTTCGCCGAGAGCTGCCCACCACTTGGCTTCAGCCGGCGAGAGAGCCATGGCCCGTCTGAGGAGACGCAGCGCATCCGGCGATCCCGCATCGATCCGGGACGCTGCCGCCGCGGCAAGCGCGCTGCCGGCACCGATGGCGAGCGCCGACGAGCGCAGATAGGAAAGACCGGCGCCGGCACGCTTCCCCGCCTGATCGAGGCAGGCCCCGAGGTTCTCGTGCAGGCCGGCGTCATCGGGCACCAGCGCCGCGGCACGCCGCAGCCGCGCCAGCCCTTCCTCTGGCACCCCGGTCTGAGCCAGCGCGACCCCGAGCATGGCTTCAGCGGTGGCATTGTCCCGTTCGCTCGCCAGCACATGGCGATATCCCGCGATCGCCTCGGCGAGGCGCCCGGAGCGATGATCGTCGAGAGCCGCCTCGAGTCGCGCCTGGAGAGTCACGGGCCAGTTATACGACGGCGCGCGACCGGCGCGGCAACACCGTTCAGGGGCCAATCCACCCGAGTAGCGTCGCGATCCCGAGCCCGACGAACCCGGCCGCCGCCACGCGTCGGATCCAGGCCATCGGCAGCCGCTTCGCAACCCCTTCGCCCAGCACCACGGCCGGCACGTTGACGAGGAGAAGCCCGAGGCTGGTCCCCAGCGTCACCACGAACAGGGACTGGTAGGCCGCGGCGAGGGCGACCGTCGCGACCTGCGTCTTGTCGCCGATCTCGACCAGGAAGAAGGCGATCGTGGTCGCGACGAACGCGCCGGCCGAATCCACGGCGCGCGGCTCGTCGTCGAGGCGATCGGGGATCAGCGCCCAGGCGGCGAAAAGGAGAAAAGAACCGCCGATCAGCCAGCGGAGCCACTGGGCGTCGGCGAAGCCGGCAAGAAAGACGCCGAGCCAGCCGGCAATGCCGTGGTTCAGCAGCGTCGCGACCGCGATGCCAGCGATCACCGGCCAGGGCCGGCGAAAACGCGCCGCGAGCACGAAGGCGAGAAGCTGGGTCTTGTCGCCGATCTCGGCGACCGCCACGACCCCGAGCGAAACGAGGAAGGCATCCATGAGGCTCACATCGGGGATCGGGCGAGGAGACGGCCCATGGCACGACGCACCCGGCCCGATCCCATGGTTTGAGTCGGAGCGCCGATGCCAAAGGTCTCGCCATGCTTCGGCCCGAAGGCCGGTGCCGATCGCGCCATGGCCTTTAGGGCCAAGTGTGTTGACGCGAACCCCGCTCGAAGGCGGGCGGCTACTCCCCAATGACGGTGGGGTTGTTAGCAGTACGGGCGGCGACCGGGCAAGCGGCGGAAGGTCGCGGCCTACGACCTACGATCGGCCAGGATCAAGTCGGCGGCCTTCTCGGCGATCATCATCGTCGGCGCGTTGGTGTTGCCGGACGTGATGGTCGGCATCACCGAGGCATCGACCACCCGAAGCCCGCCGACGCCGTGAACCCTGAGCCGGTCGTCGACCACCGCGGCCGCATCATGTCCCATGCGGCAGGTGCCGACCGGATGGAAGATGGTGGTGCCGATGTCGCCGGCAGCTTTCGCCAACTCGACATCCGACTGGAGTTGCGGTCCCGGCTTGAACTCCTCGGGCGAGAAACGGGCGAGAGCCTTGGCGCCGGCGATGCGGCGCGTGAGCCGGATCGCCTCGACCGCGACGCGCCGGTCGGTCTCGGTCGCGAGGTAGTTCGGCCGGATCGCCGGCGGCGTCCGGGCATCGGCGTCGCGGATGCGGACGTGGCCGCGGCTTTCCGGGCGGAGATTGCACACCGAGGCGGTGAAGGCCGGGAACGGATGCAGCGGCTCGCCGAAGCGCTCAAGGCTGAGAGGCTGCACGTGATATTCGAGGTTCGGCGTCTCCAGTGCCGGGTCGCTCTTGGCGAAGCCGCCGAGCTGGCTCGGCGCCATCGTCATCGGCCCCCGGCGGAAGAAGGCGTATTCGAGCGCCATGCCCATGCGGCCGAGCAGGCGGCTGGCGCGCTCGTTCAGCGTCTTGGTGTTGCTGACCTTGAAGGCGAGGCGGAGCTGCAGATGATCCTGCAGGTTCTCGCCGACGCCCGGAAGATCATGGGCGACCAGGATGCCGTGCTCGGCCAGCAGCGCGCCCGGACCAACGCCGGAGACCTGGAGAAGCTGCGGCGAGCCGATGGCGCCGGCAGCCAGGATCACCTCGCCCCTCGCCTCGATGCGCATCGGAATCCCGCGATGGCGCAGCGCCACGCCGGCGGCGCGGCCGTCCTTCATCAGGACTCGCTCCACCTCGGCATGGGTGAAGACCTTGAGGTTGGGACGTCGCCGCGCCGGCTTCAGGAACGCATGAGCGGTACTTAAGCGCACGCCGCGCCGCTGATTCACCTGGAAATAGCCGCAGCCCTCGTTGTCGCCGCGGTTGAAGTCGGTGGTCTTGGGAATGCCGACCTCGGCCGCAGCGTCGCGGAAGGCATCCAGGATCTCCCAGGAGAGCCGCATCTCGTCGACGATCCACTCGCCGCCGGTGCCGTGATGGTCGTCGGCGCCGCGCATCTGGTGCTGGGAGCGCTTGAAATAGGGAAGCACGTCCTCCCAGGCCCAGCCGGCATTGCCGAGCTGACGCCAGCGGTCGTAGTCCCGTGCCTGGCCGCGCATGTAGATCATGCCGTTGATCGCCGAGCAGCCGCCCAGCACGCGTCCGCGCGGATAGTTGAGGGCGCGGCCGTTGAGGCCGGGCTCGGCCTCGGTCTTGAGGCACCAGTCGGTCTCGGGGTTGTTCTGCGTGTAGAGATAGCCGACGGGGATGTGGATCCAGAGGTAGTTGCCGCTGCCGCCCGCCTCCAGCAACGCCACCGACACGTTCGCATCGGCCGAGAGCCGGTTGGCGAGCACGCAGCCGGCGGAGCCGGCGCCGACGATCACATAGTCGAAGCTGCCGAGGCTGGCGCGGGTCGCCGCGTCCGTCATTCCATCCATGCGCCGAACCATACCGGCGGGCCGCGGGCGTGGACAGGGGCAGGTGCGGCGGGCTTAATGCGACGAAGACGAAGGGTTGGAGGGAGGCCGCCCGTTGCTTCAGGAAACCGTCGTCCTCGGCCTGTCGCTGGCTTATCTCGGGCTGCTGTTCGCCGTCGCCTATGTCGGCGACCGCCATGCGCGGGCCTGGTCGTCGAGCCGGCTGGGCCCGGTGGTCTACGGGCTCTCGCTCGCCATCTACTGCACCTCCTGGACCTTCTACGGCGCCGTCGGCCGGGCCGCGACCTCCGGCCCCGACTTCATCCTGATCTATGTCGGCCCGGTGCTGGTGGTGATCGCCGGCTATCCGATGCTGCGGAAGATCATCACCACGGCGAAGCGCCACAACGTCACCTCGATCGCCGATTTCCTGGGATCGCGCTACGGCAAGAGCCGGGCCGTCGCGGTCAGCGCCACGCTCATCGCCTCGGTCGGCGCGCTCCCCTACATCGCGCTCCAGCTCCAGGCGGTGTCGTCCAGCTTCACCGCGATCGCCGGCCCCGGACTCGGCGGCGCCGGGACACCCTCCTCGCCCTTCACCGACACCTCGTTCATCGTCGCGGCGCTGATGGCGGTGTTCACCATCCTGTTCGGCGTCCGCCACGTGCAGGCGGCCGAGCAGCATCGCGGCATGATGCTGGCGATCGCGTTCGAGTCGGTGGTGAAGCTGGTGGCGCTGCTGGCCGTCGGCCCCTTCGTGATCTTCGGCCTGTTCGACGGCCCGTCCGACCTGATCGCCCGGATCGCCGCGGCGGCCGAGGTCAGCGAGCGCCTCGAGGGCCGCGCCTCCTCGCTGTCGTGGATGGTGACGACGGTGCTCGCCGCCAGCGCCTTCCTCTGCCTGCCGCGCCAGTTCCATGTCGCGGTGGTCGAGCACGACCACCCGGCCAGCCTCAAGACCGCGCGCTGGCTGTTCCCCGCATATCTCCTGCTCATCAACCTGTTCGTGGTCCCGATCGCCGCCGGCGGCCTCCTGCTGCTGCCACAGGTCGCCAATCCCGATCTGTTCGTGCTGACCCTGCCGCTCAGCCATAACGAGGAGTGGCTGTCGATCCTGGTGTTCATCGGCGGGCTATCGGCGGCGACCTCGATGGTCATCGTCGCCTGCATGGCGCTCTCCGGCATGATCGGCAACGAGTTGGTGATGCCGCTGCTGCTACGCCGGCGCGCCGCCGCGCAAGGCGATCTCGGCCCGCTCGTCCTCCTGGTCCGCCGCGCCGCCGTGCTGGTGATCGTGCTCGCGGGCTATGCCTATCACCGCACCATTGCCGGATACCTGCCGCTCGCGTCCATCGGCATGATCTCGTTCTGCGCCGTCGCCAACTTCATGCCCGGCCTCGTCTTCGGCCTCTACTGGCGGCGGGCGAACCGCTTCGGCGTCGTCGCCGGTCTCGCCGGCGGCTTCGCCGTCTGGCTCTACGCGCTTCTGCTGCCGTCGCTTCGCCAGGCGCGCGGCGCCGAGCTCGCCACGCCGCTGGCGGACTTCCTGCCGGCGCCTTTCGACTCCCTCGACCCGATCGGCCAGGGCTTTCTCGTCGGCATCACCATCAACACCCTGCTGCTGGTCGTGGGCTCGCTCCTGACCCGGGCGCGGCGGCGCGACCAGGAACAGGCGGATGCCTTCGTCCTCGGCGCCGAGGCCCCGCACCCGGCCCATCCCGGCGGCGACGCCGCCTCGCGGATCGAGGAACTTCGCGATCTGGTCGCCCGCTTCATCGGCTCGGAGCGCGCCGACCGCGCCTTCGCCGAGCGCGGGCTGTCGGTGCCGGCCGCGCTCACGCTAGCCGAGCGCCTGCTCTCCGGCACCATCGGCGCCGCCTCCGCTCGCGTCATCATGGCCGCAGTCGTGCGCCGCCGGCTGATCCTGCCGAGCGCGGCCCGCGCCATGCTGGACGAGGCCTCCGAGGCGATCCGCTACAGCTCGGAGCTCCTCCGGAACGCACTCGACCATGCCGGCCTCGGCATCGCCGCCTTCAATCGCGAAAGCCGGCTCGAGATCTGGAACGAACGCTTCCCCGTGCTGCTCGGCGTCGATCCGGACGCGGTCACGGTCGGCGCTGAGGCGGAAGCGCTGTCGGAGGTGCTGAAGCGGCCGGACTCCTCGCAGGTCGTGGAATTGCGGGCGCCGAATGCCGGCGTGATCGAGCTTCGCCTCGATCCGCTGCCAGGCGGCGGCTTCGTTGCCACCTGCCACGACGTGACCGCGCGTGTCCGCGCCGCGGAAGTGCTTCGCGACAGCGAACGACGCATCCGCATCTACACCGACAACGTGCCCGTGCTCATCGCCTATATCGACCGGAACGAACGCTATCGCTTCACCAACCGGCAGTACCAGGCGGCCCTCAATCTCACACCGGAGGAGGCCGAAGGCCGGACCATCGTCGAGGTGATCGGCGAAGAGCGCTATCGGCGCCTCAAGCCGCATATCGACGGCGTGCTGCGAGGCGAGCACCAGACCTTCGAGATCGAGTTCCCGACCAACGACGCCAATATCGAGATCGCCCGGGGCACCTACATCCCGCATTTCGACGATGCCGGCGCCGTCGCCGGATTCTTCCTCCTCTACCAGGACACCACTCAGGCCCGCGCCGCCGAGGCGGTCCTGCGCCAGTCGAAGGAGACGCTGGAGCACCGGGTCGCCGAGCGCACGGTCGAGCTCGAGCGAAGCCGCGCCGAGGCCGAGGCGGCTAATCTCGGCAAGACCCGCTTCATCGCCGCGGCGAGCCACGATCTGCTGCAGCCGCTCCACGCCGCCCGCCTGTTCACGGCGGCGCTCGCCGACCGCCAGCCGGGCAACGACCTGGTCACCAAGATCGACCAGGGCCTCGGCGCCGTCGAAGCGCTGCTGGACGCGCTCCTCGACATCTCCAAGCTCGATGCCGGTGCGCTCAAGCCCGACAAGCGGGCTTTCCTCCTGCAGCCGCTCCTCGACTCGCTTGCCGCCGCGTTTGCTCCGTTCGCCTCGAAGAGCGGCACCATCCTCAGGATGATGCCGTGCTCGGCGACGGTGACGACGGACCCGGCGCTGCTTCGCCGCATCCTGCAGAACTTCGTCTCCAACGCGCTCCGCTATGGCGGCGACGAAAACCGGAAGCCGCGCGTCGTGCTGGGCTGCCGGCGGTTCGGTCGATCGCTCCGAATCGAAGTCTGGGACAACGGCCCCGGCATCCCCGAGGACAAGCACGATCTCGTCTTCCAGGAGTTCGTCCGCCTTCATCCCGCCGCCGTCGACCGCGGCGAAGGCCGCGGCCTCGGCCTCGGCCTCGCCATCGTCGACCGCATCGCCCGCATGCTCGGCCACACGGTGTCACTGCGCTCGGTCCCCGGCCGCGGCACGGTCTTCTCGGTGATCGTGCCGCTTGCCGCCGCCGCCGCCCGGCGCCCGGCACCGGCACCGGCGCCCCTTCCCCTCGCCGGTCTCGACACCGGGGCCTTCGTGCTCTGCATCGACGACGAGGCGCAGGTCAGGGACGCCATGGCGACGCTGCTCGGCGGCTGGGGCTGCCGGATCATCGCGTCCGCCAGCGCCGACGAAGCTCTCGCCGCGCTTGCCGAGGAAGGCCGCGCGCCGGACCTGCTGGTGGTCGACTATCACTTAGGATCCGGCCAGGACGGACTTACGGCGATCCAGCGTCTGCGCGCGGAATGGGGCGCCGAAATCGCCGCCGCGCTGATCACCGCGGATCGCGATCCCACGCTCCGCGCCCGGGCACGAGAGCAGCGGATCGACCTGCTGCTGAAGCCGGTCAAGCCGGCGGCGCTGCGCGCGCTTCTCCGTGGCCGCGGACGCCAGACGGTCGCGCTCAGGGCCTGACGGTTTCCTTCGGCGGCTCCAGCGCCAAGTGGCGCGCCAGGATCACGGCCTGGGTGCGCGAGCGGACGCCGAGCTTCCTCAAGATCGTCGTCACATGCGCCTTCACCGTCGGCTCGCCGACAGAGAGCTCGTAGGCGATCTGCTTGTTGAGAAGCCCCTGAGCCATCAGCGCCATCACGCGCCATTGCTGAGGTGTCAGCTGGGCGGCACGGCGGACGAACTCCATCGCCTCGTCGTCGCTCTCGACCGCCTCCGCCTCCGGCGGCATCAGCACCTCGCCCTCCAGCACCGCCTTGACCACGCTGGCGATCGACTCGAGCGAGGCCGATTTCGACATGAACGCCGAGGCGCCGAGGTCCATCACGCGCCGCATCACCCGCCCGTCGCGGGCGGCTGAGACGACGACGACCGGAACCGAGGGATAGGTGGCGCGGACGGTGGCGAGGCCGGTGAGGCCGTCCATCCCCGGCATGTCGAGATCGAGCAAGAGCGCATCGACCTCCGCCTCGCGCTCGAGCACCGCCATCGCCTCGGCCATCGAACCGGCAGTGTCGATGCGGGCACCGGCGAAGCTCTGGCGCAATGCCGTGCCCAGCGCGTCCCGGACCATCGGATGGTCGTCGGCGACGACGAAAACAGGTGCGCTCGCAGCTGGTATCTCGGCGGAGCCCATCGCCCCAGGTCTCCGTTTGGGTACCCGGATGCATGGGGCCAAGCGGGCGAGCGGTCAAGAGCCCTCGCCGGCCGGAGGATGCGCTATCATCCAACTCCCGTCCGTCCTTCCCCTAAGAGATCCGATGCCCCGCCATCATGAGCTTTCCGCTTCCCCGGCCACCTGCCATTGGGGGGTGTTCGCAGCCGATCTGCCGCCGGTCCTGAAGATCGCCTCCGGCGATACAGTGACCGTTCATTGCGTCTCCGGCGCGAAGGAGACCCTGCCGCCGGCGCCGTTCCAGATCCTGCCCGAGCATCCGGAGATCCTCGCTCAGGTGAAGATGGGGCCGGGCGGCCACATCCTGACCGGGCCGATCTATGTCGAAGGCGCCGAGCCCGGCGACACGCTGGAGGTCCGGGTCAAGGACGTGGCGCTGCGCCAGGACTGGGGCTGGACCGTGATTGCGCCGCTCAAGGGGACCCTGCCCGAGGACTTCCCGGTCCGGCGCCTCTGGCACATCCCGCTCGACCGGAAGGCGATGACCGCGGAAATGCCCTGGGGGATGAAGGTGCCGCTGAAGCCCTTCTGCGGCGTCATGGGCGTGGCGCCGCCGGCGATCTATGGCCGCGTCGGCACCATCGAGCCCCGCGAATACGGCGGCAACCTCGACAACAAGGAGCTGGGCGCCGGCTCGACTCTCTACCTGCCGGTCTTCAACAAGGGCGCCTTGTTCTCGACCGGCGACGGTCATGCGGTGCAGGGCGACGGCGAGGTCTCGATCACCGCGCTCGAGACCGCGGTCTCCGGCACCTTCGAGCTGATCGTCAGGAAAGATCTCAAACTCAAGTTCCCGCGGGCGGAGACGCCGACGCATCTGATCTCGATGGGCCTCAACGTCGATCTTGACGAGGCGGCGAAGCAGGCGCTGCGCGAGATGATCAAGATGATCTGCGAGCGCCTCAACGTCTCGGCGGAGGAGGCCTACATGCTCTCCAGCCTTGCCGTCGATCTCCGCGTCACGCAGCTCGTCGATGGCAACAAGGGCATCCATGCCATGCTGGCGAAGTCGCTGCTCGCCGGCCGCTGACATCCCTCCCCCCGAAAACCGGAGTTTCCCCGTGACCAAGATCTTCTCGCTCGACGGCAAGGTGGCGCTGGTGACAGGCGCGTCCCGCGGCCTCGGCCGCGCCATGGCGCTGGCGCTGGCTGGCTGCGGCGCCCATGTCGTCGTCAACGGCCGTAACGAGGCCGGCATCGCCAAGACCCGCGACGCCATCGTCGCCGCAGGCGGCAAGGCGTCGACGATGGCCTTCGACACCACCGACATCGCCAAGGCGGACGCCGCGGTCGACAAGATCGAAAAGGATCTCGGCCATCTCGACATCCTCATCAACAACGCCGGCTACGGAAACGCCAAGACGGCGACCGAGGCGACCAACGCCGAGTGGGACGAGATCATCAATGTCGATCTCAACTCCTGCTTCCGACTCGCCAAGCGCGCCTC
>CAXNIC010000168.1:0-10185 GCA_964201945.1 Alphaproteobacteria bacterium
CAGGTTGATCGCGGCCAGGAAGAAGCAGGAGAGGTCGTCCTGGCGGAAGTGGCTTCCGATCCAGGGCAGTCCGAGCGGCAGGCTGAGCTCGGTCACCTCGCCGCCGGTGGCCAGCCGGATGACCGCGATGGTGCCGAGCGCGAGCGCCAGCCCGCCGACACCGCCGAGCACGAGGCGGAGCGCCAGGCGCTCGGAGCCAAGGAAGGGCGCCGCGAGGCCGAGAATGAGGAGGAGTAAGAGCCCGAGGAGCGTCAGCGTCAGCATTCTCGGGGGCCGCAGGCCTCGCTCTGTTGGTCTCGGCGCAAGGCTACCGGGCGGAACCGGCCCACGCAATCGCGGCCTTGCGCGATGTCGCCCGGACGGCGATGCTGACGGCCTCCGCAGGGGCTCCCGGCCCCTCCCCCAAGAAACCCGTCAAGAGCGAGGATGCCATGGCTGTTAAGGTCGGTGACAAGGTCCCGTCGGTGAAGATCAAGCGCATGACCGCCGAGGGCGTGAAGGATGTCGATACCGGCGAGCTGTTCGCCGGCAAGAAGGTGGTTCTGTTCGCGCTTCCGGGTGCATTCACGCCGACCTGCTCGGCCAAGCATCTTCCCGGCTTCGTCGACAAGAACGCCGACCTGAAGAACAAGGGCGTCGACCTGGTCGCCTGCCTCTCGGTCAACGACGCCTTCGTCATGGACGCCTGGGGCAAGTCCCAGAACGTCGGTGACAAGGTGGCGATGCTGGCCGATGGCAATGGCGACTTCACCAAGGCGATGGGCCTGGAAATGGACGGCACCGGCTTCGGCATGGGCCATCGCTCCAAGCGCTACGCCATGGTCGTCGACAACGGCGTGGTCAAGTCGCTCGAGGTCGAGGCACCCGGCAAGTTCGAGGTCTCGAGCGCCGACGCGGTGCTGGGCAAGCTCTAGCCGGACCGGAGGCGGCGGCATGTGGCGGCTGATCGCGAGGGCACTCGCCGACGGCCCCGTCACTCTGCCGCCGCCGCCTCCCTCCTCCGACGCGCTCGCCGAGCTGGCGGGCCGCGTCGCGGAGGCGGCCCGGGCCAAGCTCGGGCGCAGCCTCGTCATCCGCGAGATCGATGCCGGATCGTGCAACGGCTGCGAGCTCGAGATCAACGCCCTCAACAATCCGGTCTATGACCTCGAGCGCTTCGGCATCCGCTTCGCGGCCAGCCCGCGCCACGCCGACGTCCTCCTCATGACCGGCCCGGTCACCCGCAACATGGAGGAGGCGGTGAGGCGCACCTACGAGGCGACCCCGTCGCCCAAATGGGTGGTGGCGGTCGGCGACTGCGGGCTGGACGGCGGCTGCTTCAAGGGCGGCGCCGGGGTCGTCGGCGGCATCGATGCGGTGATGCCGGTCGACCTGCACATCCCGGGATGCCCGCCCAGCCCGACCCAGCTCCTCGCCGGATTGCTCGCGCTGCTGCAGAGCGTCGAGAAGCCGCTGCCTTAGATCCGGCTCGATGAACGCCTCGCTTCCGCTTCTCGAAGAAGGCGTCGCCCATCACCGGGCGGGCAACCTGGCGGAGGCCGAGCGCGCCTATCGCGCCGCGCTCGCAGCCGAGCCAGGAAACATCGATGCCTACCATCTGCTCGGCCTGATCGCCGACGAGGCCGGGCATCATCGGGATGCCCTTGAGCTGATCCGCGCCGCCGTGGCCGCCCGGCCGCACCATGTCTATTTCGAAAGCCTCGGACGCATCCTGACGAGCCAGGGGGAGCGGGATGAGGCGGCGGTGTGCTTCGCGAACGCGCTGGCCTTGTCGCGGGTCTCGCAAGCCGCCTACGAAGGGCTGCACGCCGCCCGCGCCGACTACGATCGCGATGTCGAGCCGGTGCTGCACGTGCCGCCGGAAGCGGGGCTGTCCCTCCCGGTCGGCGGTGCCGACGTGCTGAACCTGCCGACCGCGAGGCCGCCGCACGCATCCTGGCGGGCAGCGTCAGCCGGTTCTGCGTGCGGCACGGCATCGAGCGCTATCGGGATTCGCCTGGCGCAACCGTCCTCGAGGAGGATGGTTTCGCCCCGCTCGGCCTTCGGCTGACGCCCGGGCAGGTGAGCGAGATCACCCGGCGCCTTGAGGGCGTCCCCGTCTTCAACATGCATACCCAGGCGCATAGCGACGGCATCGCGCGGAACGTCGCCGGCGACGCCCGGCGCTACCATTTCGGTTCATACGACCTCGCCACCATCCTGGCGCTGCCGCATCTCCTGGAACTGGTCAACCGGCCCGATCTGGTGGCGATGGCGGAGGCGCATCTGGGCTGCGTCCCGACGCTCTACGGGCTGAATCTCTGGTGGTCCTTTGCCGGCCATCCGGAGCTCGCATCGTCGAACAATCACCTCCACCGCGACCGGGACGACGTCGGGTTCTGCACGCTGTTCGTCTACCTGACGGATGTCGACGAAGAGGCGGGGCCACATGTCTTCGTTCGCGGCACGCACCGCGACGCCGCGTTCGAACGGTTGCGGGCGGATGGCCTCCCGGGCGAGGTCGAGACGGCCGGCGAGCGGTACGACCTCAAGACGCTCACCTGCCGCATCGAGCGGAATGACGAGCTCTACGAGCGGGTCTTCCATCGCCAGCTGGTGCGCCTGGTCGGTCCGGCCGGAACGGCGGCCCTGATCGACACCAACGGGCTTCATCGCGGCGACCTTCCCCGCTCGCGCGACCGGCTGATCTTCTCTGCCCGTTACGGCTTCGGCCGCGCCAGCACCTATGTGCAGAACCGGCTGGCGCCATTGCCGCGCGACGGCTTCGAGCACCGGCTCGCCTGGTCGCCGAAGGACCGCTACGTCAACCGGCTGTTCATCCGCTGACGGGGCCGAGCGTCTTCGTCATCAGCACTTCGTCGTAGTAGATGCCATTCTGCTTCATCGCGCGCGGCTCCGTGCCGTAGGCGACGAAACCGAGGCGTTCGTAGAGCCGCCGCGCCGAGGCATTCTCGGTGACGACGGCGAGTCCGAGGATCTCGACCTCGGTCCGCGCGTGCGCGATGACGCGCTCGACCAGCGCCTCACCGATGCCGAGCCCGCGCGCCCCGGCTTGCACATACATGCCCCAGAGGACGCCCTTGTGCCGGACCTTCTCGCCCTGGTGGGCGAAGAATCCGGCCATGCCGACGAGACCGGCCCCGCGAGACGCCCCGAACACCGGGGAACGCGCCAGGCGCTCGGCGATCTGGGCCAGCGGGTCCGCGGCCTCGTCGCGATGCACCGACTGAAAGGCTTCCGGGTGAAGCTCGAGAGCTTCCAGCCGGATCGCCCGGAACGCCGCCGCGTCGCCGGCTTCGAGCCGCCGGATCGAGATTGCCTGGGTCATCGGGACACCTTCCCTGTGAGCGCCGTCACGAGGTGATCTGCATCAACAAGTGAGGCCTGTCACTGAGGTTTTTCTAAAATGCCGCGCATCCTTCGGGCAGGTGATGAACTGCTTCCGGGGGATGCGATGTCGACGATCACCGATAGTGCCGTGCGTCATGTCGTGCCGCGACCAGCCGCCGACGCCGCCTCCCAGACGCTCGACCTGGTCTCGCTCCACGTGCCGAAGGCGTTCGGCACCTCGCTCTGCGAGGTTCTGATCGGCCATTACGGACGGCATCGCATCGCCGGCGACTACGAGACCTTCCTCGAGGACGACAGGTCGGCGGCCGGCCGGATGAAGCGCCCGGCCCTGTCGCCGGCGGCGACCGTGGTGCACGGGCACTTTCCGGCCGTCCGCTACGCCGATGTCCCGGCCCGCCGGCGCATCGCCTTCCTCCGCGAGCCGATCCGCCGTACTCTCTCGCATTATCTCTTCTGGGTGAACGAGCCGAAGCACGGGAACCCCGTGCACGACCGCCTGCTCGACGAGCGGCTCGGCCTTCTCGACTTCGCCGGCCTGCCGCAGATCCGCCGGTTCTATACCGAGACGATCTTCGGCGGCTGCGATGTCTCCAGCTTCGACCTGATCGGCGTCGTCGAGACCCTCGATCGCGACTGGCCGCGCTTCCAGCGTCTGACCGGAATCGCGGCCCCCCTTCCGCATCTCAATCGCAACGGTTTCCCCGGCTATGCGGAGATCGTCGCCAAGGTGCTCGACGATCAGGCCCTGATGCGGGTGCTTCGTCGCATCCTCGAAGACGACATCCGGTTCTACGAGCAGTTTCTCTGAGGGGCGGGTCGGCTGGACTTCGCCCGCGATCCTCGGGCAGGCTCGCTCTCCCGCCCGCCCGGAGTCGCCGATGCGCCTGTTCACCGCCATGCTGGGGACCGAGACCCACTCGTTCTCGCCGGTCCCCGCCGGCTTCAAGCTCTATAAGGACTTCTACCTGGTGCGCGGCGGCAAGCACCGGGAACCGCCGGACTTCTGCGCCGAGCCGCTGGTTCATTTCCGCAAGCGCGCCCAGGCCCGGGGCTGGGAGGTGGTGGAGAGTCTTGCCACCTTCGCCCAGCCTGCGGCGCCGACGCTGACGCATGTCTACGAGACCTTCCGCGACGAGATCCTGGACGACCTGAAGAAGGCGATGCCGGTCGACGCCGTGCTGCTCAACCTGCATGGCGCGATGATCGCCGAGGACTACGAGGACTGCGAGGGCGACCTGATGCAGCGCATCCGCGCCATCATTGGACCCAAGGTACCGATGGGCGTCGAGCTCGACCTCCATTGCCACCTGACCGACGAGATGGTCCAGGCCTCGACCGCGATGGTCATCTACAAGGAATACCCGCATGTCGACATCCTCGACTGTGCCGAGGCGCTGTTCAACATCATCGCCGACACGGTCGACGGCAAGGTGAAGCCGCACCAGGCGCTGTTCGACTGCCGCACCATCGGCCTCTATCCCACCACCTACGAGCCGATGAAGGGCTTCGTTAAGCGCATGCGCGGGATGGAGGGGAAGAACGGCATCCTCTCGCTTTCCCTCGGCCACGGCTTCCCCTGGGGCGACGTCAAGGAAACCGGCACCAAGATGCTGGTGGTGACCGACAACCGGCCGGAGGAGGGGGTGCGCCTCGCCGAGAAACTGGGCCGAGAGGTCTATGCGATGCGGAAGGAGATCGAGCCGCCCTGGCTCGACCTCGAGCCGGCGCTCGACCGGGCGCTCGCGATCTCGGCCGGCAAGGCCAAGGACGAGACGCTGATGCAGGCCGCCGGCAACGGCCCGGTGGTGATCGGCGACGTCGCCGACAATGCCGGCGGCGGCGCCCCCAGCGATTCCACCTTCGTGCTCCGGGCGCTGCTGGCGCGCGGCATCAAGAGCGCGGCTGTCGGCTGCTTCTGGGATGCAGGCGCGGTCGCACTGGCCGAGGAAGTCGGCGTCGGCGGCCGCCTCAAGCTCCGTCTCGGCGGCAAGATCGGGCCGGTCTCGGGCGACCCGCTCGATCTCGACGTCACCGTGCTGGGTCTGACCGACGAGCTGGTCGACGTGATGGGCACCGGCAAGATGCCGCTCGGCCGCGCCGCCGCCTTCCGCATCGACGGCACCGAGATCGACGTGATCGCCAATACTGGCCGCTGCCAGACCTTCTCGCCGGCGGTGTTCGAGGCCTTCGGCATCGATCCGATGGCGAAGCAGCTCGTCGTCGTCAAGTCGATGAACCACTTCCGCGCCGGCTTCGAGCCGATCGCGCGCGGCATCGTCTATGCCGCCTCGCCGGCCTGCATCGACACCGACTATCGCCGCGTGCCCTACAAGAACGTACGGCGCCCGATCTGGCCGCTCGACGCCGATCCCTGGAAGTAGGCCGATGCGCCTGTTCACCGCCCTGCTGGGGACCGAGACCAACACGTTCTCGCCGATCCCGGCCGGCTTCAGGCTCTACCAGGACTTCTACCTGGTCCGCGGCGGCCGGCACACCGAGCCCACCGGCTTCTTTGCGCTGCCGCTGGTGCGCTTTCGCGACCGCGCGAAGGCGCTGGGATGGGAGGTGGTCGAAAGCCTGGCCACCTTCGCTCCGCCGGCGGCGAGAACGCTGAAGCATGTCTACGAGACCTTCCGCGACGAGATCCTGGGCGATCTCCAAAAGGCGATGCCGGTCGACGTGGTTCTCCTCAATCTGCACGGGGCTATGGTCGCCGAAGACTACGACGACTGCGAAGGCGACCTGCTGCAGCGCATCCGCGATATCGTCGGGCCGAAGGTGCCGATCGGCGCCGAGCTCGATCTCCATTGCCATCTGACGCAGGAGATGATCGACGCCTCCGACGCGCTGGTCATCTACAAGGAATACCCGCACACCGACATGGTGGCGCGCGCCGACGAGCTGTTCGACATCATCTTGGGCACGCTCGAAGGCCGGCTCAGGCCGCACCAGGCGCTGTTCGACTGCCGCACCATCGGGCTCTACCCGACGCCGCTCGAGCCGATGGCTGGGTTCGTCAAGCGGATGGCGTCGTTCGAGGGCAGGGATGGCGTGCTGTCCGTCTCGCTCGCGCATGGCTTCCCCTGGGCCGATGTGCGCGAGGTCGGCACCAAGATGCTGGTCATCACCGACAACCGGCCGGAGGAGGGCGCGCGCCTCGCAGAAACCCTCGGCCGCGAGGCGTATGACCTACGCATGAAGTTCGAGCCGCCGTGGATGGACCTGGAGCCCGGGCTCGACCGCGCGCTCGCCATCTCCGCCGGCAAGGAGACGGACGCCTCGCTGCCGCAGGCCACCGGCAACGGCCCGGTGGTGCTCGGCGACGTCACCGACAACGCCTTCGGCGGTGCCCCCAGCGACTCAACCTGGGTGCTGCGCGCGCTGCTCGCCCGCGGCATCCACAGCGCCGCCGTCGGCTGCATCTGGGATGCGGGCGCCGTGGCGCTGGCCGAGGAGGTCGGGGTCGGCGGCCGGCTCCAGCTCCGCCTCGGCGGCAAGATCGGGCCGATCTCCGGCGCCCCGCTGGACCTCGACGTCACCGTCACCGGCCTCAACCCCGATCTCCGCGACATGCTTGGCGGCGGCGAGCTGCCGCTCGGCCGTGCCGCCGCCTTCCGCATCGCCGGCACCGAGATCGACGTGGTCGCGAACAGCCTGCGTTCGCCGACATCCTCGCCGCTCGCCTTCACCCGCCTCGGCATCGACCCGATGGCGAAGCAGCTGGTCGTGGTGAAGGCGATGAACCATTTCCGCGACGGCTTCGCGCCGATCGCCCGCGGCATCGTTTATGCGGCCTCGCCCGGCTGCATCGATGTGAACTATCGTCGCCTGCCGTATACCAAGGTGCGGCGGCCGATCTGGCCGCTCGACGCCGATCCCTGGAAGCAAGGAGCCTAAGATCCGTGACGCGCCTGTTCACCGCCATGGTGGCGACCGAGACCCACACCTTTTCGCCGCTGCCCGCCGGCTTCAAGCTCTACGAGGAATGTTACATGGTGCGCGGCGGCAAGCATGCCGAGCCGCCCAGCGTCTTCGCCGTGCCGCTGGTCATCTTCCGCGACCGCGCCAAGGCCCGGGGATGGGAGGTGGTGGAGAGCCTCGCCTGCTTCGCCCAGCCGGCCAACCGCACGCTCAAGCATGTTTACGAGTCCTTCCGCGACGAGGTCCTGGCGGACCTGAAGAAGGCGATGCCGGTCGACGTGGTGCTGCTGAACCTGCACGGCGCCATGGTTGCGGAAGGCTATGACGACTGCGAAGGCGACCTTCTGCAGAACATCCGGAAGATCGTCGGGCCGAAGGTGCCGATCGGCGCCGAGCTGGATCTCCACTGCCATCTGACCGACGAGATGATCTCGGCCGCGACCGCGCTGGTGATCTACAAGGAGTATCCGCACACCGACATCGCCGAGCGGGCGGAAGAGGTGTTCAAGATCATCGCAGACACCGTCGACGGCAAGGTCAAGCCGGTGATGTCGCTGTTCGACTGCCGCACCATCGGGCTCTACCCGACGACGGTCGAGCCGATGGCCACATTCGTGAAGAAGATGACCGCGCTCGAGGGCAGGAACGGCGTGATCTCGGTCTCGCTCGGCCACGGCTTCCCCTGGGCCGACGTGCGCGAAGTCGGCACCAAGATGCTGATCGTCACCGACGACAAAAAGGCGCATGGCGACAAGCTGGCCGAGGAGCTCGGCCGCGAGGTCTACGCCATGCGGAAGGAGATCGAGCCGCCCTGGCTCGACCTCGAGCCGGCGATCGACCGCTCGCTCAACATCTCGTCCGGCAAGGAGCAGGACAGGACGCTCGGCATCGCCGGCGGCAACGGCCCGGTGGTGATCGCCGACATCGGCGACAATGCCGGCGGCGGCGCGCCCAGCGATTCCACCTTCATCCTGCGCTCGCTGCTGGCCCGCGGCATCAAGTCGGCCGCGGTCGGCTGCTTCTGGGATCCGGGCGCGGTCGCGCTGGCCGAGGATGTCGGCGTCGGCGGCAAGCTGGCGCTTCGCCTCGGCGGCAAGATCGGGCCGGTCTCCGGCGATCCGCTCGACATCAAGGTGACGGTGACGGCCCTGGTGGACGAGCTCACCGACAGCCTCGGCACCGGCTCGACCTCGCTCGGCCGTGCCGCCGCCTTCCGCATCGAAGGCACCGAGATCGACGTGGTCGCCAACACCGGCCGCTCGCAGACGCTGTCGCCGGGCTCGTTCAGGCAGATGGGCATCGACGTGATGGCGAAGCAGATGGTGGTGGTGAAGTCGATGAACCACTTCCGCGCCGGCTTCGGGCCCGTGGCGCGCGGCATCGTCTATGCGGCCTCTCCCGGCGCCGTCGACTTCGACTACCGCCGTCTCCCCTACACCAAGGTCCGCCGCCCGATCTGGCCGCTGGACGCGGATCCGTGGAAATAGCGGAGTAGCCGACGCGGTCTTACTCAGATGAACGGGCTTCTTGCGGGAGCGTCTTCGTAGCCCACGAAGCCAATATGAACTTCGTTGCAGTAGGTCGTGGTTCTGTTCTGACTCCGCTCGGACTGGCTCGACCGTAGCCAGGCGATAGGGGGCGGCGCGAACCCGCCCGGCGCTGCCGAAGCCTACTTGCAGGCGCCAGCATCCAGACCACCGAGAATGACTGGTACTGGAATACCAATTACTCAAAGGCGTCGGCAGCGTCGGCACCAAATCGGAGTATTTCTCGGCCGCGATGGATCGCCAGAGGCACAGATGAGTTGAGGCAGAGGCTTCGGCAGCGTGCGCAGTCGCACCCGCCGCCGTTATGACCCGCAGGTATCTGGATCAAATTGGGAGTTCTCCCATGCTGCCAAGAGCCCTCGCCTCAATATCCGCAGCTCTTTTCATGATGGCGTTGCCTTCACTAGCCGTCGCCGAGGGCACGGCCATGACCAGCTTCTGCTCCACGCGGCCCGACACCGAGCTCGCGATCCGCCGCCAGAATCCGGGCACCCGCCTGACGTGGATTGGGGGCGGTAACGCGGTAAGCCTCGTTCGCGTGTTCAATGCCAATGCGCCGACGAGCGATTTGGCGGCAGATGGCATCCTTTCGGTCGAGCCGGCCAATCAGCCTCACGCCAAGCTTTTCTTCTTTCGCAACGGTTGCATGGTCGCTTCGGCCGAACTCGTACCTGGCTGGCTGCGCTGGGCGATGGATGACGGGGTGTGATCGTGTCGGAGAGCCACGGCATCCGCCGCGGTCCGGAGAGATGCCGAAAATAGAAAAGGGCCGGCGACGGTTTCCCGTCGCCGGCCCCTTCTTCAACGAGACTTACTTCTTCTCGACGTTCCAGAACACCGGGATCGCCACTTCGACGATGTTGGAGAGGCTGGAACGATACGCCATCGGCTGGAAGAAGGTGCCGAGCGGGGTGAAGTAGGCCTGCTCGACGGCGCGCTGCTGGATCGCCTCGCCGATCGCCTTCCGCTTGGTGATGTCGCCTTCCTTGGCCCAGTCGTCACGCAGCTTGGTCATGGTCTCGTCGCAGGGCCAGCCCGGCCAGCCGGAGCGATCGCAGGCGGTGGTCAGGCCGTAGTTGGAGATGGCGCTGCCCAGCTCGAAGCCGAAGCCCCAGGTATGGACCACGCTCCAGCCGCCCTTGTCCGGCGCGTCCTGCTTGGCGCGGCGGGCGAGCAGACCGCCCCAGTCGGTGTTCACGTCCTCGACGTTGAAGCCGACCTCGCGCAGCGTCGCCACGGTGACGATGCTCATGTCGCGGATGATCTGCTGATCCGACGGGATCAGCACGACCACCTTCTCGCCGTTGTAGCCCGACTCCTTCAGAAGGGCCTTCGCCTTGGCGAGGTCCTTCTTCTGGAAGGCCTC
>CAXNIC010000169.1:0-10174 GCA_964201945.1 Alphaproteobacteria bacterium
CAGGTCGAGGATCTGCGGATCGACCTTGGGCAGGGCGGATGCGGTCGACGGCGCAACCGCCGGGCCGGCGCGCCGGCGCAGCGCCTTGGCGGCCGGCAGGAATTTCTCCAGCGCCGCCGCCAGCAGCTTCGAATCGATCGGCTTGGTGAGATAAGCATCCATGCCGGCGGCGAGGCAGCGCTCCTCGGTGCCGGACAGCGCATCGGCGGTGAGCGCCACGATCGGCATCCGCTTTCCTTCGCCGGCGGCGGCCTCGCGGGCGCGCACGGCGCGGGTCAGCTCGAAGCCGTCCATCTCAGGCATGTGGAAGTCGGTCAGCAGCAGGCCGTAGCCGCCGAACATCTCGATCCTCGACAGGGCTTCGGCGCCGTCCTCCGCCATCTCATGCGCGTAACCCCGCTGCGAGAGCAGGCGCGAGATGACGATGCGGTTGGTGGCGTTGTCCTCGGCGACGAGGATCAGCGTACCGGCGGCGCGCGCCTCATCCTCCGGCGGCGGCGCCCAGCCGATGTTCTCGTTGTCCCTCGCGTCGCGCGCATCCAGGTCGGCACGGCCGAGCGATGCCGCGATCACCCGCCAGAGCCGGTGGCGGCGAAGCGGGAAGGTGAGCGCGGCGAGCAGGCCGGCGCGATCGGCCTCGGCCAGGGTGGACGCCATGACGCGCGGCGCCGCCAGCGCGACCTTGGTGCCGCTCGCCGCCAGCGCGCGCCCGATCTCGAGCGCCGAATCCTGGCCCGGGTTGACGGCGAGCAGGACGAGGTCGGACGGCTCGCCGGTGGCGTCGGCGAGGCTGTCGCCCTCGGCGGCGGCGAAGCGGGCGGTGATGCCGGCGCCGGCCAGCAGGCGTTCCAGCGCGTGGCGACGCTGCCCCTCGAATCCCAGCGCCAGGACACGGGCGTCGGCGATGTCGGGGTCGGGCCGCTCGGGAGCCGGATCGACGGCGCGGAAGGGCAGCTCCAGCCAGAAGGTCGAGCCGACCGCGGGCGTCGAGTCGACGCCGATCGATCCGCCCATCATGTCCACCAGGCGGCGGCAGATGGAGAGGCCAAGCCCCGTTCCGCCATAGCGGCGCGAGGTCGAGGTGTCGGCCTGCGAGAAGGCCTGGAACAGGCGGCCTCGTTCCTCGTGGGTCAGGCCGATGCCGGTGTCGACGATCTCGAAGCGGAGCTGGAGGCCGTCCGCGCTCGAAGCCTGGCGCTCGACCGAGAGCAGCACGCCGCCGGCCTCGGTGAACTTGACCGCATTGCCCATCAGGTTGAGCAGGATCTGGCGAAGCCGCGTCGGGTCGCCGATCAGCCGGTCGGGGATCTGGGGATCGAGATCGACCGCCAGCGACAGGCCCTTCTCATCGGCGCGGCCGGCGATCAGCTCGCCCGCGCCCTCGACCACCTCCAGCAGCGAGAACTCCACCGCCTCGATGTCGAGCTTGCCGGCCTCGATCTTGGAGAAGTCGAGGATGTCGTTGATGATCGTCAGCAGCGACTGGGCGGACGCGCGGATCACCTGGCTCATCGAGCGCTGGTCGGAGGAGAGCTCGGTCTGGTCCAGCATCTCCGCCATCGACATGACGCCGTTCATCGGCGTCCGGATCTCGTGGCTCATCATGGCGAGGAAGGCGGACTTGGACTTGGTCGCCTCCTCCGCCGCTTCCTTCGCCGTTAACACCTCGATCTGGGCGCGTTTGCGATCGGTGATGTCGCGCATGAACGTGCAGATGTACTCCCGCCCGCCGAACGAGATGTACTTGGACAGGGTCTCGACCGGCAGCGTGGTGCCGTCGCCGCGCAAAAGCATCTGCTCGCCCGGCGTATCGACGGTGCGCGTCTTCAGTACGCTCCAGATGGTCTCGTAAACCTTCTCGTCGATGCCCTGCAGCATTTCGCCGGCAGGGCGTCCGATCAGGTCTTCGCGAGGACGCCCGGTCAGAATGCCGACCATGAAGTTCGCCTCGACGATACGTCCGTGCTTGTCGCACCAGGCAACGCCATCGGCCGCGTTCTCGAGCGCATAGTGGACGCGGCGGAGCTCGTCCTCCCGTTCCTTCCTTCGGCTGATGTCGCGGATGAAGTTACAGGCGAACTCGCGGTCGCCGGTCTTGATGTATTTGGCCGTGCTTTCGATCGGCACCAGCGTGCCGTCGGCGCGGCGGAACTCGCGTTCCATCGGCGTTTCGCGCTGCCCGGCCTTCACCAGTTCCCAGAGCCCGGGGTAGTCGGCGCGGGAAAGTGCGGGGATCAACTCGCTCGCATGCCTGCCGTGCAGGGAGCCCACCTTGTATCCGCCGATCTCGGCCGCCATGCGGTTGGCCTCGATGACGATGCCCTCGGCGTCGAACCAGACGATGCCCTCGGCGGCGTTCTCGAGGGAGAAATAGGCGACGCTGAGCTCCTCGTTCGCCTCCTGCACCTGGCGGAAGGTGCGGCCGACCACCCGGTAGGTGAAGACGAAGAGCAGCACCAGGATGCCGGCATAGAGCGCCGTCGGCGGCCCGTAGACCTGGGCCAGCCCTGCATAGATTTCGCCGAGCGGCAGCACCTCGACGACGGTCCAGGGCGCGACGCCGAGCCGGTGGAAGGTGACGACGTGTCCGTCGCCGACCACCTGCCCCGCCGGCTTCGTCGACACGCTTCCCAGCACCTCCCCCTCGATGCCGCGCGGAACCTGCTCGGCCAGCGAATAGAGCCGCGAGGTGTCCTCGACCTTCGGATCCGAGGACGCGATCAGGCGGCGCTGGGAGTCGGCCAGCATCAGCATGCCGCGGGTGCGCTCGTTGCGGACGAAGGCGCGGATGCCGTCGAGGCCGATGTCGAGGGCGACGACGCCGATGAAGGTGTCGTCGCGATAGAGCGGGGCGCCGTGGGAGGCAACCAGGCCGAGACCCGCCATGTCGAGATAGGCCGGCGTCCAGAACGGCCGGCGCTTGGGGTTCGCCTCCGGCCGGCCGAGCTGGAAGACGTCCTGCAGGAACACGTCGTCGCCGAACCCGGACTCGCGGGTCTTGGTCCAGGGATAGACGTACATCAGCCCGGAACTGCCGATGAAGTAGACCGATCCGCTGCGGTTCTGACGGAAGGTCACCTGGAAGGCCCGGCTCATGGCGAGCGCGAGGGTCGCGTCGTAGAGGAGCTCGCCCGGCGTGCGGGTGAGACCCGCGGCCCGGGCCCGGAAGTCCTCATAGGCGATCAGGTTGCCGACGTCGGGCCCGCGTTCGGCGTGGCTCAGGAGCTCGAAGGAGTGCAGCCCGCCCGAGCTCCGCGACTGCCAGAGGACGGCGCGCCGGTCGGGCGGCGTCGTCTCGACCTTGCGGTTCTCGGAGATGAAGGTCTCGGCCTCGCCGGCGATCAGGGCCAGCTGGTTCTCAGCGACGCGGAGCAGGACCTCGAGCCGGACCTTGACCGCCGCCGCCGCCTGGCGGCGATGCTCCAGGACCTCGCCGACTTCGCGGTTGACGAGGAGGCCGATGGCCCCGGCGGACACGGCGAAGACCACCACGAAGGCGGCGACGACCGCCCGGGCCGGCTCGGCGGTGATCCAGCGCCTCAGTCCCATGGCGGTAAGTCTATACGACCGGATAGCTAAAAAGTATTTAGCTCAATTTTAACGAAATGTGAGGGTGCCTACCTTCGGCTCAATTTCCGGATGTCCGGCACCGGCCGCCGCAACGTCTCGTCGCCAGCGAAATGCTGCTCCAGCGCATGCGCGGCCTCCAGCGTGAAGCGGTCGGCGGCATGGGGGCCGGTGACCATCAGGCCGAAGGGGGTGCCGGTCGGCTCCAGCCCGCAGGGGATCGAGGTCGAGGGATGGCCGGTCAAGGTCATGGCGTAGGTGAGCGCCAGCCAGTGGAAATACGTCCGGGTCGGCTTGCCGTTGATCTTGTCGGCATAGAGCTGCGTCCACGGGAAGGGCGGCACCGCGACCGTGGGCGAGAGGATCAGGTCGTAGTCCTGATGGAAGGCCTGCACGCGGCGGTAGATGCGGGTCTGCTCGGCATGGGCCCAGGCGACGTCGCCAGCCGAGTAGCGGAGCCCCTCCTCGTAATTGGCGATGAGGTTGGGGCCGAGCAGGTGACGGCGCTTCTCGTAGTTCTCCTTGTGGCCGGCGAGGAAGCTGACGGCACGCAGCACCTCGAAGGCGCGGTCGGCCTCGCCCATGTCCGGCGTCGCCACGTCGCACTTGGCGAAGGCCGCACGAAAGCGCTTCACCCGGTCCTTGAAGGTGGCGCGGATGCGGTTGTCGACCGGGCAGAAGCCGAAATCCTCGGTGACGGCGACGCGCAGCTTCGAGAGATCCACGGGCCGAAGCTCGCGGAAGACGCTGCCGTCGACCGAGGGATGGGAGAACGGGTCCTGGCTGTCGTACTTGGCGATGGCCGAGAGCATGAGCGCCGCATCGCCGGTGGAGCGCCCCATCGGCCCCAGCACCGAGAGCGGCGTCCAGCCGAGGCCGCGCCGCTCCGACGGCACCAGGCCGGGCGAGCCCCGCACGCCGACGACGCCGCAGAAGGCGGCGGGGATGCGGAGGCTCCCGCCGGTGTCGGAGCCGGTGCAGAGCGGCAGCATGGATGTGGCCAGCGCCACCGCCGAGCCGCCCGAGGAGCCGCCGCAGATCCGCTTCGGATCGAACGGGTTGCCGGTCGGCCCCCACACCGGATTGTTGGTGTTGGCGCCGGCGCCGAATTCCGGAACGTTGGTCTTCCCCACCACGATCGCGCCCGCCGCCCGGCAGGAGGCCACCATGATGCCGTCCCGCTTCGGCATGTTCTTGGCGAAGATCGGCGAGCCTTGAGTGGTCGGCAGCCCGACCGCGTCGTCAAGATCCTTCACGCCCAAGGGCAGCCCATGCAGCGGCCCGAGATCGTCGCCGCGCTTCACCGCGGCCTCGGCCTCCTTCGCCTCCTTGCGAGCCCGCGGCCAGATCGTCGCCGTCACCGCATTCAGCGTCGGATTCACCGCCTGGATCCGCTCCTCGCAACTCTTCAGCACCTCCACCGGCGAGATCGCCCGCGTGCCGATGAGCCGACGCAACTCGACGGCGGAGAGATCGCAGAGAGAGGTCATGGGGCAGGGCTTTCGATGGGGCGGGAGTTGGGGAGACGACTGTCGCGTGAGGACGGAAGAGTTGGCAAGCACGCCAAGTAAGGGCAATGCGTCAACATACGAGCGGTACGCCGTATTAGTGACGCTGGTTCACACGCAACGGAACAGCGTGATGAGCGTCGCGAGGAACGGCTATATTGGGAACTGAATATTGAATATGCAAAGGCACGGTCGCCAATCGCTTAAAAAATTTACGACCCTGTCAGGGGCAATCGCGGAGAGATTCCTATGAGTTCGTTTCGCCGATATACCAATCTCGCTGCAACTATCCATATGCTACGCACGCGAAGCGTCACGCTCTTGAATCCCGCAACGTGGGACGACAAGAATGACGCGTATTTTATGGCGGAGTACAAACGGCACACAGCGGCCGAAACTGTTCTGGCTCTCTGCTTTGCTGAGCGGGAAGAGACGTACCATCACTGGCGCGTATTTTCCCATGGTAGCGACGGCGTATGCCTCGAGTTCGAGAAGGATGAGTTGCTCTCAACCTTTGAGAACGACCAGCAGATCAGGCAAGGCTATGTTGAATATAAGACGATCAAGGAAGTCAGCGATCTTAAATCGGTTGAACTCGAAAAGCTGCCCTTCCTCAAACGATATCCATATGGGGATGAATCTGAGTATAGGGTCATCTATGTCGATAAGGATGAGGCGAGCGAGTTCCAAGACTACGATCTGCAAATAGGTTGGATTAGGCGGGTCACCTTGAGTCCATGGCTATCAAAGGCGCTCGCGAAGTCGGTCAAGGAAACGCTCAAGTCGATTGACGGCTGTTCGCGGCTCTCTGTCGCCAGGTCTAGTCTCGTCGACAACGACTCATGGAAAGGGCTCGCGACTCGGGTTCGCGTGTAGACGACACCGAATGCCGGGATCGTCGCGGCTCACTCCCTTAAGCGGCCCATACGAGCGCATTTCCCCCAAGTCAGAGGCCCAAGTAAGATACCTTAACTTGCGGGAATGGAGAATTTGGTCACGGTAACTTTGTCTTCGCCAAATTTGAAAGCGAAGGTCGCTCCCTGATCCAGTTGATTGAAGCTGGCATGTGCATCGCGTCCATCCCATGGCCGATGCAAAGGCGGCACTAACGCCTTTTCCCGCTCCATGGACAGCGACGTCATACTACGGCTGCAAAAACAGCCTCGCGTCGAACGGGTCCGGAGTGATCCGCATCACCTTGACCTTCGCCACCTCTGCGCGCGCCGGGTTCAGGAGATAGTTCCAGCTGTCAGAGACGACGACCGACGGCACCCTGATCAGAGCCGACTCCGCCTGTTGCAGCAGGGCATCGCCGACCCGCCGCGTGACGTCTTGCCGCTTCGGCCAATCCGGCGGGAGGTCTTTCGGCGAGACCGACGCCATCGAGATCGCGTCCGGCGCCTCCACCTCGATCAGGAAGAACCCTTGCGGATGCTCCGAGCGGTCGATCTCGAGATTGACGATCACCTCGAGAACAGCGAGCGAGGGATGTTCGGCTAAGTAGACGACCGGTCGGCCGCGGCTATGCCAGCGGCCGGAGGCGAGCGTGCCGCCGATGCCGCTCAAGTCCGTATGCTTGGAGACCCGCCACAGCTTCACGCGGCCATGCCGTATTCGAGCTGCAGCAGCTTCTCCTCGACCAGGCGGGTCGGCTCGGAGAGTGCCAGCACCTGCATCGGCGCCTGGCCATCGAGAAAGGTCTTTGGTTTCCGAAGCCAGGCCAACGCCTTGTCGCGGTCGCCGAACACCGTCTCGGCCAGCGCCACGATGCGAGCGCCGCGGACGGCGCGGTCGGTTTCCTCGGCGGTCAGGGTCGTCTGGCCCCGGCTCTTGCGGAAGGCGAAGGTGCGCTTGGGGATGACGGTCGAATGGATCTCGTCCTGGTGCCAGCCATGCTTCAACAGCCGCTGGACCACCGACATCGACAGGGGCGTGTGGGTGACGAAACGCAGAAGCTCGGTGTCGGAGGCGACCGGGCGGCCCAGCTGTTCGGCGCAGAGGCGCCAGAGCGGGGCCGGCTCGGGCTCGGGAAGACGACGGGATGCAGCTTGCTTGGCCATGAGGTGCATATTGCCATGGCGGGCGCGCGGTTCAAGTCCGGTGGCAGCCAGCCCCCCACCCTGCCCTCCCCCACAAATGGGGGGAGGGTTCACGAAAGATGGGATTCCCTCCCCCCGTTCGTGGGGGAGGGCTAGGGTGGGGGGCTCGGACGAACGCAAAGCTCTGCACCACGAGGAAAAGATGACTCGCCTGCTCTCCGCCTCCATCGCCTGCGCCATCACCCTCTGCCTCTCCGCCCCCGCCTCGGCGCAGAGCTACAATCTCACCGGCTCGCGCTCGGCGTCGAAGACGGTGGTCGGTGAGGACATCGTCTATCCGACGACGGGGAAGGCGGTGATCACCTCGGCGATCGTGGTGCTGGCGCCGGGGGAGAAGACGATCGGGCACAGGCACGGCGTGCCGATGTTCGCCTACATGCTGGAGGGCGAGCTCACGGTCGATTACGGCGCGCACGGCATCAAGGTCTACCGCCAGGGCGACAGTCTGCTGGAGGCGATGAACGTGTCCCACTTCGGGCGCAACACCGGCACGAGCACGGTGCGCATCCTCGCCGTCTACATGGGCGCGGAGGGATCGAAGGACGTGGTCGCCGACTGAAGGCGGCTCAGCTCTTGTAGTCCGGCTCGTCCTTGTCGAGCACCCGCATCCAGGCGTTCAGATGGGCCTGCTGGGCGCGCGGTGTCAGCGTCTTGTCGCGGTCGGGGGACGCCCACAGCATCTCGTCGGGCATGCGGTGGCGCTCCTGGCCCATGCCGGCGGAGAGCAAGGTCAGCATCGCCCAGCGTTCGGTGAAGTAGAAATTGTCGAAGGCGTCGGCGATGCAGGAGCCCAGCGTGGTCACGCCGTGCATCGCGTGCATGATGATGGTCTTGTCGCCGATCTTGGAGACCAGGCGCTGGATCTCCGCCTCGTCCGGCGGCCCGCCCATCTCGTCCTCGTAGCAGACCTGGCGGGCGAACAGCATCGCATGCGCGCTGGAGTGATCGAGGCGCCCGTTCTTCACGCAGCAGATCGCGGTCGCGTTCGGCGGATGGGCGTGGATGATCGCGGTCGCGCGCGGCAGCAGCGTGTGCAATCTGGGATGCAGAAAGAAGGCGGCGCGGCGCACCTGCCCCTCGCCCGCATGCACCTTGCCCTCGCCGTCGACCAGCAGCAGGTTCGACGCGGTGATCTCGCGGAAATGCAGCTCATAGGGATTGAGCAGGTAGCGGTCGGGCGCGACCTGGACCGAGAAGTGGTTGGCGATGCCCTCGTTCCAGCCCAGCCGATTGGCGATGCGGAACGTCGCGGCGAGCTCGACCCGCGCCTGGCGCTCCGGCGATTCCGCGGGGCCGATCCTGCGAATGGCGGTCATGCCTCGATCCTTCCCAAGTTCCTTCGATTTCGTATCGGAAATGAGTGCGGGCGGCAAGGAGATCGCAGGGCCTCAACGGGGTTATGATCGGGAGCGAACGAGGAGCCGAGCGATGAAGCGCCATGCCAAGAAGGATCTCCCGGTCGGCGAGATCCGCCGCTTCCTCGAGCCCGGCCCGATCGTGCTGGTCAGCTCGGCCTGGAAGGGCGAGACCAACATCATGACCATGGGCTGGCACATGGTGATGGGGTTCTCGCCCTCGCTGATCGGCTGCTACATCTGGGACCAGAACCACAGCTTCGAGCTGATCCGCAGAAGCAGGGAATGCGTGATCAACGTGCCCACCGTCGACCTGGCGCGTGAGGTGGTGGACATCGGCAACAGCTCCGGCCGCCAGATCGACAAGTTCGCGCGTTTCGGCCTGACGGCGGTGCCGGCGGCCAAGGTCGACGCCCCCTTGATCGGCGAGTGCTTCGCCAGCTTCGAGTGCAGGCTGGTCGATGCCAGCCTGATCAATAAGTACAGCCAGTTCGTCTTCGAGGTGGTGAAGGCGCATGTGGCGGCCTCCCCGAAATACCCGAAGACGATCCACTATCGCGGCGAAGGCGTGTTCATGCTGTCGGGCGAGAATACCGCCCGCTACCGCAAGCGCTTCAAGCCGAGCCGGCTCTAGCGTTACGCGAGCGGATATGTGGCCGGCGATCGCCGATACGCCTCGGCGCACCCCTGGGAACAGAACCACGGCCCGGTCGGCGGCGTCCGGCGGAACGCCTCGTAGGGCGCATGCATCTTGCACACCGGATCGATCCAGGCCGGGTCGGGCGCCGGCGCAAGCTCGATGTCGAAATGAGGGAGGGAGCCGGCGACCGATCTCAGCGCCACCTCGCCCAAGTCCCGGACGCCGATCCCCTGCGCCGCCGCGACATCGGCGACCGACCGCGTCGCCAGAAGCTGCCCGGGGGCGGCCAGATCGGTGAGGCGCGCGGCGATGTTCACCGTCGCCCCGAAATAGTCGTTCGCCCGGCGCAGCACGGGGCCGTGGTTGAGACCGGCCCGCGTCAGCGGCAGCCGGGGCTCGGCGCGACACGCCGGCAGCAGGCGGCCCAGCACCTGAAGCGCGGCCTCGGGATCGGGAAATCCCAGCATCGCCTCGTCGCCGATCCATTTGATCGGCGCGGAGCGCCCGTCCAGCGCCACCCGCACCTTGTCCTCGAACAGCTCGAGCATCGCGATCGCCGTGGCATCGCCGAAGACGTCGGTGATCGCGCTGAACCCGGCCAGGTCGACGAAGGCGATGGTCGAGGCCGTGGTTTCGAAACCCCGGACCGAGGCCGCCGCCTCATCGATCTCCGTTCGGTTCATCCGGCGCCCCGTTTCCCCGGCCGCGCTCTCAGGTGTCAAATCGCTTTCAACCGTGACCCCCTTTTCGCGTCCAATTCCGACCCCTCTGGGCGGGGAGGAATGGGCTTATCCGCGTAGTGCATAGGGGGGACCCGCGCCCGTAGCGCAGCGCCCCCGGCGTTGCGCGTCGCGGCGGGCGTGGGGGGTACCTGTGCACCCACGCGGGTAAGCCCGGGAGGGGGTCTGGGGGAGGGTTTTGTCAGCTGCGGTTCTTGAATCGCCAGCTGGTGTTTCCGGTCTCGATGATGTCGCAGTGATGGGTCAGCCGGTCGAGCATGGCGGT